>JBBQJE010000097.1:0-11542 GCA_038325635.1 Bacteroidales bacterium
CATGCAGTACCCTGAAAGTCCTACTCTCTAAAGTCTCAGCAATCAAGAGATTGCAGGTATTGGTACCTAAGTCGATAACGGCATTTATGACTTGTAAGTCAGCCATTTTCCCAACTCCTTCCAAGATGCTTTTTTGCCATACATTAATATGCCGGTACGATAAATTTTTCCTGCAGCCCAAACCATGATGACAAAAGTAATTATCAGTAAGGCCATTGAAAGAATCAGCTGCCAGGCCGGTACCCCGAAAGGAATTCTTGCCATCATTACCACCGGCGAAGTGAACGGAATAATACTGAACCAGAAGGCAGTAGCCCCCTCCGGATTTTTTATGGCACTCATCATTACGATTATTGCCAAAATGATCGGCATCATGATTGGCATCATAAACTGCTGCGCATCTTCGACAGCATCCACTGCAGAGCCAACGGCAGCAAACAAAGAGCTATATAACAAGTATCCTCCGATAAAGAAAAAGATGAAGCAACCGATGATCAGTGGGAAATTAACCGAACCAAGTGATGCCAGTATATCCTGCATTTTGTCCATTTGGGCAGGTGTGGATGCCTGTCCGGCTATTTGTGATGATTGTGCCATAATTTCCTGAGCCGCTCCAATCTTCTGCGGCCCGGGCATCAGTTTTTGAGCACCGGAGATGATGGCAACGCCAAGAACGATCCATATTGCTAATTGAGTCAGCCCAACGAGGGCGATACCAACGATTTTTCCCATCATCAGATCAAATGGTTTTACGCTGGATATAATGACCTCAACGATACGGCTTTGCTTCTCTTCCATAACACCCTGCATCACCATTTGACCATACAGAAGGATGAACATATAAATAACGAATCCGAAGATATATCCCAGAATCATGCCAATCTCAGTGGAGCTTTTTTTGGCCTCGCCGCTTTCTCCCAGTCTTATCGTATTAACATTGATGGATGTTTTTGTCGCCTTGATCCTGGCTTCGAGATCGGGAATAGCAGTTTGTTTGATTACATCTGCCATTTTCTCCTTTTCGATCACAGACTTAATTTTATTCTGAATCTGGTTTTTAAGATCGAAAGGAATATTGCTGGCAGAAATTAGTTGGACAGTGTTAGTAGTGAGGATATTATCCTGGATTACAAGTAACGCATAATATTGTGTAGCCTTTAAATTGTCCTTTATCTTCTCATAGTCTGCCTTTTCAATAAATTGATACTTGGTATATTTATTACTTTCCAATTGTCCCAACAAGACGGAAGAACCATCGTACACGGCAATACTTCTTTCTTTTGTATCGTCCTGCGACATGAAGTAGGCTGGTAGAATAAACATGGCAGCCATTAGTGCAGGCATCAGGACTGTCATGATAATGAATGACTTCTTTCTAACTCTTGTGGTGTATTCTCTTGTGAGAACTAATCCTATTTTGCTCATGTCGTTTGGTTAAGTGTTTTGTTTTACTACTTTGATGAATACTTCATTCATGCTGGGTATCAGCTCATTGAAGGACACTATTTCAACATGCTCTACCAGATCTTTGATGAGGCTTCCGGAGTTGCTGCCATTCAAAAATTGGATTTTGAGGGTATTGGTCCTGCCTGTTTCATCGTGCGAAAGAATGGAATATTTGTCGGTAAATTTCTGTTCAATATTAGTATAATCGCCTTTGTAAGAGACATCAAAGATGTTTGATTTATATTGTTCACGGATATTCAGCGTTGGGCCATCCAGTATCTTCTTTGACTTATCGATCAGGGCAATATGATCGCATAATTCTTCTACTGATTCCATGTTATGGGTAGAAAATATGATGGTGGCACCCTCTTTCTTCATCCGCAGTATTTCCTGCTTCATTATTTCAGAATTGATTGGGTCAAAGCCGCTAAAGGGTTCATCGAAGATCATCAGCTTAGGCCGGTGCAAGACAGTACAGATAAACTGAACTTTCTGCTGCATCCCTTTCGATAGCTCCATCACTTTTTTATCCCACCACGAGATGATCTCGAATTTCTCAAACCAGATTTTAAGTTCTCGCATGGCATCCTTGCGGGAAAGTCCTTTTAACATACCAAGGTAGAGCGCTTGTTCGCCGACTTTCATTTTCTTGTACAACCCGCGTTCTTCAGGCAGGTAGCCAATTTTGTAAATGTCATCCTCTTTCATTTTGCGTCCTTCGAACCAGATCGTTCCGCTATCGGGAGCTGTAATTTGGTTGATGATGCGGATCAGCGTCGTTTTACCTGCCCCGTTGGGCCCAAGCAATCCGAAAACAGTACCTTCCGGAACAGAAATGGAAACTTCGGAAAGTGCTTTAAAATTTGAATAGGATTTGGTGACTTCTTGTGCTGCAAATAGATCCATGCTTACTTAAAGTTATGTTAGTAACGAAAAACGAAGATAACAATAAGTATTAAAAATAAGTGAAAAGTGAAAAGTGAAAAATGAAAAATTGCAATTTTGATCATTTTTCATTTTTCACTTTTCATTTTTCATTTATACTCGTCCCACGATTTAATGCTAATATCATCCAAATCCAGTTTGCAGATAGCATAAATAAAGGCGCTTGCAACGCGGGCATTGGTGATTAGTGGGATATTGAAGTCGATGGCATTCCGGCGGATGCGGTATCCGTTCGATAACTCCCGTTTTGTATGGTCTTTTGGAATGTTGATGACCATTTCGATCTTGCGCTGCTTGATCAGTTCCAGCGTATTTGGTGACATATCCTCCTCGTCGGGCCAGTAAACTTTCTCTGTTTCGACACCATTCTCTTGAAAGAAATGATGAGTGCCACCTGTGGAATAAATGGTGAATCCTCTTTCTATCAACATCTTAGCGCTTGCTAAAAGTTCAATTTTTCCCCTTACCGGTCCGGAGGAGATCAGGATACTTTTCTTTGGAATGCGGTAACCCACTGAGAGCATAGATTTTAGCAAGGCCTCATAGAAATTTTCGCCAATGCAGCCAACTTCACCGGTTGAGGCCATGTCGACACCCAAAACCGGATCGGCATTCAAAAGTCGGTGGAATGAGAACTGTGCTGCTTTCACACCCACATAATCCAATTCAAACAGAGATTTGTCGGGCTTATCGAAAGGCACATCCAGCATTGCTTTGGTCGCAATCTCGATCAGATTGGTCTTCAATACCTTGGAAACAAATGGGAACGACCGTGAGGCTCTCAGATTGCATTCGATTACTTTGATATCGTTGTCTTTTGCCAGATACTGAATATTGAAAGGACCGGTTATTTCGAGTGCTTTGGCGATTTTTTTGGATATTTTTTTGATACGGCGGATGGTTTCCACGTATAGTTTCTGAGGAGGGAAAACAATGGTGGCATCGCCCGAATGTACTCCGGCAAACTCGACGTGTTCAGACAAGGCATACGCCACAATTTCACCATCTTTGGCTACTGCATCTACCTCAATTTCCTTGGCATTCTCGATGAACTCAGAGACCACAACAGGATGCTCTTTCGATACATGCGCTGCCAATTCAAGGAAATGTTCCAGCTGATCGCGGTTGGAGACAACATTCATTGCCGCGCCGGAGAGGACATACGATGGGCGAATTAGTACCGGAAATCCAACTTCATCCACAAATTTAAAAATCTCCTCAATCGTCGTCAATTGGCTCCATCTAGGTTGATCTACCTCCAGCTTATCGAGCATCGCCGAGAATTTGTTGCGGTCTTCTGCGTTGTCGATCTTTTCGGCAGTGGTGCCCAAAATTGGCACATTCATCGCATGAAGTTTCATCGCCAAATTGTTTGGAATCTGTCCTCCCATCGACAAAACAGTGCCTTTTGGATCTTCTAGGTCACAAATATCTAAAACCCTTTCCAGGGAAAGTTCATCAAAATAGAGACGGTCGCAATTGTCGTAGTCGGTCGAAACAGTTTCCGGATTGTAGTTGATCATAATCGCCCTGAAACCTTCTTTGCGGATGGTATTTACCGCATTAACAGAACACCAGTCGAACTCGACAGATGAACCAATGCGGTAAGCACCAGAACCTAATACGATGATCGATTTATTATCATGCGCAAAATCAACATCGTGCTCCGATCCGTTGTAGGTCACATAGAGGTAATTTGTTTGTGCCGGATATTCCCCGGCAAGGGTGTCAATCTGTTTGATCCAAGGCAGAATTCCATGTGTTTTGCGGTATTCCCGAACCTTCAAACTCTCAACATTCATATCCTTTTCGGATGATTTCAGGACAATCCTAGCAATCTGAAAGTCAGAAAAGCCTAGTTTTTTGGAATCAAGTAGCAAATCTGCAGGTAGATTTTCAAGCGTGTTGAACCCAATTAACTGAGTTCGCAACTGATAAATATTCTCCAACCGCATCAAAAACCATTTGTCTATCCGCGTGATTTCCCAGATTTTATCAACACTGTATCCTTTGTGGAAAGCTTCCGCGATAGCGAAAATACGACGGTCGGTTGGATTGTTAAGCTCTTCATCAATGTCAATTATTTCCATATCACCGCGATTGCCAACGAAGCCGTGCATCCCGATTCCGATCATACGGAGACCTTTTTGGATCGCCTCCTCGAAGTTGCGACCGATGGCCATGATTTCGCCTACCGATTTCATGCTGGATCCCAGGTTCTTAGATACTCCAACAAACTTTCCAAGGTCCCAACGTGGTATTTTTACCACGCAATAGTCGAGGGCGGGTTCAAAACAAGCAGTGGTTTCCTTGGTAACCGAATTTTTTAATTCATGCAACCCGTAACCAAGTCCGAGTTTGGCCGCCACAAATGCCAGCGGATAGCCGGTTGCTTTGGAAGCGAGGGCCGAAGATCTGGATAGACGTGCATTTACTTCGATCACCCTGTAATCTTCCGAATTTGGATCGAGGGCAAATTGAACGTTGCACTCGCCGATCACGCCGATTTTACGGATAATTTTGATCGAGAGTGCGCGCAATTTATGGTATTCGTCGTTCGATAATGTTTGTGAGGGAGCGACAACAATAGATTCACCGGTATGGATGCCGAGTGGATCAAAATTCTCCATGTTACACACGGTGATACAGTTGTCGTATTGGTCACGAACTACTTCATATTCAACTTCTTTCCAGCCTTTAATAGATTCTTCCACTAAGATCTGACCGGAATAAGAGAAAGCATTGTCGGCTAATTTGTTCAACTCCTCTTCATTCGAGCAAAATCCCGAACCGAGTCCGCCCAAGGTGTATGCAGCCCTGATAATGAGCGGATATCCCAGTGTAATGGCAGCTGCTCTTGCTTGTTCGATCGAGGTACAGGCAACGCTGCGGGGTGTCAACACATCGATCTCGTGCAAAATGCCCGAGAATATTTCGCGGTCTTCGGTATTAATAATGGATTGAACCGGCGTTCCGACCACCTTCAGATTGTATTTATCAAGGATTCCCTGACGAAAAAGATCAACACCGCAATTGAGCGCTGTTTGTCCGCCAAAGGCCAGCAAAATGCCATCCGGTTTCTCTTTTTGGATGATCTTTTCGACAAAATAGGCCGTAATCGGGAGGAAATATATTTTATCGGCAATCTCCTCGGAAGTCTGAATGGTGGCAATATTCGGATTGATCAGGATGGTATATACACCTTCCTCTTTCAATGCTTTTAATGCTTGTGAGCCTGAATAGTCAAATTCTCCGGCTTCTCCGATTTTCAGGGCACCTGATCCAAGGACGATTACTTTTTTGATTTCGGTATTTAACATGATATTGTTGAATATTATAATTGATAATGTTCATTTAGAGACGCGATTAATCGCGTCTCTACCCCTGGCAACCTGTCATTTTTTTATATTGGCGATAAAATCATCGAACAAAAACTCCGTATCTACCGGTCCTGATGAGGCTTCCGGGTGAAACTGAGTGGAGAAAAATGGCTTGGTTTTATGACGAATGCCCTCGTTGGTATTGTCGTTAACGTTGTAAAACAGTGTTTCCCAGTCGGCAGGTAAGGATGCCTGATCAATAGCATAACCGTGGTTTTGTGACGTGATAAAACACCTATTTGTACCTGACATCAGAACGGGTTGATTGTGACTCCGGTGACCATACTTCAGTTTATACGTTTTGCAACCGGCGGCCAGACCAAGAAGTTGGTTTCCCAAACAGATTCCCATGATTGGTTTCTCTTGCCGGATGGCTGTTTTGATATGTTCGACGGTGATGTCACACATGGTAGGATCTCCTGGACCATTGGTAAGGAATAATCCGTCGTAATCCATGGAGGTAAAATCGTAATCCCAAGGAACCCTTACTACTTTAACGCCGCGCTTGATAAGGCAGCGAATAATGTTGTTTTTTACGCCGCAATCGACCAAAACAACTGTTTTGTCTCCTTCGCCGTAGGATTCAACTTTATCTGTACTTGCTTTGGCAACCAGGTTTATCAGATTAGGGTCGACCATTTCAATTTGCTCATCTTCAAATTCAATTTTTCCGATCATGGAACCTTTCTCCCGTAAAATTTTCGTGAGCGCGCGGGTGTCGATTCCGTAAATGCCCGGAATCTGCTGGGATATCATCCAGTCGGCCAGACTCGACTGAGCATTCCAATGACTGTAGCCAAAAGAATAATTGTCGACCACTAATCCGGTGATGTGAATTTTATCCGATTCGAAATGACGGTGAAGTCCATTTTCTTTCCGGTCGGCCGGCACACCATAATTTCCGATCATCGGATAGGTCGAAACCAAAATCTGACCGGTATAAGAAGGATCTGTCAGACTCTCTGGGTAACCGGTCATGGCCGTGTAGAAGACGACTTCACCCGTGACAGATTTTTCGTAACCGAATGATTTTCCGTCAAAGGTTGTCCCATCTTCCAGTACCAATTTAACTTTACGCATATATTATTTTATTAAATTTCATCTGTTTATTATTTTGTTTTTTAATGCCCAGATGGAACTCCCAATAATCATTCGCCGTCGTGTGAAAGATTATCTTATGGTCGTTTCATTTGTTTATTTTATTGCGTCTTGACAAGCAATTTTTCATTACAGCGCCAATCCAAAATCGAAAATCGAAAATTATTCGTTTGTTATCATTTTCCGATTAAAAAAAATGCGTTTTCACTACTTTTTTATCAGCAGTAAAAACGCATTTTTTGCGTTAACAAGATCGATATATCCGGATGTTGTCGCACGGTGACAAAAGTAAATTAAATCCGCCAATTTTACAAAGCGATTCATTTGAATTTATAAATATTCACAAATAATTAACATTTGATAAAAAATGCATATAAAAATACATAAAAATCATTTCAATATCATTAAAATTCATATTTTTGCATTTTAATACGAATAAATATACAAATACGAAGTTATTTTGAAAAATAAAGTAGAACGTTTTGAGCTGATAAAAAAGATAATCTCAAGCGAGGTTATCAGCAATCAGGATGATCTGCAGTCAAGATTGCTTTCCATGGGATTGGAGGTAACTCAGGCCACTTTATCGCGCGATCTGAAATCTTTACAGGTTATTAAAGTGAGCGACTCGAAGGTGGGATATGCCTATCGATTGCCTTCTTACGAAATGCTCCATCCTGAAATGAATGGAGCTAATCCATCCCGACTTAATTTTCTGGCGGATGGTGTTCTGGGTATTGAATTTTCGGGTAACCTGGGAGTGATAAAGACACTGCCTGGATTTGCCCCAAGCACCGCTTTGGCCATTGACGAATCCGGATGCTCCGAAATACTGGGAACTATTGCCGGTGATGATACTATTTTGGTGGTCATGCGTGACGGGGTTGGCAGAAACGATGTTGTCAGGGCATTGGTCGCGATTATGCCAAAACTCGAGAATAAACTCTGAATGGAAGAATTGAAAATTTTCGATTTTCGATTTTGGATTTTGGATTGTCGCCGCAATGGGAAATTGTAAGCACAATCGCAATGAATCAGACGCAATGAATTGCGTCTCTACCTGAGACTAATTGCTAACAGCTTGTATAATAATGAATCATACTATTGCACAACGAAATGATATTTAGAAAAAAAGAAAAAGAGGAGCAAAAACCGGAAATAAAGGTAATGTTAGCGGGAGAGGAGCATCTAAAATATGTCGACGAAATCAACGATACAATCGAAAAAGCTTCCTTGGAACGCGGTACCGGTATTGCTCGTAGAACGCACGAATACATTGCCGATAAGATTTCTGGTGGTAAGGCAATTATAGCCCTTGATGGTGAAAAATTTGCCGGATTTTGCTACATTGAATCATGGAGCGACGAGAAATATGTGGCCAACTCAGGATTGATTGTTCATTGGGATTACCGTGGCTGTGGATTAGCAACCCGCATCAAACGAAAAGCCTTTGATATTTCCCGGAAGCGATTTCCGAATGCTAAATTGTTCGGATTAACAACTGGGCTGGCAGTCATGAAAATCAATTCGGAACTTGGGTACCGACCGGTCACTTTTTCGGAACTTACCAATGACGAACAATTTTGGAAAGGATGCCAGAGTTGTGTCAACTACGATATCCTGCTAAGAATGAAACATTCGAAGTGTTTGTGCACCGGAATGTTATACGATCCGGCATGGCAGAAGGAGAAACGAAAAATGAATATGCCTTTCGAAATGTTTCAGGAATGGCTGCAGAAGCGACGAAAGGAGTAGGGACGACCCTATGTGGCTCCCTGTAATAACCCATTTGAAATTTTGGATTTTGGATTTTCGATTTTGGATTGACGCTACAATGGTGAATTGGCTGTAGAGACGCAATACTTTGCGTCTCTAAAAACAAAATGTTTCTAAAAACAAATCGTCTCCCAACACAATTCGTCACCCAATAGATTGAAAATTTATTGAAAAATTAAAACAAAAATTATATAAAGTATAACATGAAAGAAAAAGTTGTTCTGGCATTTAGCGGTGGTTTAGATACCTCTTTTTGTGCCATTTATCTTGCCCAAGAAAGGGGGCTGGACGTTCATTCGGCAATTGCCAATACAGGAGGGTTTTCGAAAGAAGAACTCGATTTGATTGAGAAAAAAGCCTATTCATTGGGTGTGAAATCGCACAAGACCATTGATGTTACTGCTGATTTTTACAACAAGGGAATTCGTTACATGGTTTATGGCAACGTGATGAGAAATAATACGTATCCAATTTCAGTTAGTTCGGAACGGATTTTTCAGGCACTCGCTGTGATTGATTATGCCAAAACAATTGGTGCACAATATGTTGCGCACGGAAGTACCGGAGCTGGAAACGATCAGATACGGTTCGACCTAGCCTTCGAGGTACTTGCTCCTGAAATAAAAATATTGACTCCAACACGCGACCTGGAGCTCACTCGTGATGCTGAAATTGAGTATTTGCGTAAGCATGGCGTTGAGGCTAATTTCGAAAAAATGGCTTATTCCATTAATCAGGGATTGTGGGGAACGAGTATCGGTGGCAAAGAAACACTTACTAGTAATAAGACCCTGCCGGAAGATGCTTATCCAAAGCATCTCACCAAAGAAGGGGAAGAAATTCTTACGCTGGATTTCTTGAAAGGTCAGTTGAAAGCCGTAAATGGGAAGACTCATTTGAGTCCAATTGATGCCATTCGAGAAGTGGAGGCCATCGGTTCGGCTTGGGCCATCGGCCGCGACATGCATGTTGGTGATACCATCATTGGTATCAAGGGTCGCGTAGGATTTGAAGCCGCCGCACCGATGTTGATCATCAAGGCTCATCATCTGCTCGAAAAACACACGCTCACCAAATGGCAGCAATACTGGAAAGAGCAGTTGAGCAACTGGTATGGAATGTTCCTTCATGAGGCACAATATCTGGAACCAGTGATGCGCGATATGGAGAAATTTCTTGAAAGCAGCCAGGAAAATGTAACCGGAAAGGTGATTATTAGACTATTACCTTATACTTTCCAATTGGTTGGAATCGAATCTGAACACGATCTGATGAACAGCGATTTTGGTCAGTACGGAGAGATGAACAAAGGCTGGACAGCAGACGATGCCAAAGGTTACACCAAAATTTTGAGTAACCAGTTGAAAATCTTTTTTTCAGTGAATAAATAAAATTTTCGATTTTCGATTTTCGATTTTGGAATACCGCCTCTGATAATTTTTTATTTGGGCTAAATTTGGAAATGAATTAAATGTTATTTTACCGCAAATCCGGGGTTTCTACCGCGTAGCGGTTTCAGTATTGTAGCCATGGGTTTAGTGACGAAGGAACGAAACCCATGGTCGATAATGGTCGATAATGGTCGATAATGGTCGATAATGGTCAATAATGGTCAATAATGGTGGATAATAATCGATAATAATCAATAATAATCGATGATGGTCGGAAAATAATAATTAATAGAAACAATGCCAAAGAAATTAATCAAAATAGGAATTATCGGAGGTGCCGGTTACACCGCAGGTGAATTAGTACGCATTCTGCTGTACCATCCGAATGCAGAACTGAAATATATTCAGAGCAGTAGCAACAACGATCAGCCAATATCCTCGGTTCATCGTGATCTGTTTGGCGAGACGGATCTCGTATTTTCAGCGGTAGATCCCGATCAGGTTGATGTGTTGTTTCTTTGCTCCGGTCATGGCAAGTCGATTGAATATTTGTCGCAAAATGCCCTTCCGGAGAAAGTGAAAATCATCGATCTAAGCCACGACTTCCGACTTAAAAGAGATGGGAACACCTTTGTTTACGGATTGCCGGAACTCAATAGGAAGTCTATTCAGTCGGCTAACAGGATTGCTAATCCCGGATGTTTTGCTACTGCCATTCAACTGGGCATTTTGCCGCTGGCTGCAGCCGGTCTCATAAATGATGACATTCATGTCAATGCCATCACCGGCTCAACAGGGGCAGGACAAGCACCTTCAAGAACTTCGCATTTTAGTTGGCGCGACAACAATATCTCTGTTTACAAGGCATTTGATCATCAGCATTTGGGTGAGATTAATCAAAGTTTGAAGCAGGCACAACCGGATCTAAATCATCAAATACATTTTATTCCCGTTCGGGGAAATTTCAGCCGCGGCATATTTGCGACGATGTACACGAAATATGAGGGTACTTTGGCCGATGCCTGTCAACTGTATGCGACTTATTACCAGTCACATCCATTTGTATATTTGACGGATGAAAATCCGGATCTGAAACAAGTTGTCAATACCAACAAATGTTTGCTGTACCTCGAAAAGCACGGCGATCAGCTGATGATAATCTCCTGTATCGACAACCTCGTGAAAGGAGCCTCCGGACAAGCAGTTCAAAATATGAACCTACTTTTTGGGATCGAAGAGCAGGCAGGACTACATTTAAAAGCGAATGCATTTTAAGTGAAAAGTGAAAAGTGAAAAATGAAAAATAATTTGATTGTTGATAATTAGGAAGTTATATTTCCACCTCAACAGTTTCTTATTTTTTTCATTTTTCATTATTCATTTTTCATTATTCATTATTCATTATTCATTATTCATTATTCATTATTCATTATTCATTATTCATTATTCAATATTCATTATTCATTATTCACTATTTGTCGCCCTGAGCGGAGTCGAAGGGCATTA
>JBBQJE010000098.1:0-11488 GCA_038325635.1 Bacteroidales bacterium
CTTTTTCATTAAGAAGATTCAATAATTTGCCATATTGACCTTGATTCGAGACAATCAGAACATCCTTGTAATTTTTTGCAGCTGCCCGGATAAGAGAGATACCACCGATATCAATTTTTTCGATTATTTCAGTATCGGATGCTCCTGATTTGACAGTTGCTTCAAATGGATACAGATCAACGATAACTAAATCAATTTCAGGAATGGCATATTCAAGGAGTTGCGACTGATCTTCGGCATTTTCTCTACGAGCCAGAATACCACCAAATACCTTTGGATGCAGAGTCTTTACTCTGCCACCTAAAATGGATGGATAACCTGTGAGTTCTTCGACAGAAGAAACGGGAATTTTCAGTTCTTCAATAAATTGTTTTGTACCACCGGTGGAGTATAAATGAACCCCCGAATGATGCAATTTTTGTAGGATCTCCTCCAATCCGTCCTTGTGATAGACTGAGACTAAAGCAGATTTTATATTTTTTAAATTACTCATCTATAAATCCTTATAAATTTTCCACAAAAGTAATAAAAATTGTTTTAACTTTCGGGTGAAATCAACCACTTCTATGTTATTTATAAGGCTGTTTCTGGAAAGTTTTCGTTTTGCATACAACTCGTTGGTTGTAAATCCGCTTCGAACATTTCTCTCACTTTTGGGGATAACAATCGGCGTTTTTTGCATTATTTCCGTTTTTACGATTATTGATTCTTTAGAGCGGACAATCAGAAATAGCATGGAAAAGTTAGGTAGTAATGTGGTGTATGTCCAGAAATGGCCATGGGCTCCACCACCGGGAGAAACCGATTACCCCTGGTGGAAATATCTTAACCGTCCGGTACCCAAGCTTGCCGAGTTGGACGAAATCAAACGGAGATCCAATCTGGCTCAAAGTGTGGTCTATTACCATGGATTTAGCCGTACCGTGCAGTATGGAACCAACAAAGCAGAAAATGTTACCATTCTTGGCGGTTCCTCCGGATTAATCGATACCTGGAGTCTGAAAATTGCTTACGGCAGACCATTATCTGACGAAGAGTTGGATGGTATAAATAGCTTAGCTATGTTGGGCTCGGAATTGGCAGCACAGCTATTTCCAGGTGGTTCGCCGGTTGGTCAAAGTGTTAAAATTCAGGGTTTTAAATTTTTTATTGTTGGAGTCTTCGAGAAAATGGGGGAGGATATGTTTGGCACCAGCATGGATAACCGAGTTTTAATCCCAATAAAATTTGCACATCGGATGGTCGATCCCAAAATTGATGCAGGTCAGACTATCATCGTCAAAGGAAAGGCCGATATTGCTACGGCGCGACTAACGGAAGAATTGGAAGGAATTATGCGATCTATACGACGAATTAAACCTTCCGGCGAAAATGATTTCGCCTTGAATGAGGTAAGTTTGATATCAGGTCAGTTGGACGGCATTTTCATTGTATTAAACCTCGCCGGATGGATTATCGGAGGATTTTCAATATTGGTAGGTGGTTTTGGAATTGCCAATATCATGTTTGTTTCCGTGAAGGAAAGAACCAAAATCATTGGGATTCAGAAGGCAATGGGAGCTAAAAATCGCTTTATCCTGCTCGAATTTTTGTTTGAAGCGACCATATTGTCACTTATTGGCGGACTTATCGGCTTATTCATTATTTATATAGGTACGTATATTGCAAAACAAGCCTATGATTTTGAGTTCGTTCTAACTGCGGGTAATATTGCTACAGGACTGATAATAAGTATAACAATTGGATTGATTGCCGGATTGGTTCCGGCGAGATCGGCTTCGAGGCTGGATCCTGTGGAGGCCATGAATACCCCGTAAATGAAAAGTGAAAAATGGAAGAAGCACTTCTTCCATTTTTCATTTTTCACTTTTCACTTCCTTTTCCTTTTCCATCAGTTTTTCAATGGCATTTGTGAGAACTACGAACTCTTCTACAGAAAGTTGTTCAGGGCGGCGGGTTAGGGTGTATGCGTCAAGTTCGTCGTACCGCGGAGTGAGGCATTTGATGCTGTTTCGCAGCATTTTACGACGTTGGTTGAAGGACTGTTTGACCAACATTTTGAACAGCTTTTCGTTGCATCCCAGACTCGTTCTACCGTTTGCAGTAATACGAATCACTGCAGATTTTACCTTTGGCGGAGGATCGAAAACATCCTCATTGACGGTAAAAAGATACTCCACTTTATACCAGGCCTGAAGCAAGACACTCATTATTCCATAAGTTTTACTTCCTGGACCGGTACAGATTCGTTCGGCAACTTCCTTTTGCAACATACCAACCACCTCAGGAATAAGATCGCGGTTATCTAATACTTTAAATAATATTTGGGTTGAAATGTTGTACGGAAAGTTGCCTATCAACGAAAACGGAGTTTCAGAATACAATTTTCTTAAATCCATTTGAAGGAAATCGCCTTCGATAATACGTCCTTCCAGCTCCGGAATATAGGTCTTCAGATAGCTAACTGAGTCACGGTCAATTTCAACAACAGATGTTTCGAAGTTCTTTTTTTGTAAAAGGAATCGGGTCAATACCCCCATTCCAGGACCTACTTCCAATACTTTTGTTCGATCGCCCATAACCAACGAATCGACTATATCGGAGGCGATCTGATGATCACGAAGGAAATGTTGTCCTAACCCTTTTTTTGGTCTTACCTGTAACATGAGAAGTGAATAACGAAAGGTGAAAAGTGAAAAATGAACCCTTCGATAAGCTCAGGGTCCGAATAGAAAAATGAAAAATTAGGATCATTAATCTGATCAAAGGTAGTAAAAAGCGGGAATGAGTGACCAATTTTGGTTACTTTTGCGTGAAATGCCACATTGTGTCAAAACTGAATATCGAACTATTCATTGCCAGAAGGATCTTTGCTGATCGTGAGAATAAAAAGAAGTTTTCACGATCCATCATCTCATTTGCCCTATTCGGTATTGCATTTGGGGTTATGATCATGATATTATCTGTAGCAGTGGTTACTGGTTTTAAGAAAGAGATCAGGGATAAAGTCATTGGTTTTGGATCGCACTTACAAATTGTCAATTTTGATTCCAATTCATCCTTTGAGACAATTCCTGTAAACAAGAATCAATCCTGGCTGGATAAGTTAAATTCTTTGCCCGAAATCAAGCATATCGAAGTTTTTGCGACCAAACCCGGCATTATCAAAACGGATAACGAAATGACAGGCATGGTACTAAAAGGTGTCGGCCCCGATTTTGACTGGCAGTTCTTCAAAGAAAATTTGGTATCCGGATCAATATTTTCGCTCAGTGATACCTCGAGTACAGACAAGGTTCTAATTTCTAGGCAGGTGGCTTCGATGATGAAATTGAAAGTTGGAGATCCAATGTATTGTTATTTTTTGAATGATCAGGCAACGAATCAGCGAATGCGAAAATTTTCTGTGTCGGGAATTTATCAATCAAGTTTGGAGGAATTTGACCGGTTATTCGTTTTGGCGGATATTCAACAAGTACGAAAACTGAACAATTGGCGCCCTGATCAGATAAGCGGATTTGAAATAACTATCCATGATTTCGATAAGTTAGACATGCTGACGAACAAGGTGAAGGAGATTACAATTCATTATTCAGAACAAGATTCTGTACTGCTGCGCCCAGTAAGTATCACAGCTAAATACCCACAGATATTTGACTGGTTAAGCCTTCTCGATATGAATGTTTGGATTATATTGACATTGATCATTTTAGTGGCCGGTTTTAATATGGTTTCCGGATTGTTGATCTTGATATTGGAGCGCACTTCCATGATTGGAACACTTAAGGCCGTTGGAAGTAACAATCAAAGCATAAGGAAAGTCTTTCTATATCTGGCTTTCTTCTTAGTTGGCAGGGGTATGTTGTGGGGAAATATAGCGGGAATTGGATTGTGCCTTTTGCAATCGTGGTTTCATGTTTTTAGATTGGATCCTACTTCTTATTACCTTGAATATGTGCCAATTAATCTTAAATTTGCTCATCTTATTCTGTTGAATGGCTGTACGCTCTTGATTACTTTGATTATGTTGATAGTTCCATCTTGGTACGTGTCAAGAATTTCCCCGGATCGGGCGATACGGTTTGACTAAAGAATTTGAAGTGAACTAAAGTGACTAAAGTGAACTAAAGTGATAAATGTACTTTTAACTTCATTGCGCATATCTTGCTTTACTTTTAACTTTAGTCACTTTGTCACTTTAGTCACTTCTCTAAGTATTCCTTGATCAATTTGAAAACATCTTCAGGATTTATATCATTTTTGCCCCTGAGGATAATCTTGGATTGTTCATAAAATGGGGCTCGTTTTTCGAGGGCTTGCTGAATAAAAATTTTCAATTCTTCTGGAGATTTGCCTGCAATTAAAGGCCGTTCAGTCTTGGATTTCAATAATCTATAAACGAGAGTTTCGATGTCTGGAGCAAGGTATATAGTTATACCTGCTTCATTCATAAGTTTCATATTATCAAAAAAGCAGGGTGCACCACCACCTGTACCAATCACAATTTCCTCAAATTGAGCTACTTCCTCCAATGCCTGCCTTTCTTTTGTCCGAAATACCATTTCGCCATCCTGCGCAAAAATATCGGGTACAGATTTAAAATTCCTTTCTTCGATATATTTGTCGAGATCGATGAAATTGATTCCCATGAGGGCTGCCACTTTTCGTCCGATGGTCGATTTACCGCATCCCATGTACCCGGTCAGGAAAATTCTCATTATTCGAAATTTAGTGTCATCTGATCCGGTTCGCCATCTTTGCCCGGCCTGATTATTTCAAATGGGATGTCGTCAATAAATTTCATTTCCTTCTTATTTTCCGTTTCGTTCTCCGGAGATTCCTGATCTACAGATTCTTGCTCTATAATTTCCTGATCAGGCAGGGCTTCTTCTTCTTCATCTTCCCTGATAAGAGGATCAATTTCCTCAATGCTTTTAATTTCAAAAGTCGAGATTCTTTTGCCTTTTGCCTTATATGATTTTACACCAATAAACTCTGATACGTCAATAATTTCATTTTCTCTTCCTTCGTGAGTGCCTCCAAACGTGATTTCAAATTGCGGATATTTTTCCCAAGTGATGCTTGTCAGTTTGTTGTCGGGAAAATCACCAACAAAGCGGCATTGCTTACCTGCATTATGCTCTATATTAAATCGTTTCAGATAGTACAAATTTTGTTCCGCATCAAAGTAGAGTACAGTAGCTATTGGAAGCGGATCATATTTTGAAATGGACAAGATGTTTTTCTCAAAATGATTCTCAAGATCATAGCTGAAAAGGTGGAAACTGCCGTCTTTGTCGACGACTAAGATCTTATCATCACCTGTAAACTCGCCCAGATACAACCCTCTTCCGTCTGCATTTAGGCGTAAAACGTCTTCATCAAACCAAATTTTTCGTCCTCCAAGCGTCGACATACCCTTTTCTTTTAGGGTTATTTTATGGATCTCATTCTTTGAGACCAAATTTCCCATCGATGCGCGACCTTTGATAGCCAATGCAGCCATATCGATCTCATCCACCAGTTTTTTCAGCTTCGGCTTTGGTTTGTAGAGTACGCGCAGAACCTCAGCCTCCCCATTCGGATTGGCGCTGAAATAAAGGATTCTGGAACCCTCTGTTCCAAGGGTCATGTTGTATTCTTTGTCGCGGGTTACTCCGGTAACGGCAAACCGTTTCATATAATTGTTGCCGCCTTTGCCATCTCGATAGACCAGATTGTAAATTGTACGGTCGTTGTTTTTTTCAAACACGGCTACATGCAGCAAATTTTTGCCAACAAATGCCTTATCCGAAACTTTGGATATAAAATAGGAACCATCCTTTCTGAAAACAATAATATCGTCAATATCAGAGCAATCGCAGATGTATTCGGCTTTTTTTAGAGCCGTTCCGACAAATCCTTCTTCGCGGTCAATGTAAAGCTTCTCGTTGGCAACTACTACTTTGGTTGCTTCAATATTTTCGAAGCTTCTGATTTCACTTTTCCGTTCGCGGCCTTTGCCAAATTTGGATTTCAATCGTTCGTACCAGGCTATCGAAAATGCGATGATATTCTCTATATTTTTTTGTGTCTCAGCAATTTCATTTTCGATGGAAAGTAATAATTCATCTGCTTTGAGTGTATTGAACTTCAGGATACGCCCCATCTTGATCTCCATCAGGCGCAAGATATCATCCCGGGTAATCTCCCTTTTGAACCTTGGTTTCCATGGTTCCAGCCGTTCGTCGATGTGGGCAACCGCCTCATCCATGTTGGCCGAATCCTCAAATGTCTTGTCTTTATATATTCGTTCCTCAATAAAAATTTTCTCCAGCGAGGAAAAATGCCACTGTTCTTCTAATTCACCCTTGTGAATTTCTAACTCTAATTTCAAAAGATCAACCGTATTTTTCACCGACCTTTTCAGGATTTCGCTGATAGGCATAAAATGCGGTTTGTCATCTTCTATGATACACGAATTGGGCGACACAGAGACCTCGCAGTCCGTGAAAGCATAAAGGGCGTCGATGGTTTTGTCGGAACTCGTACCCGGAAGCAGGTGAACCAGAATTTCTACGTTGGCGGCTGTATTGTCGTCGATTTTACGAATCTTGATTTTCCCTTTTTCAAACGCTTTGACGATTGTTTCAATGACTGAAGAGGTAGTCTTTCCGAACGGTATTTCAGTAATTACAAGTGTCTTGTTATCAAGCTTTTCAATTTTTGCGCGTATCTTGATTGCTCCTCCTCGCAGTCCGTCGTTGTATTTCGATACGTCGAGGAATCCTCCGGTAGGAAAGTCGGGGAACAATTCAAACGGTTCATTTTTAAGCTGCGCGATGGAGGCATCAATCAGTTCAATAAAGTTGTGGGGCAAAATCTTTGAAGCAAGACCAACAGCAATCCCTTCCACTCCCTGTGCCAATAATAATGGGAATTTTGCCGGAAGCGTAACTGGTTCTCTGTTCCTTCCGTCATAAGATTGCTGCCATTTCGTTGTTTTCGGATTGAAAAGTACCTCTAGAGCGAACTTTGAAAGGCGTGCCTCAATATATCGGGGTGCGGCTGCACCATCGCCAGTATGGATATTTCCCCAGTTTCCCTGGCAATCGACGAGCAAGTCTTTCTGTCCCAGTTGAACCAAGGCATCTCCGATGGAAGCATCCCCGTGAGGGTGGTACATCATGGTTTGCCCAATGATATTAGCCACTTTGGTATATCGGCCATCGTCCATCTGTCGCATGGCATGAAGAATCCTGCGCTGAACCGGCTTCAATCCATCGTTGACGTACGGAACTGCTCGTTCGAGAATGACATAAGAGGCATAATCGAGGAACCAATTTTGGTACATCGTTGACAGATAGATGATATGGTGCAGTTCTTTCTTTTCCCCTTGATCTGCCATTTCGGGCAGCAAATCTTCAGGTAAAAGTTCCCCTTCGTTTGTCATTTAATAATATATAATTTTCCCAATACTAATGATTTACAACTACCTGTCCTAGAGCCTTTTTAGGGGTTAGATTTCATCTTTCTCCACATGCAAGTTCTCGATAATAAAATCTTGTCTGTCGGGAGTATTTTTCCCCATGTAAAATTCAAGCATTTCAACAATTGATTCATTCTTATTTAAAATCACCGGATCCAGTCGAATTTGTTCTCCAATGAAATTTTTGAATTCGTCCGGCGAGATCTCTCCCAATCCTTTGAATCGGGTAATTTCAACTCCTGTAGCCAGCATTTTAACGGCCATATCTCGTTCCTGTTCCGAATAGCAATATTCAGTTCGCTTTTTATTCCGAACCCTGAAAAGTGGTGTTTGCAGGATATATAAATGTCCTCTACGTATCAATTCCGGAAAAAATTGCAGGAAGAATGTAATTAGTAACAATCGGATATGCATTCCGTCCACATCGGCATCCGTGGCAATAATGACCTTGTTGTAACGAAGTTCGTCGATTCCTTCTTCGATATTCAAAGCCGCCTGTAATAGGTTAAACTCCTCATTTTCATATACGATCTTCTTCGTAAGTCCATACGAATTCAATGGCTTACCACGAAGACTGAATACGGCCTGACTGTTGACATCTCTTGATTTTGTGATGGAACCGCTGGCCGAATCTCCCTCCGTGATGAAGATGTTGCTATTATCTTTGTTTTCGTGATTGGTATTGTAATGCAAACGGCAGTCGCGCAATTTCTTGTTGTGAAGACTGACTTTCTTCGCCCTTTGTTTGGCCAGCTTCTGAATGCCTGAAATTGCTTTCCGTTCTCTTTCAGAATCCTGAATTCGATGTAGTAAAACATCGGCCGTCATCGGATTTTTATGCAAGTAATTACCCAGTTCCTTCTGGATGAAATTCATGACGAAGTTACGAACTGACATGCCATCCGGCGAGATGTCTCGAGATCCAAGCTTTGTCTTGGTCTGTGACTCAAATACGGGTTCCTCCACCTTAATGCTTATTGCCGCAACAATGGAAGCACGGATATCCGATGCATCGAACTCTTTTTTATAAAAGTCACGAATAGTCTTGATAAGTGCCTCACGGAAAGCCGCTAAGTGCGTTCCGCCTTGCACCGTATGCTGTCCGTTTACAAACGAATAGTAATCTTCGCCGTACTGATTGCCATGGGTAATGGCACTTTCAATGTCTTCTCCTTTGAGGTGGATGATAGGGTAGAGGGGCTCTTGTCCGATATTTTCATTCAGAAGGTCATACAGCCCATTTTTGGATATATATTTTTCGCCGTTGTAGTTGATTACCAGTCCGGCATTCAGGTATGTGTAATTTTTCAACATGGCCACCACATACTCATCAATGTAGTGATAGGTCTTGAAAATTTCATCATCTGGAGTAAAAATGACGGTAGTTCCATTTACCTCTTCTGTGGGTAGTTCTTCGTTTTCAAGAACCACATCGCCTTTGGAAAAATCGATTACTTTAATTTTCCCATCCCGTACTGATTTGATGGAAAATGCAACTGAAAGTGCATTAACGGCTTTTATACCTACTCCATTAAGTCCAACAGATTTTTTGAATGCTTTGGAATCGTATTTCGCACCGGTATTCATTCGGGCAGCTACGTCCATTAATTTGCCAAGTGGTATTCCGCGACCATAATCACGCACAGAAATCCGTTGATCCGAAACATGAATGTCAATTTTTTTGCCATTTCCCATCATGAACTCATCGATCGAATTATCGATTACCTCTTTGAGCAATACATAGATGCCATCATCGGCTGCAGAGCCGTCTCCGAGCTTTCCAATGTACATTCCCGGGCGTTTCCGGATATGCTCTTTCCAGTCGAGTGTGCGTATCGAATCTTCAGAATAACCTTGAACCATTCTTTTTTGAGTTTGTACAAATATAAAGAAATAAGGGAGCGATTTTCTAAGATCACCCTCTCAGTAATGAACAACTGATTGTTCATAAATTAAAATGTAAAGCGATAGCTTCCCGAAGAAAGTGAAAACTTTATTTTTGAATTTTCAGATTTTATCTTTTTGATAAACGGATTTCTTCCCAACGGCAAATTGTCTTCCTTGGTAAATGTTGCGGGTAATATCAGTGTGGCACTGCTGTTAGCAGGGATTGTAACTGAGTATTCAATCTTTTTACCAACTTTTTTCCAATTCGAAATAATCATCCCGTACGGTCCCAGATGTGATGCCTCAAAGCTGGCCAAACCTGATACAAAATGTGGTTCGAGCAGAATATTTTTGAATCCTGGTCGTTCCGGATCCGGACGAATTCCTCCCAAGGCTTTGTAATACCAGGCACTAATCTCGCCAAACATAATATGGTTCATTGAAATGTCTGATTTTGCATTGATGGGCCAATTCTCGTACAAGGTTGTTGCCCCATTTACAATCCAAAATCCCCACGACGGGAATGTTTCCTGTGCAGCTAATTTATAGGCAATGTCTGCATACCCATTTTCGCTCAGCGCGTTTAACAAGGCTTTTGTACCAAGCAGTCCGACGTCGAGATGAAAATTATCTGCTTCCACTCTTTTTGCCAGATTTGCCGCTACAATCGACTTCATTTCATCCGGGACAACTCCCCAAAAGAGCGGTGCCGCAAGTTCAGTTTGCAATCCACTCACATAAATACCTGTGGCAGGATTTAGAAACTTGATGTTGATGGCATTCTTAATTTTTTCGGCCAGCGCATTGTATTTTTCAAAATCATCCATTTTGCCAAACATCTTGGCTGATTTTGCCAAAATTGTTGCATCTGCAAAATAGTAACAAGACGAAGTTAGTTGTTTGTTAGCCTTTGATTTTACAGGAATCCAGTCGCCTAATCCCCAGTCGGTCAGATTATCCGGACTAATTCGATCAATATAATCAACATATCTTTTGATATTATCGTAGGTCTCTCTTAACAACCGATTATCTCCATAAAACTGGTAAATATTCCAGGGAATGATCACCAGTGAACTCGTCCAATCTGGACCGTTAGCCCAATCGTATCCCCAACCGGAAGTAGGGATGATGTTTGGAAGCACCCCATTCGGCTGCTGCTCATCACGATGGTCGGCGATCCATTTTTCATAAACAGTGATACCATCAAAATTGAACAATCCTGTTTCTACCGCTATTTGTCCGTCGCCGGTCCAACCGTTTTTCTCCCGCTGCGGACAATCGGTCGGGTAGCCATATAGATTGGAGAGGTACGAGTTATTTGCCGCAAACCAGATTTTATTTAGGGTTGGATTTGAGCTTTCAATTTTGCCAACAGCCGGTACATCGCTGTGCATGAAGAGCCCCACAACGCTGCTTTGTGTTAATTCTATCGGCTTGCTTGCTGAGACTTCGATGTATTGAAACCCCTTGTAATTAAAATGAGGCGAAAACGATTCTACCTCGCCTCCTTTTAAGGTGTAAATATCTGTTCCAAAAGGATCTAAATCGTTGGTTGGCCTATAGTGCACGGATATATTGGACTGGTCAGCTCTTCCATTTTCATATAGACGTTCCGCGTGTTTTACTCTTAATACCGTACCCGGAAGGCCATTCACGATTATTTTGCTAACACCTGCAATGTTCCGTCCCAAATTAAAAACATACAAGGAATCGTTGAATTTCTTAAAGCTCTTTACCGGAATCTCTTTCTCTGCACGAATAGGTTGAAGCTGTTGGGAGACAATATTTTGCGAAGGAGCCGCTGTTGGTTTTGCGTTTTCCCACTTTGTGTCGTCATATCCCATTGTACACCAACCGGTTTTCTCCAAATTAGCATCCTGATGTTCACCGGTATAGATACTGTTAAAAGTAATCGGACTTAGTGCTGTTTTCCAGCTGGTACCGGAAGGAATGGTTTGAACGGTGCCATCCTGATACGTGATTCGGACATCCATGCAGAATTTAGGTCTGGCACGCCACGGGGCTTTATCAAAATACCAAACAGCGGTAGATTGATGATTGTACCAACCATTTCCCAAAAGAACTCCCAAAACATTTTTGCCATCAATTAGTTCATTTGTAATATCATGTGTC
>JBBQJE010000099.1:0-11448 GCA_038325635.1 Bacteroidales bacterium
GGTAAGGTTTCCCCAAGTTATTCCGTACAAGTTCAAGCAAATCCATAGTATTGTTATTACGATGTTACCGGGAATAAGTTATAATTTCCAGTGTTCGGATTTCAACAGTACCCTTTCAGATAGAATCCCTTGAATTTTTTAAAGTTTGGGATGAACTGATAATAATTGATTGCAACGTATTAATGGCAAAGGAGGTTAATTATATTTGTAATTATTATAGAATCTAAATCTATGGTTTTTCTAATTTCTACTCACTTCTGTTACTATGAAGATCCTGGCCCTTTTCTTCCTTGTATTTATTTTTGAAAATACAGGATATGGAGGTGTAAACGATAGCCTTTTGCACCGCTTAAATACAAGTAAGGATACTAATCAGGTAAAACTGCTAAGTGACTTGTGTTGGGGATACCGTACTGTTTCACAGGACTCTGCCATTATTTTTGGCGAGAGAGCACTTCAGCTTTCACAGTTACTGAAATATGATAATGGCATTGCTCAGGCTTTAAACGACCTGGGAATCATTTATATAGACAAAGCCAATTACAGCAAAGCGTCACAGTATCTGAATGAAGCACTGAAGCTAAGAATTCAATTAAAGGATCAAAAAGGAATAGCCTCTCTGCACAACAAGCTGGGGATCATTGACCAGAAACAGGGCAGACTGAAGGAAGCGCTTGAACATCAATTATCTGCATTAATGATCTATCAACAATTGGGGCAGGACAGGTGGATAGGATATTGCTTAAATAACATTGCTATTATTCATCAGAATCTTGGAAATCTGGATAAATCTTTGGAATATCATCAAAAAGGATTGGCTTATAGGGAGAAGATGCACGACCATTTAGGAGAGGCGAATTCGTACAGTAATCTGGCTAATCTATATGTTAAAATGCGGGATACCACACAGGCGCTTAATTACTATGAAAAAGCACTTGCGCTCTCAAGGGAGCTGAAAAATCAGGAGTTGCTGAGCGGAAACCTTAGTAATCTGGGGAATGTATATCTGTCGAAACGGGAGTTTCCCAGAGCGTTGAAATTATTTTCTGAATCTTTGGATATCAGGGAACAGCTCAATGACCTAAAGGGAATTTCGTCGACGTTATCAAGGATTGGAACTGTTTTTACTGAAACGGGAAGGTATAGTGAGGCATCAGAAGTATTGACACGCTCGTTGAACCTCGCCCGAAAAATTTCTGTGATCGATGAAGAGATGAGCGCTTTGCTGGGAATGGCCAAGCTGAAAGCATTAACAAAGGAGTTAGATCAGGCCTTTGCCTTGATGAAGCAGTATATTACGACCCAGGATTCTGTTTATGATGCCCGGATAAAGCAGCAGATCATGGATGTTCAGAGCCAGTATGAGACGGTAAAACTCGAGCAGGACCTTGAATTGATCCGAAAGGAGAAAGAAAATGCCGAGATTAAAGTGGTGCAGCATACGACAGAGATTTGGCTGTTGATTTTCGTGATAATATCGATGACCGGGGCTGGGATCTTCCTTTTTTATCGTCACCAGCAGAGGCAACTGGCTCGTGCCGATGCCGAAAGAATCAGTCAGGCAGAAATACGCATGAACGCGGTTTTTCTGGGTCAGGAAGAGGAGCGTCGGCGAATTGCCAAGGAATTACATGATGGAATTGGTCAGACGCTGGCTGCCTTAAAAATGAACTACCAGAGTTTATCCATGAGATTTGGCAGTAATGAGCACGAAGGTGAATATTCGAAACTTCAAAAGATGCTGGATAGCGCAAGTTCTGAGGTCCGGACGATATCGCACCAGATGATGCCGATAGAGCTGGAGCAATTTGGATTGATTCCGGCTGTTGAGACGATGTTAAGTATAAATTTGGAAAATAGTACGATCCAATATCAATTCGAGGATATGGGATTTGAGGAACGTGCTGGCAATCAGATTGAATTGGCATTGTTTCGCATCCTTCAGGAGCTTCTGAGTAATGTCATCAAACATTCCGGGGCGAGCACGCTAAATGTACAGTTATTGAAACGACCTTCACATATCGTATTGAATGTTAGTGATAATGGAGTTGGATTTGATGTCGAATTGAATGAAAAAAAGGGTATCGGTCTTTTGAATATTGCCAGTAGGATTGACGGGATAAGAGGGAATCTGATTTATGAATCTTCTCTCGGTAATGGAACTACAGTAACGATCAGAATTCCAACAATATGAAATGGCCATGATTTGCGAATCACAAATCAACGAGATAATAATCTTCATGGCTGTTCCATGCGACCAGTAGAAAATAAATCATATACAGATGAATCCAATCAAAGTGCTCATTACAGACGATCACCAGATCATTCTCGACGGACTTCAATCCCTCTTGAAGGATTCAGCGCAAATCATGGTGATCGCCGAGGCTAGAAACGGGCGCGAGGCATTGCAGCACCTGACCCACCTGACTCCGGATGTGGTACTGATGGATATTGACATGCCTGTTATGAACGGCATAGAGGCATTAAAGGAAATCCGTAAAAGCTATCCTGCTATCCGAGTGATCATCCTTTCGATGCACAGCGAAGCGGGCATGATCAAAAGTCTCATGGATCTGGGAGCCAATGGTTACCTGCTTAAGAGTTGTTCCCGGGAGGAATTGTGCAATGCTCTCGTAACCGTAGCCAACGGGCACTCTTTTTTCTCAACCGACGTAACCCTTTCCCTGTTGAAACCGAATCAAGGGAATGTCTCTTTAGGTTCAACACAAACCGAAGCCTTGTCTGATAGGGAAACAGAAATTATCCGACTTATCGCAGCAGGATTCTCCAACAAAGAGATTGGAGAAAAACTGTTTATCAGTCATAGGACTGTGGATACCCACCGCACAAATATGATGAAGAAGCTGAATGTCAGTAATATAGCTGGATTGATCAGCTATTCCATTCGGCATGGTCTTGTGTAAAATGGAGCTTTTCTCCCCTACCAAATAGGGTAAAAGTCGTAGGCAGAATACGACGAATCTGCTATTTCAAACCAACCATTCCTGTCCTAGTTTTGTTTCGTAATTGCCTGATCCAAATAATTTTGGATGGTGTCAGGCAGAAAATGGGAAATTGTGCTATTTCCGATCGCTCGAAACGAACAAATAATAATCCTTAAATATCGAAAAATGAAAATGAAAATTCAAGAAGAAAAGAAAAGTCGTCTGCATTGGGTGGTTAAAAGTTTTGCAATTTGCATGCTGACCCTTAGCGTGTTGGGTGTCAGGCACGTTTCAGCACAGGTGCCGATCCTGGAGAAATCGTACGACGTTTCGCGAAAAGCAAAAAACGGTTACTTGGCACACATAGATCTGGATGAAGCAAAAGGGACCATAGATATGATCTATGTCTTGTCGTCCACGACCAAGCACAAAATCAAATACGAGATCTATACCTATGATAAAGAACTGAACCTTATCAACACGGTTAAAGAGGAAGAATCTGCAGAGAAGATGAAAACTCGTTGGAGCTGGTTTAATTTCAAAGGAGACAAGTTTGTCACCAACAGCCTGACTGCCTCCAGTGATTTGACAGGTAAACTGGTTTTCAGGAAAAAGCAGACCACCGGAACCTGGGTCTGGTTGACAGGCAGTTACTACCGCAACATCAAACAGTTGGAAAAGGTAAAACCCAAAACGGATGATAACCTCAAATATTTTTTCACTAGTGCCTACGAGATCGAAAGAGACAGTTCAGTGCTGGTGATTGCCGGAAAGCCGGAAAAAAAGACGCGCAACGAGGCCCTGAATTTTGATGTGATGAGTTGTGACAATGAGGTAAACATCAGTGTTGTTGACAAAATCAACTTTACCTATCCACAAAGAATTGCTTTTTCGGCTCCACTTCAGGATGAGAACCAGAACCAAACCAACGACGATTTGCCAAGGGACTGGATTGTTGTCTTTGCACCTACAGGATTGTATAACAAGGATTCGGATCCAAAACCGACCAACTATACGTACATCCGCATTTCGCCAAAAGGGAATGTCCTTGAAAAATTCAATTTTGACTCACCTTCTAACGGATGGCGGGTCTTGGGAGCTTATGAAAAGAACAATTCTGTATTCCTTTATGGATCAGCCATCACCAAAAATCCTGGGAAGGACTATAGCAACGAAGTCTTCAAAAACCTGCCAATGGTGGCAACAACTTCTGCTTCTGCCAAAGAGAAAGAGGAGGAGAACAATGCGGGTTCAGGAATTCTTGGCGGAATCTCTGCCATCTCTTCCCTCGGATCGAAAGATTTGGGGAGAACACAGGATGAGGTGGATCTTCCTCTGGACGAGTTGAAATACACCAACATTCAGATAGGAAAAATCGCCGGCGGAAAATTTGAATTTATCAGCTCGCCCGATATTGAAGAGTTTGAGAAAAAACAAGCCAAACCTGCTGACCAGAAAAAATTCATCGCCTTCGACGGCAAGCGGTTTGAGATAAATGGCATCAATTTTTCTTCATCCGGAGATATTTTCGTCAGTGGTCAGGATTTCACTAACAGCAAAAAGGGAAGAATATACAAAGGGGTTTATATGTTTCAGTTTGAATCAAATGGGAATCTCAAGAAAAACTATGGTGTAAAACTGGATCAGTCACGGAAATCATCCTTTTTCAATAAATCGCCATTGACTTCCGACATGTATATCGCACAAAACACGATACACGAATCATCTGATAAGCAAAATCTATACTGGCTGATCAAAGATGTCAAGTCGATCAGGGAGGAGTCCAATTCTAATTTCATCTCTTTGTCGACCATCCAGACCAAAACTTCCTGGACCCCGCTCTATCAATATGAATATGGCAACATTAACATTGCTGACGGATCCCTGAGTGAGTTTAAGGGATTCGGAGACTCGGAAAAAAAGGAGTTCTACCTCTTCCAGAACACCGGAGCCTACCCGATGGCCCAATACCTTTTCTTCTTCAGTGAGACTATGGCAGGGAATAAAATACTCCTGACACGGATGGACGTGTCCAAATAAGACGCAATTAAAAAATGCCCCGGATCAAATGATTCGGGGCATTTTTCATTTGGAGGTGTGTAACTGCTGATAGTGATCTGCACGTTACGGTAAATGATGAAGGGAATTAGAACCTAATGCATCCTGCCCTATTTTTCGATATTTTTTGAGTTTTTAAATGGGAGTAGGTCACTAATTTGTTAAATTAAAAATCACTCGTGCCCGGATTGTCATACCAGG
Source organism: Bacteroidales bacterium (assembly GCA_038325635.1). GTDB lineage: Bacteria > Bacteroidota > Bacteroidia > Bacteroidales > Prolixibacteraceae > CAINVV01. The sequence continues at coordinate 5,205 of JBBQJE010000099.1, forward strand.
TTGAGATGGAAGATCACGTATGGCGGGGTTACTGGAAACCAGGTTGTGGGTAGCATAAAAGACTGGTCCTCCGGATAGAGAAAAGAAAAGCTTAGAATTCTTAGAGGTCATATTAAGGGAAGGTCCGATCAATAATTTTGCGCCTCCTTCTGCCTCTTCTTTATCCCAAAATCCCTCCAGATCCTCACCAACTGTTTCAAATCCTCCATATAATTGTCCGGTCAGACGGTAATGAAATCCAAAGCTGGTAATCACATCAAAGGCGTCCCTATTTTCGGCAAATGCCTTCTCCAATAGCAGGTTGCCACTTGCCTTCCAGCGTGAAGCATCGTACGAAAGAGTTATTCTGCTCATCAGCGATTTGATATTATTGTAATCTCGAGTTGCACCAATTCCTGCTCCAAAGCGCAAACCATTGCTCTTTTTACCACCAATAAAGTCTCGAAGAACTTCAGCGTGTTGCATACTCGTAACATGGTCTTTCCCCGAAAACCCAAATGCTGCATTTATGTAACACGTAAATTGGTTTCCCAAGTATCCTTTAACAGCCACATTTTGCCCAACTCCTTCGTAACCAAATGGTCCGGTTACCCTTTCACCATAGCTCGCAGAATAATCTAAACTCCATTTGAGGTCTTCTGAAGTAAGCGTTGAAACAGAGAATAGGAAAGGTTCTGGGGTCCGTTTGACGAGTTCATGATTGAGATTTTCCTGATCTTGGCCAAAGGCAGTCCATGCCAGAAGTAAGAAACAGCTTATGGAAAGAATTTTAAGAGTCATAATTTACATAAAGTTGAGTCAATGATAAATTTTATAGCTGGATCAAATATGTTAATTTAATAAATAAAAAATTGTTGTACATTGACCTTTCATTTCTCAGCAAACTGTATTCAATTTCTTTAATTAATACGAAGAATGAATAAAACGAGGTTTTGGATTTTTCTTCTGTTATTCAGTATGTTAATTCTTTTCTCTGCATTCTCTGAAGGTGAAATTCTCGCTATCAAAATAGATAGTCTCCGCAAAGAATATGCTTTGAAAAATGGCATTGATAAAATCTCTACGCAGCTGGAATTGGGTATGCTAATCTTGGGGACAGACAAGACAGAAGCACTGAATCTGGCAAATTCTGCTTTGTTGTCGGCCAAAGCAATGAAGAATAGCAATCTCGAAATGCGTTCTTATTTATTCTTGGGAAAAATCAATCAGGAACTTGATAAAAGGAATAATTCTGATGCCTATTATGATTCAGCATTGACGATTGCTGAGGCCTCCAGAGACAATTGGTACAAAGGAGAAATCCTTTATTGCAAAGGTGGCATCAAACAAAGCAACAGTGAAGAATTAAAAGCACTTGAGTATTTTAATGCATCGCTTCAGGCTTGTCGTTTATCGAACAATTTCAGGATAATGGGGTCATCCTATTCTCTAATGGGAACTATATATAGAGTTAATGGATTGTACGATAGAGCGATAGAATACATCATTGATTCGAAACTGAATTATGATAAAGCAGGATTTTCGGAAGGAAACGCCTGGGCTGCCTATTTATTGGGAAGAATATATGCTGATTTAAGGTTGCCTCAAAAGGCACTGGAATATTTTCAGGAGTCGCTAAAATTTTATTCCTACAATGCAACTCTAGATGGTAGTATGACTGGGGTAGCTATTTGTCTGGAACAGATTGGATTGCTCAACTTGGAGTCGGGTAATTATAAAGAAGCACATACCTATTTTAATCAGACGTATGATATTTTTGTGGCTAGTAAATCCGAATTCGGACTTTCAAATGCAAGTAAAAATCTAGGTTTAGTTGAATATTATTTGGGTAATTATGAAACTGCTGAAAAGCATTTTAAAGAGTCACTCAAGGTAAAAATGAAAATAGGTGATATGCTTAATATACCGACCATTTATGAGTACCAGGGTCTTTGTTTAATTGCCAAAGGAAAGTCTAAAGAAGGTTTCAACGAGTTGCAAAATGGCTTAACTCTGGCGATATCAAATAACCAGAAAAAGATCCAATTAAATATCTATTCTGAGTTTACAAAAGCCTATTTAAAAAAGCATGATCTTCAGAATGCTTTTCGTTGTCAGAAACAGCAAATTGTAATTCAGGATTTGCTTCTCTCGGGTGCGGCAAATATAAAATTTGAACAATTGCAGAGGATTTATGAAATAGATAGAAAAAACAGTCTGATTGCTGAATTGGAGAAGCAAAATGAAATCAATGCCCTTAAAATCAAACAACATCGGATTTCGCAGCAAATACTGATTGTTGGCATTCTCGTTGCTTTATTAATTTCCATGACTGTTTATTGGTTTTACAATCAAATCCGTAGTAAAAATCTTGAGCTGAAGGAATCCAATGCTGCAAAGGATAAATTCTTCGCTATTATTGCCCATGATTTGCGCGGACCGATTGGAACGCTGACTGCTTTTCTGGTGCACCTACTTGAATCGTTCGATGAAATCAGTCCAAAAGAATTAAAAGGGATATTATTAACGCTCCATAAATCAGCTGAAAATGTGAGTGGATTACTTGAAAATCTCCTTATTTGGGCACAATCACAATTGAACAAAGTGGAAAACAGTCCAACAAAATTGGAATTAACGAATGTTATTCAGACCTCAGTTAGAGCATTAAAACAAGTTGCCGAAAATAAACAAATTGATATTAAATTTGAATTAGATGATCAAATTATGGTGTATGCTGATCCCAATATGGTGCAGACAATCCTGCGTAATATTCTGAGCAATGCCATTAAATTCACCAACAGGGGTGGTTTGGTAATTATCAGATCCTCTGTCCAGAACATGAATAATGCCATTATAAGTATAATAGATAATGGTGTTGGAATTGAAGAATCGTCACTCACATTAGTCTTTGATATCACTAAAACATTCCATACCGTCGGTACTGAAAATGAAAAGAGTACCGGTTTAGGATTAATCCTTGTCAAAGAGTTCATTGAGAAAAATGGTGGGAAAATAGCGATAGAAAGTGAAAAGGATAAAGGCACAACTGTTTCTTTCACACTACCTACGACTGTGGAAAATATGCAAGTAGGACAAACTTAAACGGAATCTCATACCCTAATGATTAGCCAACTAGTAACCAGCATTTCGCCTGAATCCATCAGTAGCTATTTCCGAAAAAAAGTTTCGGCATTTAAGCCACTAACCGTTAACCTTAACCACGTTTTAAGCGTAAGGGATTTTTCTGATTTCAGCAATCTCCAGAAAATTGGCGAAGTGGAATATAACAATTCCGATGAGTTGTTGGTCTTCTCTTGCCAGTACAAAGGCGAGCTGACTTCCAGAAGTTCAAAACGGAAACAGTACGAAATTGCCAAAAAGGTATTGAAGGAGGAATTTAAAGATGCGGCAATTTTTATTTTTTTTGATGAAAACGGGAAATTCAGATTCAGTCTGATCCGGACAGTATATTCCGGAGGGAAACGTGACTGGAGTGCCTGGAAGCGTTATACCTACTATATTGACCCGCAAAAGCCAAATAAAACCTTCAGGAGCCAGATTGACAAATGTTCTTTCGATACGCTCGATAATATCCTGAAAGCTTTCTCCATTGAAGCGGTAACCGACGATTTCTACAGCGCTTTTAGCCCGACCTTCGAAAAGATTGCCTATAGTGTCGTTGGGAATGTAGAGTTTGCGACCAAACAGGATTTTGCACTTCTTTTTGTTATTCGAACCATTTTTATTGGTTTTGTACAAAAGCGAAAATGGCTGGGCGATGAGGAGGAATTTTTGCTGTTGTTTTGGAATGAATACAAAAATCGATTTTTTGGCAAGGACGAATTTTATTCCCGCTGGCTCGAACCACTCTTTTTCGAGGCATTGAATTCACCTCCCGGACGGGAAGTGCAATATCGAAATAACGATTTTTCGGAGAAAACACGGCTGGCGCTTAAGATGGCGCCTTATTTGAATGGCGAATTGTTCAAGCGAAAAAACGGTTACGACAACAGGGATTTATATGTCCCTGACAAAATGGTGGGCGAATTTTTTGATTTTCTATTTCAATACAATTTTACCATCGAGGAAAATACCCGGTACGACGAAGACCTTGAGCTTAACCCCGAATTTTTGGGCATCATATTTGAAAGGCTGGTTAATAAGAAGGATGGAGCCGTTTATACCCCGCGGACAGAAGTTGATTTTATGTGCCGAATTTCGCTCGTGAAATGGTTGCAAAGGGTAAGTTCTGCAGATTGTCGAGACCTGTTTCACCTTTTCTTCCGCGAAAAGGGCAATTGTGCTGAGTTTGAAGATGACCAAAAGGAAGGCGATTTTTCAAGAAAAGAACTGGGAGAGTTAATTGATTTGTTGAAAAATGTTTCAACTTGCGACCCAGCTGCCGGTTCCGGCGCTTTTCCGGTGGGAATGATGCAGGTGCTGAACGAGATTCTCTGCAACCTTCAGTCGAGGGCAAAAACGCCCGAACACCTGAAAAACGAAGATGATTTTGAACGAAAGAAAGCCATTATTGCCAACTCATTGTACGGCGTTGAGGTAAAACGCTGGGCAGTTTGGATCAATCAGCTCCGGTTGTGGCTGTCGTTGTTTGTCGATATCCCGGCTGAACGAGACGACGAATTCAGGTATTCACCTCTCCCGTTGCTGCCTAATCTCGATTTTAAAATCCGTCAGGGCGACAGCCTGGTGCAGCGCATCGGTAACAGATTGTTCCCTGTTCAGGGCCATGCAGATATCTTGACCAGCTCGATAAAAGCCCAGATCACTGCGCTGAAAAAGGAGAAAATTGATTTCTTCTACAACCGTTCAGGAGTCAACGAAGAAATTCGCAAAAAGGAAAGCTTTATATTCCGAACAATTATCGACGAGCAGATTTCTGAAAAGAAGAGGGAACTGCTGCGCCTCTCGCGGCAGCCCGAGGCCGAGCAAACCTCGATGTTTTCTTCGCCGGTGTCCAAACAAACTAATCTCGATATTTTTAAAGACCAGATTGAACAGTTAGAAAAGGAAATAGAAAGCCTGCACGAAGAGAGAGCGGCTTTCAAAGATGAACACCCTTTGATCTGGAACATCGAGTTTGCCGAAATATTTTACGATCGTGGTGGTTTCGACATCATTATAGGCAACCCGCCTTATGTACGGCAGGAAGACATTTCCGACCCCGAAAAGAAAATTGAAACGGCCACCGAATACAAAAAACTGCTGCACGAAACCATCCGCAGCGAGTTTCCGAAACATTTCAAAGGCAAAGAAAAAATAGATGGCAAGTCGGACCTTTACACCTTCTTTTACCTGAAATCGCTCCGGTTGTTAAACGAAAACGGCATTCACACCTTTATCTGCTCCAACTCGTGGCTCGATGTGGGCTACGGAACGTGGATGCAGAAGTTCCTGCTCAACCATTGCCGGGTGCATTTCATTTTCGACAACCATGCCAGGCGCAGTTTTGCCACTGCCGACGTAAACACCATCATTTCAGTGATGGAGGCTCCGGTGAAAAACAAACGCGATCTGAACCCGCAGTTTGCCTATAAGTTTGTAGCCTTTAAACAGCCTTTCGAGGAGGTATAGTTTGCCGAAAACCTCTTGCTGATTGAGGAACAAAGAGCCGAAATCATCAAAACCGATGCATTCCGCTCGTACCCGGTACCCATTGAAAAACTGATGGAAGAAGGCTCCGATTTTGAAACCGAACAGCAGCGAAAACTCAAGGCCGGCGAATACATTGGCGACAAATGGGGTGGAAAGTATTTGAGGGCGCCGGATATATTTATAAAGATAATTAATGATTCAAAGGATGTTTTGGTAAAACTTAAAAATATTGCCAAAGTTCGATTTGGTTTAAAAACTGGAAGTAACTCGTTTTTTGTTTTGAATGAGGCCGAAATAAGTAATTGGAAGATTGAGGATATTTTTTTGCGACCATTTATTTTATCTCCAAGAGAATTTGATGATTTGATCGTGAAAAGGAATTCAATTAAATTGAAGCTGTTTGTTTGTAATCAAAATAAATCGGAACTAATTGGAACTAATGCATTGAAATATGTTCAATGGGGAGAAAATGAAGGATACGATAAGGGTTCAAGTGTAAATGAGAGATTACGATGGTACGAAATTCCAGAAAGGAAAATTGCTATGTTTCATTTCAACTATATGATTCATCACGTTGGTCAATTCTATTATTCTAATTGTTTGGTTAGTAATAATTTCCATGACGTTTATATTGATGAGGAATATTTTGCTT
>JBBQJE010000100.1:0-11391 GCA_038325635.1 Bacteroidales bacterium
AGTGAACCTCTTTCTTAGATACTCTTCACTAGCCAGACGAATGTTTGTGTTGCTTTTGCCGATAATATCCATCAGGCGAAAGAAATAATTCATGCGGTCGAAACTTTTTAGATACGGAAGTTGTAGCATGATCTCACTGACTTCATTCAAAGTCTGCCCGACAATCTGAATGCCTCTTTCCGACATTTCGAGCGCATTCTTTACTTGCCTGAATTCAGGTAAGGCAAGTAGCTGAGGAAAAAGCAGGTTGGTCGAAAACTGAAGAAAAACCATTTCCATCGTCCGGTCCGATAATCCCCTTTGCTCCTTATCTGCTATCCATACGTGAGGCAGATTTCTCCCAATAAATACTAAATCTCCTGGTTGAAATTCCTCGATCGAATCAGCAACAATCCTTTTCCCCGTTCCTTCCGTGATGAAACTTATCTCGAAGTTATTGTGATAATGCCAGGTACTCTTTTCAAGATTATCCTGAAAAATGCCTATAAAAAATGACTCGTCGTCTTTTAAAATTATCTGTTCGTACTTTGCCGGCATAGTGGTAAATATTTCACTAAATTGACGAAGAATGTTAATATCGCATCGAAAGTAGTAAAAATTGAATTTGATTTCATTTTGGATGTTCGGTATTTTTGCATTATTCTATATAATTGAATGACTAAACAGATAAATAATGAGTGAGATAATTGAAAGGCTACTTGAGGCAGTTGAAATGGGGAAAATCGATCTTAAATCGCCTTTCCCTCCGCAGTTAAGAGGAATGGATGGTGCGTCCGAGTTGACACAACAAGCATTGGAATCTGGAATTGATCCTCAAAGTATCCTCGAAGATGCTTTAATCCCAGCTATGGGAAACGTTGGTAAGAAATTCTCAGAGAATAAAATATATGTGCCTCAAATGCTTATGTCTGCCAAGGCAATGGGGGCTTCCATGATTCAGCTTAAACCGTTTTTTGCTTCCGGTCAAATGAAATCAAAAGGAACCTTTATCATTGGTACCGTTAAAGGTGATTTGCACGATATCGGTAAAAACTTGGTGGCCATGATGGTTGAAGGCGGCGGTTGGACGATCGTAGACCTCGGTGTAGATGTGGGATCGGATCGCTTTATTGAAGCCTTGAAAAATAATCCCGGTGCTGTAGTCGGATTGTCAGCGCTTCTTACCACTACCATGGTTAACATGGGTGAGATCGTTTCCGGAATAAAGGGAGTTGTTCCTGAAACGAAGATATTAATTGGCGGAGCACCTGTAAATGCTGATTTCTGCCGGAGTATCGGTGCCGATTTTTACGCACCGGATCCTCAAAAAGCGGTTGAATACTTGAACAAGTTGGCTTCGTAAATTCGCATTTCCGATATTTAGTGGCAGAATGTTTCCAGACCTTGAATTCATGGTCAGAATCAGTTTGTTGCCTAAATTTGAGTTTGGAATTATTGTTCAACTAAAACATTATTAGTAACTTAATAAAAATAGATGATAAATATTAGAGATTGGGTAAGTCAACAGATTGACGGGAAAAGAAGAATTGCAATCCCGATAATGACACATCCCGGTATTGAAATGATAGGTAAAAGTGTAGGGGATGCTGTCACGAATGGTGAAATTCATGCAGTTGCCATAAAGAAATTGAACCAGATTTACCCATCAGCGGCAACAACGGTTATTATGGATTTGACTGTTGAGGCGGAGGCCTTCGGGGTTCAAATAGAAATTCAGGAGGATGAAATGCCCCATATTACCGGCCGATTAGTTTCCAATGCAGAGGAGATAGAAAATCTGAAGGTGCCTGAATTAGCTGCCGGTCGCATTCCTGAATATCTCAAAGCAAACAAGTTGACCGTCCAAAGTACGCACGACAAACCGGTTTTTGCAGGAGTGATTGGTCCCTTCTCGTTGGCTGGTCGATTGTACGATATGTCTGAAATAATGGTTGCCTGTTATATTGAGCCCGATGCAATAGCTTGTTTATTAAATAAATGTACCGAATTCATTCTCAAATACTGCCGCGAATTAAAGAACATTGGTTGTTCAGGCGTGCTCATTGCCGAACCTGCAGCCGGTCTTTTATCGAACGAAGATTGCCAGGCTTTTTCGTCTGAATATATTAAACGAATCGTTGATGAACTGCAGGATGACAACTTCATGATAATTCTGCATAACTGTGGAAATCAAGGTCATTGCACAGAGGCAATGTTGTATACGGGTGCTGATGCTTACCATTTTGGTAACGCAATGGATATGGTGGATGCTTTGAAATCATGTCCGACAACAAAACTTGTGATGGGGAATATTGATCCGGTAGGAGTCATGAAAATGTCGTCTTCTCAAGATGTTAAGAATTTCACCGCTGATTTATTGAAGAGAACGTCCGGTTTTGACAATTTCGTTCTTTCTACTGGCTGCGACCTTCCACCACATGTTCCAGCCGAAAATATTTCTGCGTTTTTTACTGCTTTAAACGAATACAATGACGCAATAGAGTCGAATTCTTAATCCGAAATCCCAAAGGAAGGTTTTATCAACAACTAAAACTATCAACCATGAAATTCAAAACGTTGGTCATTGACGATGCAAAAGAGCTTATGTTCGGCTTAGCTCCTAAGCCTGTAACAACACGCCGCGGTCTTGTGATAGGCGGAGGTCACGTGTATGCGGAACTGAATTTCACCTTGCCAGTGATGAGTATCAACAGCAATACCCTGCAAGAGGTTTATGCACACTACCGTGAAATCGCCGAAGGAGCATTGGAGCACGCTGTGCACATGAATGCAAAAGGTGTCGTTCTTGAGTTTGAAACACTGCTAGAGATGACCAAGACTCCTGACATTGGGGTAGAGATAGTGAAAATCATGAACGAAATTTGCGAGAACTATTACCAAAAATTCGGTCTGGCTTCCGAGATCCGCCTTACTCCAAATGATCTTCGTGAATTTGAACGTCCGGCGAAACAGCGTACTTCGACCTATCTTGAACCAATGTTTGAATTGTTTGAAAGAGGAATGTTGGCAGGAGGCGATCTGCTTTCGATAGAAAGTACAGGTGGAAAGGAAGTATCGGACGAGGCCCTGATGATGTGCGATTTGAAAGGAGTGATGTTTGCATTGTCCGTTTTGGGAGTGAGAGACATGCAATTTTTATGGGGAAAAATCGTTTCAGTGGCGAATAAGCATGGAAAAATTGCCGCAGGCGACTCTGCATGCGGCTTTGGGAATACAGCAATGGTATTGGCCGAGAAGAAATATGTGCCGAAAGTATTTGCCGCCTTGGTTCGAGTGATTTCGGTGGTTCGCTCTATCGTAGCAATGGAAGAAGGTGCCGTCGGTCCTGACAAAGACTGTGCTTACGAAGGTCCTTTCCTGAAAGCAATTACGGGAATTCCTATTTCCATGGAAGGCAAAACAGCTGCATGCGCTCATTTAAGTCCGGTTGGAAATATCGCCTCTGCGTGTGCTGACTTATGGAGCAACGAATCAGTGCAAAACATCAAACTGCTGTCAGGAATGGCTCCTACCGCCTATTTTGAACAATTGGAATACGATGCACGACTAATGAATGAAGCCCTTCGGTTGGGTAAAATGCATTGTCATGTCTTGCAACAATTATTGGTAGGATCGGATGAATATACCGATCCGCAGGCGTTGATTCTTTCTCCTGAAAATGTTATCCGTATCTCGAGGGAGTTAATAAAAGGAGATTCTTATGTGGCAAATGCCCGCAATGGTGCTCTTGCAGCACTTGATATCATTGAGGAAGCACGGCTTTCAGGAAAAATGAAACTCTCCGATTTGGAAATGAGTTACCTTCCGAGTTTCCGTGAAGATTTAGAAAGTATACCCGATAGTGAAAATGATTTTATTGAAATGATGCTTCCTTTGTTGGATTCAAGTAAGTTTATCCTCTCGGAATATGGCTTGTAATTTTGAATAATAAGGAAAATAGAATGATTCAACATACCATCCGTTTGCATCCGCTCGGTAAGGAGTTAACCGTCAACGACGGGACTCCGCTGATGGATGTTTTGCACGAATTTGGCGTAGAATTTCCATGTGGAGGGAAAGGTACCTGCGGCAAATGTCAGGTTACGTTATTGGAAGGTGATATTGCTGTTTCCGAAATGCATCAGCGAAAACTCGATCATTTTAAGTTGTCCCCGAGTCATCGGCTGGCATGCCAAAGCAATTGTACAGAATCTATTACGCTGCAGATAGGGCAATATGATCAGATCATTTTGGCCGACGAAACAAGCTTCGAATTTGTCCCTGAAGACGGATTTGGGATTGCGGTAGATTTAGGTACTACTACCATTGTTACCCAGTTGGTGAATTTGCAAACTGCTGAAATATTGGCAGTTGAGACTCTTGTCAATCCTCAGGTTAGATACGGAGCAGATTTGATTTCACGAATTCAGGCTGGCTTAGATGGTCACTCCCATGAGATGACAGCATTAATTCGGTCAGCGATTGGAAAAATGATTGGACTGATGTTGGAAGGCAAACCCGTTATTCCGGCTAAAGTGATCCTGGTTGGAAATACTGTGATGAGGCAGATATTTAGTGCCGACGACCTCAAGCCACTCTCCTGTTACCCGTTTCAGGTGGAAGATATGGGAATGAAATCGTTCACCTCGGATGAATTAGGTTGGAGTTTTCCGGTAGCTAAAAAAATTGAATTCTATCCTTCTATCGGAAGTTTTGTGGGCAGTGATATTCTAGCAGGCATCGCAGCCACTGGATTGCACCTTAAAGACAAATATACGGCTCTGATAGATTTAGGAACGAACGGTGAAATTGCTATTGGCAATAAAGAGCATATCATTTGTGCCTCAACAGCCGCTGGGTCTGCTTTTGAAGGAGCGAATCTTTCGATGGGAATGCGTGCTGTCACTGGGGCCATTTCTTCGCTCAGATTAACAAGTACCACCATTGAATCGACCGTAATCGGGAAGACTGAACCCAAGGGAATTTGTGGCAGTGCACTTATTGATGCAGTTGCCATCTTACGAAAATTGGAGCTAATAGGCGAATACGGCGAGATAAATTCGGGCGAGGAAAGTATTCTGATTGACAGAGCCATCCGACTGACACAAAAAGACATCTATGAATTTTTGCTGGCAAAGTCTGCCATTGCCGCCGGTATTGAAATTCTCTCCGAGAGCCTTGGAATTAATCCGGTAGCTATTGAGGAAATCTATATCGCCGGTGGATTTGGGAATTATATTACCGTTGAGCATGTAATTTCAACTGGAATGATCGAAGCGCCGGAAGAAAAAATTCATAAAATGGGAAATACTGCCTTAATTGGAGCCAAAATGTTTCTCTTCGGAAACGGCTCTTTGGCTGCTGAAATTCTTGCTAAGATGCACCATGTCAGTCTGGAAGGATTCCCTGATTTTCAAGATATTTATATCAGTAAGATGAACCTTGCGTGATTATTGGGAGTTCTCAAAAAATCTCCAAATCGGGTCATCAGGCACCGGCGCAGTAAGGCAAATAGCCTCTTGCGTAACCGGATGCGTAAACCGTGTCATTCTAGCATGCAAATGAATGCCTCCATCTTTGTTTGATCTTGAAAATCCATACTTCAAATCACCTTTGATGTGCAGGCCGAGGGCGGCCAACTGTGCCCTGATCTGATGATGGCGACCCGTGTGAAGTTCTATTTCCAACAGATGAAACCGGTCGGACGAAGCAATATATTTGTAAGTGAGTGAAGCTTTTTTTGACTCCTTTTGTTCCTGGAGATATGCGTAAGATTTGTTCTGTTTTTCATTGCGCACCAGCCAGTGTTCAAGGGTAGCAGAAAGCGGGTTTGGTTTGGCGTCTACTACTGCCCAATAGGTTTTTCGGATCAAGCCGTCACCTTTGAAGAGTTCATTCATCCTGATAAGGGACTTTGAAGTACGTGCAAAAAGTAAAACTCCGCTGGTTGGGCGATCCAGACGATGGGTCACTCCCAAAAAAACATTGCCCGGTTTGTTGTATTTTTCTTTCAGGTAGATTTTAATATCGTCGCCAATGGTTTTATCGCCGGTCTTGTCTCCCTGCACAATATCCCCGCACCGCTTGTTTATCGCAATCAGGTGATTGTCCTCAAATAGAATTTCAATATCATCTCTCATGTCTCATCTCTCATGTCTCATCTCTCATGTCTCATGTCTCATGTCTCAGGTCTCATGTCTCATCTCTAACGTTTCATCTCTAACGTTTCATCTCTCAGTCGTACTGCTCCTTTAAATTCGGAAAGTCGCCCGACTTAACATCTTGGATATAATTGCCTACTGCTCCCTTAATTTCGGAGGCGAGATCGCTGTAACGTCGCAAAAACCTAGGAGAAAACTCTTGCGTGAGTCCGAGCATATCGTGTAAAACCAGCACCTGGCCGTCCACACCACCACCGGCACCGATTCCGATTATTGGTATTTTGAGTTCTTTGGCAACTTTAGCACCTAATGATGCCGGAATCTTCTCCAGCACAATAGCAAAACAACCAGCCTCTTCCAACAATTTGGCATCACTCATTAACTTGTCGGCCTCCACCTGTTCCTTGGCCCTCACAACATAGGTGCCGTAACGATTTATTGATTGAGGCATCAGTCCGAGGTGTCCCATTACTGGTATCCCGGCTGATAAAATTCGGTTTACTGATTCGATCACTTCGCTTCCGCCTTCCAGTTTCACTGAATCGGCATGGGTGATTTTCATAATTTTTATAGCAGAGTTCAGTGCTTCCAAAGAGTTGCCCTGATAGGTGCCAAATGGCATGTCCACGACTACCAAGCAGCGGGTTACCCCTCTCACAACCGACTTGCCATGATAGATCATCTGATCAAGAGTGATAGGCAAAGTTGTCTCATTTCCGGCCATCACATTGGAAGCCGAATCGCCTACCAAGATGACATCAATACCAGCCTGATCAACCAGTTTGGCCATGCTGTAATCATAAGCGGTAAGCATGGAGATTTTTTCGCCACGTAATTTCATCTCCGAAAGTACATGAGTTGTTACCCTTTTGATTTCCTTGTGCACTGACATACTAAAGCAATTTTGTGAATAATAAACAAAGTTACCAAAAAATTAATGTGCTAATATGCTAATGTGCTAATATGCTAATATGCTAATGTGCTAATGTGCTAATATGCTAATGAAAAGAGTGCTGACAACTTAATTATCAGCACTCTTATAATTTTTTAAGACTTTTTCGCTAATCTGAATTCGCAGCGTTCTTCCATTAGCACATTAGCATATTAGCACATTCCTCATACTTTCAGAAAAACATTCTTCTTGTACAAAAAGTACAGCACCAGCCACTCAAGGATAATTGATCCCAGTATAACGATCCAGCCACCTAAGGCAGGCTCCAGAAATCCGGTAAAAAAGCCGGAGGCATCGCGGAAATCGAAGATGGCACTGCCCAAGTAAATAGTGATCGAATTCATCCCAATTACTTTGAAAAAGAATGCTTTTTTAGCACCAATTCCCCAGTTTCTTGTGGGTGAAGTCCAATCCTTTACGTCAATGGAGAAATAGAAAAGAGCCAGTAAAATAAAGCTGATTCCCGAAGTGAGCATGCAGAAAGGAACAGTCCAGCATGCTTTAATGATTGGATAAAAGGTCGAAAGCAACAAGGCTACTACAACTATTGAGGCTCCCGTGATTACCAGTTTAGAGGTCTTTTTTGTAGATGCAGGTGTTCCGTCGCGAAGAACTCCTCCTGCAAGGGCACCCATGAGCGTCACAGAAATGGCCGATATGCAGCACAGTAATCCTTCCGGATCAAAAGTTTTGCCGTGCAGCCTGCCCGGAATGATTAATCGATCCAGATAGGCATTGATTCCATTGACGCGGTCCATTGCACCTGCTACCTGCCCCGGAGCTGGCACAAAAAGCTGAATGATGGCAATAGAAACAAGGATACCAGCCAGCCAGTAAATTCTGGATTTCATATTCTTGGTATAAATCACGATCGTGGCAGCAAAAAAGTACGCAAAACCGATCTGACCAAGCACACTTGGAATTCGAATACTTGATAAGACTATGCTGTGGCGTAACATACCATTGTAGATAACTCCAAATAAGATAAGGAGAAGCCCGCGTTTGGCCGCTTTTTTAAACAAAGGAAATTTGTCAGCCCCAGCTTCAATTTTTGAGGTGATTGCATAAGGAATAGCGACGCCCGAAATGAACATAAAGAGAGGAAAAATAAGATCTTCGAAGTGAAATCCATCCCATGGGACATGTTCCATCTGTTCGGCCACTACGTTAAGCCAGCTCCAGTCAAGTGCTTTTGATAAGGCGACAATTAAGCTGCCACCTCCGATAATCCAGAACATGTCGAATCCGCGCAATACATCCAACGATGCCAGGCGTTCCTTCGGTTTGCTTGTTTGATTTTGTTTTTGCATTTGGTAAAATGTTAGTGATATAGAGGTGTAAACCCATTCAAAGATATCCAATAATGCTAAAAATGCCAAATCTGCGTTCTGTATTCATTTGTTCTGTCGTTTTGTCACAAATAATGACAATTAAAACCCTTATCAGGAAAGAACTGCTCCAAAATTCCTTAAAAATTACTGACACTCCGGATTGGCATAAAGATTGATTGAGAGGATGTATAAGATTAGAAAATATCAAAACATATTAATAGTAAATACAAATAAAATGGGAAAAATTATTGTAATTGACTTAGGGACAACCAACTCCTGTGTTGCCGTCATGGAAGGCAACGAACCTGTTGTGATCCCCAATAGTGAAGGTAAACGCACGACGCCTTCTATCGTCGCTTTTGTCGACAATGGCGAGCGTAAAGTAGGTGACCCGGCCAAACGCCAGGCAATCACCAATCCAACCAAAACGATCTCTTCGATCAAACGGTTTATGGGCGAAACATTCAATCAGGTTTCCAAAGAAATCGGACGAGTTCCTTTTGTCGTTATCCAAGGTGATAACAACACTCCGCGTGTAAAAATTGACGATCGTTTCTATTCTCCGCAAGAGATTTCGGCCATGGTTCTTCAGAAAATGAAGAAAACTGCCGAGGATTATTTAGGTCAGGAAGTTACGGAAGCTGTCATTACAGTTCCTGCCTATTTCAACGACTCTCAACGTCAGGCCACGAAAGAGGCAGGCGAAATTGCCGGACTGAAAGTGCGTCGTATCATCAACGAACCAACTGCTGCATCGCTGGCTTATGGCCTCGACAAGATGCACAAGGACATGAAAATTGCTGTATTTGACCTTGGAGGTGGAACTTTTGACATCTCTATCCTTGAATTAGGCGAGGGGGTATTCGAAGTGAAGTCTACCGACGGCGATACGCATTTAGGAGGAGACGACTTTGACCAGGTAATCATCGATTGGCTGGCAGATCAGTTCAAATCTGACGAAGGCATCGATCTTCGCAAAGATCCAATGGCGCTGCAACGTTTGAAAGAAGCTGCCGAAAAAGCAAAAGTCGAACTTTCCAGCTCTACTGAGACAGAGATCAACCTGCCTTATATCATGCCTGTTAACGGTATTCCAAAGCACCTTGTAAGAAAACTGACTCGCGCTCAATTCGAAAAATTGGCCGATTCACTGATCAATGCAACCATGGAACCATGTCGCAAAGCATTGAAAAACGCTGGATTGACAATTAGCGATATCGACGAAATTATTTTGGTGGGTGGTTCAACCCGTATTCCTGCCATTCAGGAAAAAGTGCAACAACTTTTTGGCAAAGCGCCGTCTAAAGGAGTAAATCCAGACGAGGTAGTAGCTGTAGGTGCTGCCATTCAGGGTGGTGTCCTAACGGGTGAAGTTAAAGATGTGCTATTGCTCGACGTTACTCCGCTTTCCTTGGGTATCGAAACCATGGGTGGCGTGATGACACGTTTGATCGAGTCGAACACAACTATTCCAACAAAGAAATCTGAAACTTTCACAACGGCTTCTGATAATCAGCCTTCTGTAGAGATTCATGTTCTTCAGGGCGAGCGTCCGATGGCGAATGGAAACAAGACCATTGGCAAATTTCACCTCGACGGGCTTCCACCTGCACAACGTGGAATTCCTCAAATTGAAGTTTCGTTCGACATCGATGCCAATGGTATTCTGCATGTTACGGCCAAAGATAAAGCCACCAGCAAAGAGCAATCGATTCGTATCGAAGCATCTTCCGGTCTGAGTGATGATGAAATCAAACGGATGAAAGAGGAAGCTGCCGCAAATGCGGAAACTGATAAACAGGCAAGAGAGCAGGTTGAAAAACTCAATCACGCTGATTCACTGATTTTCCAAACCGAAAAGCAGATGAAAGAGATGGGCGACAAATTGCCTGCCGACAAGAAAGCTCCTATCGAAACAGCGTTGAACAACTTGAAAGAGGCCTACAAAATCAAGGATTTTGCTGCCATTGAAACGGCAACAAATGAGTTGAATACGGTCTTTCAAGCGGCATCACAAGAGATGTACAATGCCTCAAACGCTCAACAAGGCGGACCTGGTGCGCAGGAAGCTCCTAACGAAGGACAATCTTCTCAGCAAAAGGGCAAAGGCGACGGCGAAGTAACTGATGTTGATTTTGAAGAGGTGAAATAAAGTCGATTAAAATCGATAATCAAAAATAGTGAAACCGCAGTAAATCATATATTTACTGCGGTTTTTGTCATTACAGATTTATTGTATTTGATGTTTTGTTATTGATCTATATCATGCATTTGTACCATCTGGAATTAATCCGGAAAACTAACCCTTTGTTAACTGTAATTCCCTAATTTTGGTTTTTATCGATAGGAACCATAAACACTAAATAAATCGGTTAACAACTGATTTGATATTAATGACCACCAACAAAAACGCGACAATTCGAGATACTGGTAAGATGACCAACAAAGAATTTAAAAAACTGAAAGATGACCTTTGGCTGGCAGCCAATAAACTACGGGCCGACAGCGACCTGAAATCAAATGATTATTCGCCACCAGTGCTGGGGATTATCTTTTTAAAATTTGCCGATATAAAATACAGCAAGTTTGAAGCTGAAATTAAAGCTGAATTTGAGAAGAACAAGGGTACTCGTTTGGAAGAGCCCATCGAGAAGATTGCCATTGGAAAGTGTGGATTATACATTCCCGATACAGCCCGTTACGACTACCTGAAAGAATTACCGGAAGGTGACCAGGACAACCCTGTTGACAAGGCTGTTATTCAGGCTATGAAAGACATTGAAAAGCATGTTGTTTCGCTGAAGGATACTTTGCCAAAAGATGAGTTCTTTGCCATTACCCGAAAAGGCCAAAGCTTGTTGAAACAATTACTCAAGCTGTTTTCAACGATTCCTGACGATAGCAACGGCGATTTATTGGGCAAGATTTACGAGTTCTTTCTCGGAAAATTTGGTTTGGAAGAAGCACA
>JBBQJE010000101.1:0-11289 GCA_038325635.1 Bacteroidales bacterium
CCCTATTTCACAGGTAAAAAAGAACGATCAGTTACTGGTTAAACCAGGAGACAAAATTCCGGTTGACGGCGAAGTGATATCAGGAAATTCTTTCGTGGATGAAAGTACGATTACCGGTGAATCTATTCCTGTCGAAAAGGCGAATAGTGCAAAGGTCTTCGCAGGTACTCTTAATCAAAAGGGAAGTTTTATTATAACTGCTCAAAAAGTGGGAGGCGAAACCATTCTGGCTCAAATCATCAAGATGGTTCAGGAGGCCCAGGGAAGTAAACCTCCGGTACAAAAGCTGGTCGACAAAATTGCCGGGATTTTCGTTCCGGTGGTGATGGCCATTGCGATTCTCACATTCATCGTATGGATGATTTTTGGAGTGGAAAATGCGCTTACCCATGCTTTACTCGCAATGGTCTCCGTTTTAGTAATTGCCTGCCCTTGCGCCCTTGGAC
Organism: Bacteroidales bacterium; assembly: GCA_038325635.1. Lineage (GTDB taxonomy): Bacteria > Bacteroidota > Bacteroidia > Bacteroidales > Prolixibacteraceae > CAINVV01. Next base: position 447 of record JBBQJE010000101.1, read on the forward strand.
TTGCAACTCCAACAGCCATCATGGTAGGAATAGGAAAGGGTGCAGAGAATGGTATCCTGATCAAGGATGCAGAAAGCCTGGAATTGGCTCATTTAGTAACTGCAATAGTTTTGGATAAAACAGGCACAATCAGTGAAGGGAAGCCAGTTGTTACAGATATTGCATGGAATATACAGGCCTCTGGACAGAAGGAATTTGGCCAATTGCTTCATACGATCGAAGCTTTATCGGAACATCCACTGGCTGATGCAGTTGTCGCTTATTTGGACATTCCATCCAATGAAAGAATTACACTCGATCATTTTGAAAGTATTACAGGCAGGGGAGTCAAAGCCGAATACAATGGAAAGACCTTGCTTGTCGGCAACAGAAAACTGATGGATGATTATCCTGTTAAGGTATCTAAAAGCATTGAAATCAATGCAATAGACTGGGAAAATGAAGCAAAGACGGTAATCTACTATGCCGTAGATAATGAAGTAGCTGCCATCATTGCCATTGCCGATAAAATAAAAGAAAGCTCTGCCAAAGCTATCGCCGAATTGCAGAATCAGGGTATTGAGGTGTACATGCTTACCGGCGACAATTTTCAAACAGCCAAGGCAGTCGCAGCGAAAGTCGGGCTAAAAGATTTCCGGGCTGAAGTAATGCCTCCCGATAAGGCAGACTTTGTTAAATCATTGCAGCAACAGGGAAAAATTGTTGCGATGGTAGGCGATGGTATCAATGATTCGCAGGCATTGGCGCAGGCCGATGTCAGTATCGCCATGGGAAAAGGATCCGATATTGCCATGGATGTTGCCAAAATGACGATTATCTCTTCTGATCTTCGACTTATTTCAAAAGCTATCAAATTATCAAAACTCACGGTAAATACTATCCATCAGAATCTATTTTGGGCATTTATCTACAATTTAATCGGAATTCCTATTGCCGCAGGTGTGTTGTATCCAATTTGGGGATTCACCCTTAACCCAATGATTGCAGGCGCAGCTATGGCACTGAGCTCCGTTTCAGTCGTAAGTAACAGTTTGCGTCTTAAGGGACGCAGATTATAAAAAGCACTTTACGTTCTTTCTGACTGAACAAAATGATAAAAACAGCGTAAAAACAGTGAATAAAACTTGGTGCTAAATGGAGGATAATCATCACGAAAGAAGAGCAGGTTTCGTTACTGTACTGACAGCCATAACGATGTTCGTCGAAATATTCTTCGGCTTAACGTCCAATTCAATGGCACTACTGGCCGACGGGATTCACATGGGATCACATGTTCTGGCCATCGGATTGAGTTGGATAGCCTACATGGTAGTCAGAAGATTGGATAACAAAGGAAATTTCAAGGGCAATCCTAAAAAAATCCTTTCACTTTCGGGCTATAGCAGTGGATTATTGCTCCTAATTTTCGCCTTTGTCATTTTAGTCGAAGCGATCAAACGACTGTTTAATCCATTGACCATTCATTTCGAAGAGGCCATTTATGTTGCTTGTATCGGATTGGTTGTAAATATTGCCAGTGCCTTCCTTTTGCATCATAAGCACGAAGATTCTGATCTGAATATACGCGCCGCCTATCTCCACGTTTTGGCTGATGCCCTGACAAGTGTGACTGCCATTATTGGGCTAACCGGAGCAATGATTTGGAATATCGTTTGGCTCGATGCATTGGGTGCTATCTTAGGTTCCTTTGTGATAATACGATGGTCCATTGGACTATTAAAAGATTCAGGAAAAGTATTACTTGACATTCAATCCAAAAAACTATGAAGATAATGTTGTAATTTTGCAGAATTGTACGTATAAATAGTTTTAGACAGAGAATTAAATTTAACATAAAAATCAATTAAAATGAAAAAATCAATTGTTTTGTTATTCGCAGCTGTTATGCTGTTGGGCTTACAAAATTTGTTCGCTGAAACAAAAACCGAGAAAATTAAAGTAAGCGGAAACTGTGGTATGTGCGAAACTCGTATCGAAAAAGCAGCGTTGGCTGTTGCCGGAGTAACAAAAGCCGACTGGAACAAAGAAACCAAAGACTTGACAGTTACTTTTGACGCCTCAAAAGCATCGGTCGACAAGATTGAAGCTGCCGAAGCTAAAGTTGGTCATGACACTCCGAAGTACAAGGCTGATACAAAAACGTATAATGCCTTACCAGGATGCTGCAAGTATGACCGGGCGGCCACCAAATAAGTTTAAAGAAAGTACTTTAGTTCACTTCTTAAATAACAATAATTTCATATTAAAGCCTCTACCCTATCAATTTTATACTTATCATTGCAAAAAGAATTATACATGACAAAGATCAACTTACATAATGGACATCACCATTTCTTGCCATAAGGTAAGCTGAGTTGATCATTTTATAGATATTGAACAATTCATTAGCAGGCTTACCACGAAAAGGTAAGCCTGCTTTCATTTAAAAAACATGGAAACAACGTTACGTATTGCTATTCAAACCAAGGGCCGATTGAACGAAGACTCTCTCCTACTGCTTGGCGAAGCCGGAATTAAACTGATCGATGGCAAAAGAAGATTGATCTCTTCGGCCAAAAATTTTCCCCTCGAAGTCCTTTACCTTCGGGATGATGATATTCCTCAATGTGTTGCAGATGGTGTTGCTGATGTCGGAATCGTTGGTAAAAACGAGATGGAAGAACAAAAGAAAATTGTTGAAGTAGTGAAGCACCTTGGTTTCAGCAAATGTCGTCTGTCATTAGCAATACCTAAAGATATTGATTACAAAGGATTAACCTGGTTTGAAGGAAAGAAAATTGCTACTTCGTACCCTGGAATACTAAAAGAATTTCTGGCAAAAAACCATATCCATTCGGATATTCATTTTATTGCCGGTTCTGTGGAAATTGCCCCTGGAATAGGATTGTCGGATGCAATTTTTGATATCGTCAGTTCAGGAAGTACCCTGGTTAGTAATCGATTGAAAGAGGTTCAAGTCGTGATGCAGTCGGAAGCTGTTATGATTGTTGATCCTGCAATTTCAAAGGAGAAACAAGCTATCCTTGATGAATTAATCTTCCGCATCGAATCGGTCGAAAACGGCAAAGGCAAAAAATACATTCTACTCAATGCCCCGAACGAAAAGATGGAACAAATCATCAAAGTACTTCCTGGTATGACCTCTCCAACGCTGATGCCATTGGCTAAGCCGGGCTGGAGTTCACTACACTCTGTCATTGCTGAATCAGAATTTTGGGAAGTAATAGGCAACCTCAAAAGAAACGGTGCCGAAGGAATTCTCGTATTACCGATTGAAAAGATGATTTATTAAATTTTGTCATGCAAATTTATCGTTATCCTCCAAAAGAGAGTTGGAATGAATTAACTGTTCGGGCAACGACCGACTATTCCGACAAACTTCCCATTGTTGAGGAGGTCATGCAAAACATAAGACACCGCGGAGACGCCGCATTGAAGGAATACACTGCTAAATTCGATCGTGCTGTGATTGAACAGTTTCAGGTTTCTGAACAGGAAATACTTCGGGCAGAAACTGAAATTGATCCATCGTTGGCAAAGGCCATCCGCACTGCCGCTGAAAATATCCGCAACTTTCATGAGGCTCAAAAATCGACCATAGGGGTGGTGGAAACCTATCCTGGTGTTAGATGTTGGCAGAAAAACCTGCCCGTCGAAAGCGTTGGATTATATATTCCGGGTGGTACAGCTCCGCTATTTTCGACGGTGTTGATGCTTGCCCTACCCGCACAGATTGCCGGATGCAGGGAAGTAATTCTTTGCACCCCTCCCAATTCTGATGGAAAAATTCATCCGGCCATCCTTTTCGCCGCCGGACTCTGCAAAGTATCCAAAGTATTCAGGATTGGTGGAATCCAGGCCATTGGGGCCATGGCATTCGGTACTGAATCTGTTCCGAAAGTGCTTAAAATCTTCGGTCCGGGAAACTCTTGGGTAACCGCGGCCAAACAATACGTCTCGCTCAACACCTGCTCCATTGATATGCCCGCCGGCCCGTCCGAGTTGGAAGTCGTAGCAGATGAATCGGCAATTCCAGCGTTTGTAGCCTCCGACCTGCTTTCACAAGCCGAACATGGTGCCGATAGTCAGGTAATGCTTTTCACCACAGACGAATCGTTGATCAATAGAATATCGGCCGAGATTAATAATCAGCTGGGACAACTTCCCCGGAAGGAAATAGCCGCTAAAGCACTAGCTCACAGCAGAATTATCCTACTAAAATCCATGGATGAAGTAATTGAATTCAGTAATTTTTATGCACCTGAACACCTGATTCTTCAAACGGATGATGCCGTTAGTTTGGCAGAAAAAATCACGAATGCCGGTTCTGTATTTATCGGTCATTGGACCCCCGAAAGTGCCGGAGATTATGCTTCCGGAACGAACCACACCCTGCCTACCAACGGTTGGGCACGCTCAGTTAGCGGACTAAATCTCGACAGTTTTTGCAAGAAAATTACCTACCAGGAAATCTCCAGAGAGGGATTGCAGCAACTGGGACCGGTCATCGAGCACATGGCTGAAGCCGAAATGCTGCAAGCGCACAAGAACGCCGTTACGATACGAATAACAAACGTCTCGACCAGAAACACTTGATCAGTGCGTTCCGAAATTGTCGAATCGTCGAATTGTCACATTGTCGAATTTTTTACTTTTGATTAAATGGATTTTAAGATTCAAAATATTACGCGAAAAAACATTCTGGCCTTGCATCCCTACTCCAGTGCCAGAGATGAGTATACAGGTGCAGCTTCGGTCTTTTTAGATGCTAACGAAAATCCATTTAATGAGCCATATAATCGCTATCCGGATCCTCATCAGGTAGCTTTGAAGAATCAACTCAGCTTATTAAAAAACATACCTGCCAACCAGATTTTTCTTGGCAATGGCAGTGATGAACCAATCGACTTGCTATATCGTGCATTTTGCGAACCCGGAATTGACAACGTCGTAGCAATTGCACCAACCTACGGGATGTACCGTGTCGCAGCCGATACCAACAACATCGATTACCGCGAAGTATTGCTGGAGGAAGATTTCAGCCTCAATGCCGAAAAAATATTGGCAGCAACGGATGCATCTTCAAAACTAATTTTCCTTTGTTCTCCAAATAACCCTACCGGGAATGCGCTGGATGAGAATCAAATACTTAAAATTATCGTAAATTTCAACGGATTGGTTATTTTAGACGAGGCGTATATTGATTTTTGTCCGGAGAAAACGCTGCTTTCCAGTCTGTCAAAATACCCCAATCTGGTTATCCTGCAAACACTTTCCAAAGCTTGGGGACTTGCCGGTATCAGACTAGGAATGGCTTTTGCATCGGCAGAAATTATTGCCATCCTCAGTAAAATCAAATATCCGTATAACATCAACCAACTTACCCAGCATAAAGCGTTGGAGATGCTACAATCGGCCCATCAAAAAGAAAAATGGGTCGAGATTATCCTTCATCAAAAAGCAATCCTTTTAAAAGAGTTGAATAAATTGCCAAACGTGGTAAAAATTTATCCGAGCGATGCTAACTTTGTTCTAGTCAAGACAACAGCAGCAAAAAAAATCTATGACGCCTTGGTCGATCGTCAGATTATCGTGCGCGATCGGTCCAAAATTGTACTCTGCGGGGAAGCCTTGAGAATCTCGGTAGGCACTGAAAATGAAAATAAAATACTCATTAAAGCATTGAAGGAAATTACAATAGTGTGAAAATGTTGTTGTGATCGCATTCCAAAATCGAAAATCGAAAATCGAAAATTTCACGAATAGTTGAAAATGTTATTAGTATGAAGAAAGCCCTTTTTATCGACCGAGATGGAACGCTAATTGTCGAGCCATCTGACGATTTTCAAGTTGACAGTCTCGAAAAACTGGAGTTTCTGCCCGGCGTTTTCCGAAATTTATATGCAATTAACAAGCATTTTGACTATGAATTAGTGATGGTCTCCAACCAGGATGGAATGGGTACGGAAGTCTATCCGGAAGAGTGCTTTCACCTAGTTCAGGGCAAAGTGTTAAAAGCCTTTGAGAATGAAGGTGTCACTTTTAAACGCATATTTATTGACTGTTCCTTTCCCGAGGATCAATCGCCTACCCGGAAACCGGAAATCGGACTTTTGCAGGAATACCTCGACGGCAGTTATAACCTTGCCAATTCTTTCGTGATTGGCGACCGGCTTACAGACGTTCAGATGGCCAAAAATCTTGGATCAAAAGCCATCTATTTTGCACCAGAGACTCGTGCTGATGATCTGATTACCAGCAATCTTTCCGCTTCATGTGCCATGGTATCCGATAATTGGGATGAGATTTTTACTTTTCTATCGGATATCGAACGCAAAGCCTCCGTTAAAAGAGAGACCAAAGAAACCAACATTTTCGTTGAAATCAATCTTGCCGGAAAAGGAGTCAGCCAGATTTCTACCGGACTCCATTTTTTCGATCACATGTTGCAACAAATTGCCACTCATTCGGGCTGCGACCTTACTGTTCAGGTAATTGGCGATCTGGAAGTTGACGAACATCACACGATTGAAGATACGGCCATTGCCCTTGGCGAGGTTATCCGCAAGGCACTCGGTAATAAAAGAGGAATCGAACGCTACGGTTACTGCCTGCCAATGGATGATTGTTTGGCACAAGTCGCCCTCGATTTCGGCGGCAGGCCTTGGCTAGTCTGGGAAGCAGAGTTTCAGCGCGAATATGTCGGCGATGTTCCAACAGAACTTTTTCACCATTTCTTCAAATCATTTTCCGACGCGGCACTCTGCAATCTGAATATCTGGGCAGAAGGCACCAACGAGCACCACAAAATAGAGGGAATTTTCAAGGCTTTTGCCCGTTCAATTAAAATGGCCATACGAAAAGACCCTTACCAGGATACCCTCCCAAGTTCGAAGGGAACACTATAGAGGCGATCCTACGTGATCGCCCCTTCAAACAGGAAGCAATCCAAATTCCAAAATCGAAAATTTCAAAATATGGTTCCTTTAGAAAACAAAAACACCGCTATCTTACTGATACACTGTCCCGACCAACAAGGAATTTTGGCAGCAGTGACCCAGTTTATGAATAAAAACAACGGCAATATTATCTACCTCGATCAAAACGTCGATCGTGCCGAATCAATATTTTTCATGCGTGTGGAATGGGAATTGGAACAATTCGACATTCCTCGCGAGAAAATTGCAGACTATTTTGATACCTTGATTGCTAAAAAATATAACCTCTCGTTTACCCTTCATTTCTCGGACGAAGTACCCAGAATGGCCCTTTTCATTTCGAAGATGTCGCACTGCATGTTTGACATCCTCTCGAGATATATGGCTGGTGAATGGGTCGTTGACATCCCGCTTATTATCAGCAATCACAATGATTTAAAACCAATAGCAGATCGTTTTGGTATCGATTTCTATTGCTTTTCAAAAAATAGTGCCAACAAAGCAGAACAAGAAGCCAAAGAAATTGCTTTGCTAAAGGAAAAAAACATCGATCTGATTGTGCTGGGTCGATACATGCAAGTACTGAGCGACCAATTCGTATCCAACTTTCCAAATCAGATAATTAACATACACCACTCCTTTTTGCCGGCATTCGCCGGGGCAAAACCCTATCATGCAGCACACGAACGTGGCGTGAAAATTATAGGTGCTACCAGTCATTATGTGACGGCAGAACTCGACGCTGGACCAATTATTGCTCAGGATGTAGTGCGCATTTCACATGTTGACAGCATCGAGAGCTTGGTACGAAAAGGCAGAGACCTCGAAAAAATTGTTTTAAGCGAGGCTGTTTACAAACACCTCCAACGCAAAATTCTGGTCTTCAATAACCGTACCGTAATTTTCCATTAATCAATTTACAATGAACTCTCGACGACCCGACTTGTGACCTGCGACCCAATAAATTTGTTCGTTAATCGGTGTAATTTGTGAAATCTGTGGTTAGCGTTTTCTTTATTTGTATTTATTTGCATCAATATCAATAGTATATGAAAAGTAACATTTTATTCAAGACCTTAATTTTTCTTCTGGTGGTTCAATCCACATTTGCCCAAATCCCGGTCAAAGAAGTTCCGGCCGACTATGGCTACATCGTTAAAATCGGCGATCAAATGCCCGAATTTTCTACCTCTCTTTCAAACGGCAAAAAGGTTTCTACCGCCGACTTCAAAGGCAAAATTGTCATGCTTCAATTTACCGCCAGCTGGTGCAGCGTCTGCCGAAAAGAGATGCCTTTCATTGAAAAAGATATCTGGCAGAAACAGAAAAACAACAAGCAATTCGTTCTTATCGGCATCGACCTTGACGAACCAATCGAAAAAGTGAAGAAATTTCAGGAGGACATCAAGATTACCTATCCGCTGGCACTTGACCCTGGTGGCAAAATTTTCGGACTTATTGCCGAGAAAAAAGCAGGGGTAACGCGCAACATCATCCTCGATAAAACAGGGAAAATAGTCTATATGACAAGACTTTACAAAGAAGACGAATTTGCCGAGATGGTTAAAGTCATTGAAACGCTTCTCAAATGAAGGTTGCAATAATAAAATACAATGCCGGAAACATCCAATCTGTGGATTATGCGCTGAAACGGCTTGGAATCGAAGCCTCCATCACAGCAGATCATGACGAGATTAGATCGGCAGATCGGGTTATTTTTCCCGGTGTCGGAGAAGCCTCAACAACAATGGCCTACCTCCGTACTCACAAACTCAACAAGCTGATTACCGACCTTAAACAACCAGTTTTAGGGATCTGCCTAGGCCTTCAACTCATGTGCCGTTATTCGGAAGAAGGTGATACAGAATGTCTTGGTATTTTTGATGAAACGGTCAAAAAATTTGTGCTTCAGCAGGATCTACTCCCTTCCATGAAGATTCCCCATATAGGTTGGAATACGATTACTGAATTAAACAGTTCACTCTTTGATCCTTCCATCGAAGGTGAACACTGTTACTTTGTTCATTCCTTTTTTGCAACCATGGGAATCGACACCGCAGCAACCTGTTACTATCCTACTCCATTTAGTGCTGCTTTGCAAAAGAATAATTTCTATGCGGTTCAGTTTCATCCAGAAAAAAGCGGTTCCGTTGGAGCCAAAATTCTGGAAAATTTCCTTCATCTTACTATCTGATTATGAGTATTCAAATTATCCCGGCCATTGATATCATCGACGGCAAATGTGTTCGTCTCTCGCAGGGCGACTACAACCGAAAGACAATCTACAACGAGGATCCGCTTGAGGTAGCAAAAATGTTTGAGTCATTCGGAATTCAGCGTTTGCATCTGGTCGATCTCGACGGCGCAAAGGCTCATCACATCGTTAACTATAAAATTTTGGAACGCATCGCCATAAATACCAGCTTAATAATTGATTTTGGCGGCGGACTAAAAAGCGATAAAGATCTGGAGATCGCCTTCGAGGCTGGAGCCAATATGATTACCGGCGGAAGCATCGCTGTAAAATCACCCGAAACAATGCTTAGCTGGATTGAGAGTTTTGGCTCGGAAAGAATCATTCTTGGAGCAGACGTTTCAAACCGAAAAATTGCAGTAGCAGGCTGGACAGAGGACAGCGGACTCGATCTCTTCACTTTTATCAAAGGTTGGGAGGAAAAAGGAATCGACAATGTAATCAGTACCGACATCAGTCGCGACGGTATGCTTTTAGGACCGGCTATTGACTTGTATAAGGAGATCATGCAATCGATCCCAGGGATCTACCTGATTGCTTCAGGAGGTGTTGGTTCCCTGCAGGATGTCCTTGATCTCGAAAAGATTGGCGTACCAGCCGTCATCGTTGGAAAGGCAATCTACGAAGGGATCATTTCTCCCGATGAAATTCGCAAAATAAACACTGTTAAATAACAGCAAAAGTAGACCGCATGCTAAGCAAACGCATTATTCCCTGTCTCGATATTCGCAATGGGAAAACCGTCAAAGGGATCAATTTTGTTGATATCCGCGAAGTTGGTGACCCTGTTGAAATGGGGAAAATATATTCCGACCAAGGAGCCGATGAATTGGTGTTTCTGGACATTACGGCAACCCACGAAGGAAGAAAAACATTCGTGGAACTGGTCAAGAGAATTGCTTATAACCTCAATATTCCCTTCACGGTAGGCGGAGGCATCAGCGAGCTAAAAGATGCGGATGCCTTGTTGGCAGCCGGTGCCGATAAAATCTCCATCAATTCATCGGCCATCAAAAATCCACAGTTGATCGACGATTTGGCTCTCCATTTTGGCAGTCAGTTTGTGGTGGTGGCGATCGACGCACGGGAAGAAAACAACCACTGGGAGGCCACAATGCACGGCGGACGAATCCCTACCGGGAAAGAGCTTTTTTCATGGGCCAAGGAAGCCGAAAACAGAGGCGCCGGCGAAATTCTGTTCACCTCCATGAACCACGATGGCACTAAGAATGGATTCGCCAACAAAGCATTGGCACATCTTTCAGAATTGTTGACAATCCCCCTAATTGCCTCAGGAGGAGCCGGTTCGATGGAGCATTTTGTCGACTTGTTCAACAATGGGAAAGCAGACGCCGGATTGGCTGCCAGTATTTTCCATTACGGAGAGATCGCCATTCCGGATTTAAAGCAGTATCTTCGCAATAATGGAATTTCCATAAGATAATAATCAATTTTGAATTTTCGATTCGGTCCCTGAGCTTGCCGAAGGGTTCGATTGCGCTTCATTAGCATATTAGCACATTAGCACATTAGCATATTAGCACATTAGCACATTAGCAAATTAGCAAATTAGCACATTAGCAAATTAACCGGCCGCTTAAATCCTGATCCATTTTGTTTAGATTTGTGCTTTCCCCAAAAGGGTTATTAA
>JBBQJE010000102.1:0-11233 GCA_038325635.1 Bacteroidales bacterium
GCTCGATGCATCGGCTGTTGCAGAAGAACAGGGGATTAACCTTAGCTGGTATAGTCTGATGCGAAGCCCAAAATCGATACAGCAAAAATACAACTATGGCTATTGGCTTCAGTTTTATCTCTATCACGACCTAATGGAGAAAGGAATTAAAGAACAAAACAATGATTTCCTCAATCGGCTCGATAAAGCCTATTTTTCGGGTAACTGGAAAATGATCAGAAAAAGCATGTAATTATTAAAACACAAATTCCAATGAAGAATACAAAAGTCCTGCTATTTGCGATCCTTGTTGCTTTATCCTTCTCAGCCAATGCCTGGGAGAAGAGAGATCTCCTTCAGAAATCGGCAACCACAGAAATATTAAAATCCTGCCTGATAGCCAATCAGAAATGGGTTTCCTATCCGGCATACACCGATCGTCAGGGATGGGATGCTATCACTTCTGGGGTGAAAGAGGAGATCATTCAAAAAGGGGTGGCTTCCCTGAATTACGAATGGAAAGTGGTGAAAGCCACCGATTATCTGGAATTTGACAAAAGCGGATCCAGAACCATCATGGAAAATCCATTCGGTGCCAACAATTCGGCTCTGGCCGATCTGGTTCTGGCCGAATTGGCCGAAGGAAAAGGTCGCTTCATGCCACAAATCGTCAACGGCGTATGGCAAAGCTGCGAAATGACCAGCTGGGCGCTTTCGGCACATATTGGCAGGGAACAAAAGGAGAAAACTGCTCTGCCCTCCTTCAAGGAAAATATCATCGACCTGACCTCCGGCGATTTAGGTGCATTTTTTGCCTGGACTTACTTTTTCCTGAAAGATGAAATGGCAAAGGTTCAGCCACTGGTTTCGGAACGTTTGCGCAAAAATCTCCAGGATCGGATTCTAGATCCTTACATGGATCGCAGCAATTTCTGGTGGCAGGCCTTCAATGCATCACCCTCTACGATGGTCAATAACTGGAATCCCTGGTGCAATTCAGATGTTCTGACTTGTTTCCTCCTGCTTGAAAATGATCCGGTTAAACTGGCCGCTGCTGTTCAACGGACCATGGTTTCGACCGACAAATTCATCAACTACTACCACAGCGACGGTGCCTGCGAAGAGGGTCCTTCCTATTGGGGACACGCACCAGGAAAATTGTACGATTACCTGCAATTGCTATACACTGCAACTGGGGGAAAGGTCTCCATTTTTGATCAGCAGATCATCAAAAACATGGGAGAATACATTGCCAAATCGTATGTTGGAAATGGTTGGGTCGTCAATTTTGCAGATGCTTCGGCCAAAGGCGGTGGCGAACCCGGCATGATCTATCGCTACGGCAAAGCAGTTGGCAGTCAGGAGATGATGCAATTTGCTTCCTATCTTTACGAGCGCGATGGGAAAGTGAACCACTTCAATGCAGGTCGCGACCTCTTCCGTACCATGGAAAATCTCAAATTTCACAACGAACTGATCAAGAATAAACCTGCTATCTCACAAGCCGGGTCTACCTGGTACCCCGAAACTGAATTTTGTTACCTGCGCAATCAAACCGGGTTTTTCTTTGCGGCCAAAGGCGGATACAACGCCGAGAGCCATAACCACAACGACATGGGCTCGTTTTCTTTGTACCTCGATGAAACGCCCATGATCATTGATGCAGGCGTTGGAACGTATACCCGCCAAACATTCAGTAATGAACGGTATTCCATCTGGACAATGCAGTCCAATTACCACAACCTGCCCATGATCAACGGTGTAGCAGAAAAAGACGGAGCCAAATACCACTCCCAAAATGTGTCTTTCGATAATGCCAAGTCATCTTTCTCACTCGACCTTGCCGGCGCATACCCGGAAGAGGCAGCCGTCGAAAAATGGCAAAGAAGTTATCGCCTTGAGCCTAAGGGCGGATTACTGTTTCAGGATGAATTTAAACTAAAAAAGACGCTAAAACCAAATCAATTAAATTTCCTAACATGGGGCAAGCCGGATACTTCCGTTTCAGGTGTGGTCACGTTAGAAAAAGATGGGGCAAAAATCAAACTAAGTTACGATGCGGCGCAATTTAATCCAACCGTTGAAACAGTCACTTTGACGGATAAACGATTGTCAAACGTTTGGGGCAACCAGATTTATCGGTTGTCTTTAAATGCAAAAAAGATGCAACTTTCAGGAAAGTATAAAATTTCAATTAACAAGTTATAATCATGTGGTCAAAAAGGTATTTAACTGTTTATCTGGCATTTACACTGCTTATTTTGGGTTGCTCAATCCCAACTAAACCCAAATCAGACTTTGCAGAGGAATCTACACGTGTGGCAATCGCTCAGGAAAAACTTCAGGTGGAAGCAATCGAGAAATCCAGGAAAATACTTAATCCGCGAACTGTTGCAGATGGAAAAGTCAAATACATTTCCATGGATGATTGGACCAGCGGCTTCTATCCGGGAACAATGTGGTATATGTTCGAGTTAACTGGCGACAGCACCTGGAAAAACAATGCCCGAAAATATACCGAAGCCATCGATTCTGTTAAATACCTTACCTGGCACCATGATGTCGGATTTATGATCCAGTGCAGTTTCGGCAATGGGCTGCGTTTAGGTGAAAACAGCTACAAAGAGGTAATCATTCAGGCAGCCAAGTCGCTTTCTACACGGTTTCGTCCTGCTGCCGGAATCTTCCAATCCTGGAATGTCGACAAAGGTTGGCAATCCCAGCGAGGCTGGCAATGCCCGGTGATCATCGACAACATGATGAATCTGGAACTATTGTTCAACGCCACCCGATTATCCGGCGATTCGTCTTTCTACAAATTGGCGGTAAGTCATGCCGATCAGACCATCAAAAATCATTATCGCCCGGATTATAGCTGTTACCACGTGGTGGATTACAATCCCACCGACGGTTCAGTTCGCAGCAGACAAACGGCTCAGGGATTTGCGCACGAATCGTCGTGGGCCCGTGGACAGGCATGGGGAATTTACGGTTTCACCGTTTGCTACCGCGAAACGCACGATCCAAAATATTTACTACAAGCCCAAAAAGCCTTTGAATTTGTCGTTCATCACAAGAATTTTCCTTCCGATTTTGTTCCCTACTGGGATTTTGATGCTCCCAAAATACCCAATGAACCTCATGATGCATCTGCAGCTGCTATAATGGCATCGGCGCTTTACGAACTTTCAAGCTATGAAAATGGTGAGTACTATAAGGGCTGGGCAGATAAAATCATGCAAAGCCTGAGTAGTCCGGCCTATTTGGCTAAAACGGGTGAAAACGGCCATTTTCTGCTGAAGCATTCGGTCGGCAGCATCCCGCATGGAGCCGAAATTGATGTGCCTTTGAATTACGCAGATTACTATTTTTTGGAAGCTTTGCTGCGTTCAAAAAAAAATTAATCGTCGTGATGGCAACAAAGCAAAAGAAACTGGATGAAGCATTCTTTTGCATTCCTTCGTGATTACTTCTGTAAAATTAGAGGATAAAGAAATATTTGACATAGCGTATTAAGATGATAATGAAACACAATCCTGTTCTGTTCTTCCTGTTGCTTTGTTCGGTCCTATGTCTTGGACAGTCAGAAAAGAAGAGTCAGCCACTTCCGTCTTTACCGGATAACCTTCGAATCAGCTATCCCAACAGCAACCCGCTAAGGCAAGCACTGAAACCCGTGCCAAAAGATGCCATCTTTAAAATGGAGGGTTATTACCTCTGGGATCCCTCCGTCATTAAAGTTGGCGACACCTACCATCTGTTTTGCTCCCGTTGGCCAGCAAAGGAGGGGATGAAAGGCTGGTTCAGGAGTGAGGCCATCAGGGCAACATCCAAATCCCTGTTTGGACCTTACCGGTTTAAGGAAGTCGTTTTAAGCGCTGCCAATCATCCATGGGCAACCCAAGCGATCCACAATCCAAAAATCACCAAAGCAGGCAGCAAATACCTGCTCTATCATCTGGGCATTCCACGTTGGCAAACCGGATTCGCTTTTGCCGATTCCATCCAGGGGCCTTGGATACCGATGCCTGAGCCGGTTATTCCAACCAACAATCCGGCCTTACTGATACGTTCGGATGGCAGCGTTTATGCTGTTGGGAAGTTCAAACCCAAAATTTTCAGGGATGGTAGCTGGGATGCCAACATGATGGCTTTCGAGGCATCCAATTATATGGGTCCATACAAATTAGTAAAAGATTCAATTAATCGGTTGCCCGGAAATTTTGAACTGGAAGACCCAACCATCTGGTGGGCCAACAACCAGTACAATGTTATCTGCACAGATTGGGAAGCCAAAGCTACAGGCATTCAAAAGGCGGTGGTTTATTACACTTCCAAAGATGGCGTAAACTATGAGTTGTATTCTCAAATTCCGGTCTGGTCTCAGCAAGATCCAGTGCCCGTCCTGCGCGGAAAGGCTTTCAAAGTAGCAGGAATCGAAAGGCCTCAGGTTTTTACCGATGATAAGGGTGCTGTTACAGCACTGCTTGTATCGGTTCATCCGTTGGAAAACACGCCTACTTATATCATTATCAGACCGGTAAAAAAATTTAATCCCACAAATTGATAAAATTTTAAACCCAGTAACATGAACAGGCTATTGCTGACCCTCATTTTGGGTTTCCTGACCCTTCCTCTTTTCTCGCAAATGAAATCCATCGACTGGCCTATTGTTAAACAGTACGATAAAGACCATCTGCTCAACATCGCCCTTCCGCTTGGCGGAATAGGAACGGGAACCGTCTCGCTCGGTGGGCGCGGCGAACTGCGCGACTGGGAAATCATGAACAAGCCGGGAATCGGTTACAGCACCACTACCAAAGGCAACAACGCTCCTTTCTTTTCCGTTTTCGTCAAGCCGGAAGGCGAACCCGCCATCACTCGTGCCCTCATCGGACCACTGCACCCTTCCGAATATTCCCACTACGAAGGTCGACCGGTTAACCAGCATGGCTTTCCAAGATTCGCCGAAGCCAGCTTCGATGCCTCTTATCCTGTTGGTATGGTGAATCTCTCAGACAAAACCATGCCGGTTAAGGTGAAAATCACCGGCTTCAATCCGCTTGTTCCCGGGGTTGCAGATGCCAGCGGATTGCCTGTTGCCGTGCTGACTTATGAAGTCACCAATCTCACGGCCAAACCGATAGAGGTCTCGGTTTGTGGGTCGATGCGCAATTTTGTCGGGAAAGACGGAAGCAAATACCACCGCGACTGGAAAGGGGATTTTATCCCGGATGGCGCAAAAAACAACATCAACGAATTCCGCAAGAGCGGAGAGCTGTCGGGGATCTTCATGTATTCCGACAGCATCCCCAAAAAAGATGCGGCCTTCGGAACCATCGCCCTGCTCACATCCGGCAAGACCGGCATCAGCTACCGCCGTTCGTCCGAACCCAACAGCTGGGAAAGGGCCACGCTAGATTTCTGGGATGATTTCAGTGCCGACGGTGAACTGACCGATAAAAGTAAATTGATCGATCATGATCCGATGGCTTCCTTGGCCTTGAAAAAAACGATCGCACCCCATGCTACTGAAACCTACCGGTTTTTCCTCACCTGGAACTTTCCAAACAGATATGGCTGGTCTAAAGAGATCGTCGGCAATTATTACAGCACAAAATACCGGGATGCCTGGGATGCGGCTGAGAAAATTGTTCCACAGATACCCGCGCTGGAACAAAAGACGTACCAATTTCTGGATGCCTTTGTCAACGCTACCCTGCCGAATGCAGTGAAAGAGGCGGCTTTGTTCAATCTCAGCACCCTTCGTTCCCAAACCGTTTTCCGGATCAAAGACGGGCATACGATGGGTTGGGAAGGGGTGATGGACGAATTTGGCTCCTGTCAGGGCTCCTGCACGCATGTCTGGAATTATGAAGTGGCAACACCGTTTCTCTTTGGTGAATTGGCGCAAACCATGCGAGATGTGGAGTTCAACTATGCATCCGACACTACCGGATTGATGTGTTTCCGGGCCGGTCTGCCCCTTTCCAAAGCGTGCACCAACAAGGTTGCTGCCGCCGACGGACAGATGGGAACCATCCTGAAATTCTACCGCGAATGGCAACTTTCGGGCAATGATAATTTTCTGACAACAAACTGGCCGCGGGTCAAAAATGCACTGGCCTTTGCTTGGGTAAAAGGGGGCTGGGACGGCGATGTGGACGGCGTGATGGAAGGTTGCCAGCACAATACCATGGATGTGGAATATTACGGCCCCAATCCACAGATGGAATTCTGGTATCTGGGTGCGCTACGTGCCGGCGAAGAGATGGCCATTTACCTGAAAGACAAGGCATTTGCACAGAAATGCAGAAAACTCTTCGATTCGGGAAGTACCTGGACCGATGCCAACCTTTTCAACGGCGAATACTATATCCAGGACATCCGTCCGCCAAAGAATTCCAGTGATATCTATCCCGGTTTAAGGGTCGGCATTGGCAGCAAGGATCTTTCCAATCCCGACTTCCAGCTTGGCAAAGGCTGTCTGGTCGATCAGCTTGTTGGTCAGTACATGGCGCACATCTGCGGACTAGGCTATCTTGGTAAGGAGGCAAACATCAGGACGACAATGAGATCCATCATGAAATACAACTTTGTCTCCGACTTTTCCCCACTTTTCAACAACATGCGCTCCTACGTGATGGGCAATGAAAGCGGATTGATCATGGCCAGCTGGCCACAAGGCCGACTGAAGGTTCCCTTCCCGTACTTCGCCGAAGCCATGACAGGTTTCGAATACACTGCTGCCGCAGGAATGATCTTTGAGGGTCAGTTGGCCGACGGACTGAAATGCATCCAAAGCATCCGCGACCGCTTCGATGGCTACAAACGGAACCCCTACGACGAACCGGAATGCGGTCGCCATTATGCCCGGGCCATGGCGAGCTGGGCCGCTGTGCTGGCCATCTCCGGATTTCACTATTCCGGGGTGGATAAAAGCATGACCTTCACCTCGCAACCCGGAAAATACTTCTGGAGCAACGGTTTTGCCTGGGGAAATTGTCTGGTGGAAAACAACAAAGCAACAATTACTGTCCTGAGCGGAAAGCTTGAACTGAACAGTTTCTCTCTCACCAGACTTGGTTCGGCGAAATTGAAGAATTTGATACTGACAGCGGATGGGAACAACTCGGCTTTAATTCAGATTCAGAAAAAATACAATTAGTCCTTTTTGCAGATGCTTCGGCCAAAGGCGGTGGCGAACCCGGCATGATTTATCGCTACGGTAAAGCAGTTGGAAGTCAGGACAGGAGATGATGCGATTTGCTTCCTATGAACGAAGAGGACTTTCGGCGAAATGAGAGGTTTTGATCAAAGAATATGTAACTCGTAGACTGATTTGCACTTAAGTCTATGCAAAGTAGGTAGCGAAGAATTTATTTCAATATCAACATTATCATATACAGCCAGATCATTGACCATTTTATCATTTTGGCTGAATATAAATATTTATAATCGGCCATATTCAAACTATATTATCCATTCTGGCTGAATAAACATTTTTTTTATCAGCCATATTCGAATTAAATTACTAATTCTGGCTGAGTATAAATTTTTATTGTTAGCCATATTCACACTTTATTACTAATTTTGGCTGAGTATAAATTTATTTTACTAGCCATAATCAATTTATTTTATAATTTTTGGCTGAATATTAATCCTTATTATTAGCCATATTCACACTTTATTACTAATTTTGGCTGAGTATAATTTTTTATACTCAGCCAAAATCATTCTTATGGCAAAATCGAAGATTGTTGGAAGAATCGAGGAAACCGAAATGTTAGCCAAAGCAATGAATTCGAAAGATTCCGAATTCATTGCAGTATATGGTCGTCGTCGAATAGGCAAGACGTTCCTTATCAGAGAATTCTTTCAGGATAGGATCATTTTTGAGTTGGTAGGTGTTCATCAAGGGGCAAAGAAAGACCAGTTTAAGAATTTTGCAAAATCGCTCAAAGATGCAATGGGGAAAGGCATCCTTCCACAAGTACCCGCTTCATGGTATGATGCATTTTCGGATTTGAAGCAATTCCTTGAATCATACGATAGAAAACAATTTCCTGGTAAGCGGGTAGTATTTATCGATGAATTACCCTGGCTAAATACCCCGAAGTCGAATTTCCTGGGGGCATTAGAGCATTTTTGGAATAGTTACGGATCGAAACAAAACAATCTGATTCTAATCGTTTGTGGCTCTGCTGCATCGTGGATGATTCAAAAAATCGTCCATTCAAAAGGAGGACTTCACAACAGAATTACCCGTCAAATCAGGCTATTGCCTTTTACACTTTCCGAGACTGAAAGCTTTTTGAAATCGAGGGGGATTATACTTACCAGATTCCAAGTCATTTCGCTTTATATGGCAATGGGCGGTGTTCCGTTTTATCTGGCTCAGGCAGAACCAGGCTTGTCGTCGGCTCAAATCATAGACAAAGTTTTCTTCAATAATAAAGGGTCATTGCGAAATGAATTTGATAAACTATTTTCTTCACTTTTCGATCAGAGCGACCAACACCTCAAAATTATCCATGTACTCCTTAAGAAGCGCTCAGGAATGAGCCGGAATTTGATATTAGCTGAGGCAAAAATGCCAAGTGGCGGCACAGCAAGTCAGGTCCTTGATGAATTGGAACAGTCGGGGTTTATTGCTTCGACAATCCCATTTGGTAAAAAATCAAATGAAGCCATTTACCGTATTTCCGATGAATATACGCTCTTCTATTTCGACTGGATTAAACCGTTGGGAAAGACGGATCCCGGAGAAGGATACTGGCTTGCCAGACAGAACGATCCAAAGCGAAGGGCATGGTCGGGCTATGCTTTCGAAGGGATTTGCATCAAACACCCGCAGAAGATCAAAAATGCACTCGGTATCGGTATGGTCGAAACATTTCAGGGACCATGGTACCATGCAGCCACAAAGCCGCCAACAGTTTTGGGAGCCCAAATTGACTTGTTGATCGACCGGAAAGATGCAGCCATCAACCTGTGCGAAATGAAATTCTCAGAAACTGAATTTGCAATAGATGCAGAGTATGCAAAAAAGCTAAGACAAAAACAGGAAGTATTCAAAACGGTGACGAAAACAAGGAAAAACATTTTCATTACCATGATTTCTACGTATGGTCTCATAAACAATCCGAATTCAAATGGATTGATAGCTAATTCATTGACGATAGATTGCCTGTTCTGAAGCACAAATTGAAAGAAGAATGAATGAAGACCTCAAACTTTGGGAAAGAATCAAAGCAGGCGACACCTTGGCTTTAAAGATGTTGCATGAACGGTATTATTACCAACTCTACTTTTATGCACAGAAATCATTCCACAACGAAGAAGGTATTGATGAGGCCGTTTCCGATTGTTTTATCAAGCTATGGACTAAACGAAGTGAGATTTCAATTATCAGGTCAGTAAAATCATACCTTTTCCTGATTTTACGCAATAATTTAATCGACATTCACCGGAAGAAAAAAGGGATAACTCACCTTGAAGATCTTAAGTATGCTGATTTTCCGGATGAAGAGACTCTGGTCGACTTGGATCAGTTTGCCAAATTATATCAAGCACTGGAGAAACTTCCGGAGCAACGAAGACGAATCTTGGAACTAGCCGTATTTGAATCTCTCTCGTATGCTCAAATTGCAGAAAAGCTTCAAATTTCAATCAACACAGTCAAAACTCAAATTGGCCGTGCCTACCGTTTCCTCAAAGAAGAACTGGATCCCAAGACAATTCAGTTATTCCTCATGATCCGAACAAAATAATAGAATCTCACCTCCCCAACCACTCCTGAATTTTTCCCCTCCGTCGGAAAACGGGTAAACTCTCTGATTGACAATTACTCGCGGACGGTTGTGGCGCGGGTTGATTTATTCTGTCCCAATATGTTGCATCTATGGCTATTCACATTCAATCCCTGCAGGATTCAACCCCATTATTGTATGTTGTCTATTATCTTCCTTAATTTTTGTTTCAATTTCCCTTCAATTTCCCTTCAACCGTAAATCCAAAATCCAAAATTTCCCCTTTCCTACCATCCCCCTTTCATTTTTCATTCTTCATTTTTCATTCTTCATTTTTCATTCATCTGCTGTCACCCTCCTTTCCGGTTTTTCCGTCATCACTAAAACTAATCATCCAATGTCCGATCAATTTGATACCCTTTGGGAAAAGATAGCCGGTAAAATTCACGGCGAGCTCAGTGCTAAAGAAGAGACTGAATTCAATGAAATGATACATAATACCAATCATTTGCGTGAATTTGAAAAGGCAAAAAAAATCAGGGAAGATCTTTCTTATGCAGGTTCCGTTTCTGCGGAAGGAAGAATTCAATCCTGGGATTCAGTCGAAAAAAGTATAAAGTTCGATCAATTACGATGGATAAAAACTGCCCTGAAATACGCTGCAATTGTTGTTGTCACCTTTGCGGCAGGATATCTTTTTCAGCATAAGCCAATTGGAAAAGAAATTCGGTATTCGGAGATTTTTGTGCCTTATGGTCAGATGAGTCAGGTGACCCTCAGCGACGGGACTAAAGTATGGTTGAATTCCGGTACAACCCTTAAATATCCGGATCAATTTGGAGAAGACGCCAGAACTGTCTGCATCTCTGGTGAAGCCTATTTCAAGGTCGCTAAAAATGCAGAAAAACCATTCATTGTAAAATCCAACGACTTAACAGTGAAAGTCTTGGGAACTTCCTTCAATTATTCGGCCTATAAAGAGGATGCCACCGCATCGGTAACACTGGTGGAAGGAAAGGTTGAAGTTCAGGATGCAAACGGTGAAACAATGGCCACGCTACATCCCGGACAATTGCTAACAAAAAATAAATCGACCAATACAATTGTCACCAAAGAGGTAAAGACGTCATTCTATTCCTCCTGGAGTGATGGTAAAATGTCTTTTGACGATGAGCGTTTGGATCAGATTGCAATAAAATTAGAACGTTGGTTCAACGTAGAAGTTGTCTTTGCCAACGAACAGCTCAAAGCTCACAAGTTCACCGGAACTATTCTGAAGAATAAACCGGTTGACCAGATAATGCAAGCGTTTGAACTTCTCTCCCCCATCCGCTTCAAGCACCAGATTAACACGAATGGAAAGGACAAAATAACCATCTATAGTAAAATCTAAAACTAAGTTGCCTATGATGTAAATGAACAAAAAACAAAAACGGTGAAGATGTTCGTACCATCCCCACCGCAGCTTTGCGATTCAAAAAACACTGTAGTATTAATTTAAA
>JBBQJE010000103.1:0-11203 GCA_038325635.1 Bacteroidales bacterium
CGTATAAAAACGGCTTGGTATTCAGGTAGGTGATGGCTGATATCTTAATTTTACTCATGATCATTCTATAATACTGCAAATTTACGAAAGATTAATGCTGATTACGTATCCGGATACGCAAAAAACGGACTTCTGTAACAACGTGGAATTTGTTACTTTTGCAGATCAATTGTAAAATGCCTTTTAAATGGAATTGCAGATATTAACGGCTATCTCGCCGATCGACGGTCGGTACCGCAATAAAGTAGCTGAACTTGGTGATTACTTTTCTGAGTTTGCCCTCATCAAATACCGACTTTTTGTTGAAGTTGAATACTTTATCGCGTTGACGGAGATACCGCTTCCTCAGCTAAAAACACTGTCCGATCAAACAATATCCGCATTAAGAAATTTATACACCCATTTTTCGCTGGAGGATGCCGGCAGGGTTAAAGAGATTGAAAAAGTGACCAACCACGACGTGAAGGCAGTCGAATATTTCATGAAGGAAAAATTCGACTTGATCGGTCTCGCCCAATACAAAGAATTTATTCACTTTGGACTTACCTCTCAGGACATCAACAATACCGCGGTTCCCTGCTCTATGCAGGATGCCATTCAGCAGGTTTATTTACCGGCAATTGACGGACTGGTCGCAAAACTTAACGAACTCGCTACAACCTGGTCTGATATTCCAATGCTGGCAAAAACCCATGGTCAGCCTGCCTCTCCTACCCTTTTGGGCAAGGAAATCAGCGTTTTTAGCGAACGTCTTGAAATCCAGATAGAACAACTGAGAGGGATTACTTATAATGCTAAATTTGGAGGCGCTACGGGTAATCTTAATGCGCATCATGTGGCGTATCCATCGGTCGACTGGGTCGAGTTTTCCAATCGCTTCGCAAAAGATAAGCTGAAGTTAGTTCGTTCACAAACGACCACTCAGATTGCTCATTACGACAATTACGCTGCACTGTTTGACTGTCTGAAGAGGATTAACACCATCCTTATCGACCTCGACCGCGATTTTTGGAGTTACATCTCAATGAACTACTTCAAACAGCGGATCAAAAAAGGAGAGATCGGATCTTCTGCCATGCCGCATAAGGTAAATCCGATTGATTTTGAAAATTCAGAAGGAAATCTTGGCGTTGCCAATGCCCTTTTTGAACATCTTTCAGCTAAGTTGCCAATTTCAAGACTGCAGCGCGATTTGACAGATTCTACTGTTCTGCGAAACGTTGGCGTACCCATTGCACACACATTGCTGTCTATTAAATCTACCATGAAAGGGCTCAATAAATTGTTGCTCAACGCGGAGAAAATCGACCAAGATTTGGAAGATAATTGGGTGGTGGTTGCCGAAGCGATTCAAACCATTTTACGACGCGAAGCATATCCTAATCCCTACGAAGCCCTAAAAGAGCTTACACGTGTCAACCGCAAAATTGACAGGACAGTTTTCCGCGAATTTATTGACCAGCTTTCAGTATCCGAAGAGCTTAAAGAGGAATTGAGGAAAATAACCCCTCAAAACTACACCGGAGTGGTTTCCTAAACCAAAAAATACTATCTAGTGAAAGGTCTTTACAAACTTTTAAAGCGCTTCCTGCCTCCTTACAAAGGGTATGTTTTCATGAACATACTTTTCAACCTTTTGGGAGCCATTTTTGGATCATTCCAGTTCATTGCCCTCACCCCCGTTCTGGGAGTCTTGTTCGGAACTCAACCCGTAGTTGCGAAACCTGCTGATTGGACTTTTTCGCTCAATAGCATCAAGGACAATATTTTATATTTAATCAGCGAAATGATTGAAACCAGTGGTAAAGAACGTGCACTCGTCTATATTGGTATTTTCATCATTCTGATGGTCATTTTAAAGGTCGGCTTTACTTATATGGCCTCCTTTGTTATGGTGCCGCTGCGCAATGGTGTCGTTTGTGATATTCGCAATCAGATTTACAATAAAATATTATCCTTACCGCTTGGATTTTTCTCTGAGGAACGCAAAGGCGATATCATAGCGCGTACTACCGGGGATGTTCAGGAAGTAGACAATTCCATTTTCAACTCGATAGAGATGATGTTCAAAGACCCAATGATCATCCTGATATCGCTTGCGGTGATGATATACATGTCGTGGTCTTTGACTCTTTTCGTTTTCCTGTTACTTCCTGTGGTCGGATTTCTGATCGGCAAAGTGGGAAAAAGTCTAAAAAAACCTTCGATGCGCGGTCAAAACAAAATGGGAGAACTTCTTTCTACCATCGAAGAATCTCTTTCCGGATTGAGGATCATCAAAGCATTCAATGCCGAAAAGAAGATGAAAACCGTATTTGCCCGTCAGAATACCGAATATTACCACATCATGAATAAGCTAATGTGGCGTCGCTACCTAGCCCACCCAATGAGCGAATTACTTGGCACAATGGTTATTGTGATCGTTTTATGGTATGGCGGACGACTGGTATTAAGTCATACCAGCGCCCTTTCGCCTCAGGAGTTCATCGTTTACCTTGTTTTTTTCTATAGCATTATCAATCCGGCTAAATCCTTTTCCACCTCTCTTTATTCCGTTCAAAAAGGATTGGCATCCATGGAAAGAATTGATATGATTCTATTAGCTGAAAACAACATTGTCAGCAAACCGAATGCTATTGAAGTAAAAGAATTCAACAAGACGATTGAATATAGAAATGTTAGGTTCAAATACATCGACGATGTAGTGTTAAAGGATGTCTCATTGACGATAGAAAAAGGAAAAACAATTGCTTTGGTAGGTCAGTCGGGTTCCGGTAAGTCAACCTTTGTTGATCTCCTACCCCGCTTTTGGGACATTAACTCCGGAAGTATACTAGTTGACGGAACAGACATCCGCGATTACAAAATCGAAGATCTAAGGGGTTTAATGGGCAATGTCAACCAAGACCCAATCCTCTTTAACGACACCTTTTACAACAATATTTCCTTTGGCGTCGAAACAGCAACAGAAGAAGAGGTAGTGTCTGCAGCAAAAGTTGCCAATGCCCATGAGTTTATCAGTACTTCGCCGGATGGCTATCTAACCAACATTGGCGACCGTGGAGGAAAACTTTCAGGAGGCCAGCGTCAGCGTATCTCTATTGCAAGAGCTGTGCTAAAAAATCCGCCAATTTTGATTTTGGATGAAGCAACCTCTGCCCTGGATACCGAGTCTGAAAAATTAGTTCAGGAAGCCTTGGAAAATTTAATGAAAAACCGCACCTCCATTGTCATTGCACACCGTCTGTCGACCATCAAAAATGCAGATTTAATTTGTGTCTTCCACGAAGGAGAGATCGTGGAACGAGGAACTCATGATCAACTACTGGCGATTGGAGGTATTTACCGGAAGCTTCATTCCATGCAAAATTTCTGAAATCCTATAAATAAAAAAAGGGAGCAATTGCTCCCTTTTTTTATTAGGTGGTCATCGTTATTGTACGGCATCCGTCAATTCGTTGCCAGCTTTGAATTTAACGACCTTTTTGCCGGCAATTTTAATAACTGCTCCAGTTTGAGGATTGCGTCCAGTACGTGCAGGACGATCAGAAACTGAGAAAGATCCAAATCCGACAAGAGCCAGTCGATCGCCTTGTTTTAAAGACTCAGTTGTTGTTTTTACAAAAGCTTCGATTGCTTTCTTAGCATCAGCTTTTGTCATTCCGGCTTCTGCAGCGACGGCGTCAATTAATTGCGCTTTGTTCATAACTAATTAAGGATAATAAATGGTTAATAATTAAGGCTTGTATAAAAAAAATTGCGACTATAAATAGAAATTACTACATTTTTATAAAAATGCAATCAACACAATTTCATTCGGAAAAACCCTCATTTGGCCAGTTTCAAAATAAAAATGATTCAAATGATTTATTTGCACTAATTTCTACACAATTTTCTAAATATCAAAATTTTCGCAAGGTTTTTATCATAAAAATAGATTTTATTTTTTTGGGAGATATTTTTGCCGATTGGAAAAAAGGTTTACTTTTGCACACGCTAAGAAGGAGAGATGGCAGAGTGGTCGATTGCGGCGGTCTTGAAAACCGTTGTACCGTGAGGTACCGGGGGTTCGAATCCCTCTCTCTCCGCAGATACGGGTGTAGCTCAGTCGGTAGAGCACTGGTCTCCAAAACCAGGTGTCGGGCGTTCGAGTCGCTCCTCCCGTGCCATTTTCCCCCACGCACATTTTTCAATTTTTGCTTTCTGTATTGTCAATTATAGAAGCAGAATTTTTTCAGGTCTGTCAATCAGATTGAAAAAAGGCTAAAGGCTAAAGGCTAAAGGCTAAAGTAAAGACCACATAATCAGCATACTGCGCCATCTCATGGCTCAAGTCTTATAGCTTATATCTCTCTGCTTGTCTTCCCCCATTTTTCATTTTTCATTTTTCATTTTTCATTTCTTGCTTGGACACCCCTTGTCAAAATTTCAGTATCTGCTGCAATACGCCTGACTGTTAACAGCAAAAATCTGCCATATAGTCAGCCAAAATCTAATGGCATAAGCTTTGATCCTAAATGGTATCATAAGAAATTTTTAACTTAAAATAGGATTGTAAATGAAAGGAAAAATCGGGGTAACGAGCGAAAACCTCTTCCCAATTATCAAGAAATTTCTCTATTCCGATCACGATATTTTTCTTCGGGAGATCGTGTCAAATGCGGTAGATGCATCGCAAAAACTGAAAACTTTAGCCTCTGCAGGCAAATATAGTGAGGAAATGACCGATTTGAAGGTAAAAATATCGGTCGACAAAGAGCAAAAAACGCTTACGGTGTCGGATAATGGCATCGGGATGACTTCAGACGAGGTCGAAAAGTACATAAACCAGATCGCATTTTCAGGTGCCGACGAGTTCCTAAAAAAGTACAAAAATGACGCAAATGCCATTATTGGGCACTTTGGATTAGGTTTTTATTCCTCTTTCATGGTTTCTGAAGAGGTGGAGATTATCTCCAAGTCATACAAGAAAAATTCGAAGGCTGTTCGATGGGTTTGCGATGGTTCTCCCGAATTTACGATGGAAGTTGCCGAGAAAGCAACCGTCGGTACCGACATTATCATGCACCTTAATTCCGATTCATTGGAATTTTTGGAGGAAAACAGAATCACTGAACTGTTGAATAAATATTGCAAATTTCTTCCTGTTCCGGTTGTTTTTGGCAAGAAGAAAGAGTGGAAAGATGGTAAATATGAGGATACTGTCGAGGATAATCAAATAAACGACATCGCACCGGCCTGGACTAAAAAACCGGTCGATCTGAAGGAGGAAGACTACACTAATTTCTACCATCAGCTATATCCAATGGCCGATGATCCTTTATTCAACATCCACCTGAATGTCGATTATCCTTTCAACCTAACGGGAATTTTATATTTCCCAAAACTGAAAAATAATTTCGAGGTACAGAAAAACAAAATCCAACTTTACAGCAACCAGGTATTTGTTACCGATTCTGTAGAAGGTATCGTTCCTGAATTTTTAACCTTGCTTCACGGAGTACTGGATTCGCCGGATATTCCGTTGAATGTATCCCGTTCCTACCTCCAGAACGACTCTAACGTTAAAAAAATCAGCAGCCATATCACAAAAAAAGTTGCAGACCGTTTGCAGGATATCTTCAAAGAAAAACGTACCGAATTGGAAGAAAAGTGGAGTGATTTGAAGCTCTTCATCGAATATGGTATGCTCACAGATGAGAAATTCTACGAGAAAGCACTGAAATTTTTCTTCTTTACCAATACAGACCACAAGCTTTTTACCTGGGATGAGTATAAATCATTGATTGAGGCGAACCAAACCGATAAGGATAAAAAGCTGGTGTACCTCTATGCAACCAATTTAGAATCTCAATTTAGCTTCATTGATGCCGCAAAAAATAAGGGATACGATGTTCTTTTGATGGATGATGTTCTGGCCACCCCATTGCTTAATCACTTTGAACAGAAATTCCCGGAATCACATTTTGTCAGGGTTGATGCAGATGTTGTTGAAAAGCTGATTGCCAAAGATGATCATTCCCAAAGCAAGCTAACAATCGAAGAAAAAAATGAACTTAGTCCAATTTTTCAAGCGGTAATCCCAAAAGAACGCGGACAGTTTATCATCGACTTCCAAGATCTGGGAGAAAATGGTTCGCCAATGGTTATTACTCAGAATGAATTTATGCGCCGTATGAAGGATATGTCCAAAATGCAGGCTGGCATGAGTTTCTATGGTGAAATGCCTGACAGCTATAATCTGGTAGTTAATCTCTCCCATCCTTTGGTCAAGAAAGTACTGGAAGAAAAAGACTCAAATTTAAACATTGATTTGTCGAAATTCAAAACAGAACTCTCCAAACTAAATGAACAAAAGGGATCATTGGAGAAACTAAAGGAAGGCAAAAAAGACGAGGAAGTTCCGCAGGAAGAGAAAGATTTGCTGAACGAGACCCGTGATAAAATCACGAAGGTTGAAGCCGAAAGACGTGAGAAACTGGAACAATTCGGATCAAGCAATCCACTTACTAATCAGTTGGTTGACCTTGCATTTCTCGCTAACAATATGCTCAAAGGAGAAGCGCTTTCCAACTTTGTAAAAAGAAGTATAGAATTGATTAAATAACATTTCCACTTGATAAAATAAAAAAAGGAGCTAATTGCTCCTTTTTTTATTTTATCAAGTGGAAATGTGCCAAACCTCCTTCTGATGTTTCCTTATAAATGGAAGGCAAATCGTGACCGGTTTGTGCCATGGTCTGTACAATTTTGTCAAAGCTGATCATGTGACGACCGTCCGACAACATCGCATAATTATTGTGGTTGATAGCCCTTGCTGCGGCAAATGCATTGCGCTCGATGCATGGAACCTGCACCAATCCGGCAACAGGATCGCAGGTCAATCCGAGATGATGTTCCAATCCCATTTCAGCGGCATATTCGACCTGATAGATACTTCCGCCGCTCATCTGGGTTGCAGCAGCTGAAGCCATCGCACAAGCAGTACCCACCTCCCCTTGACATCCTACATCAGCACCGGATATGGAGGCATTCGTTTTAACAATATTGCCAATAATACCAGCAGTAGCTAATGCTTTCAATATTTTCTTATCGGAAATTTTATAGAATTTACTGGCATATTTAAGCACCGAAGGCATCACTCCGCAAGCACCGCAGGTAGGCGCCGTGACGATCAATCCACCGGAGGCATTTTCTTCCGAAACAGCCAAGGCGTAGGCATAAATCATTCCTCTCTTTTTAATATCCGGCTCAAAGTAGCTGGCCTTTTCATAATAGGAGGATGCTTTTCTCGGATACTTAAGAATCCCCGGCAGGGTACCTTCCGTATCAAGCCCTCTCTTGATCGCATCCTGCATTACTTTCCAAACTTCCGCCAGATAATCCCAGATATCAGCATCTTCGTACTCTCCAACGTAATCGTAAATGTTCTTGCCATTTTTATAGCACCAGTTTAATATGGGCTCCATCGTAGATTCCGGATAAATCAGCTTTGTTTCAGAAACGATTAAATCATCAACTATCGAGCCCCCGCCTATTGAATAGGCTATCCATTTATCCGTCACCTTTTTAGTATCATCCAGGGATTCAAATTTCATCGCGTTAGGATGGCGGGGAAGAAAAACGGTGGGCAACCATTCAAATTCGACCGGGATTGGTTTCAATGTATTGATTAGAGCTAAATCAGTAAGATGACCCTTGCCTGTGGCAGCCAAACTGCCATAAAGAGTTACCTTGAAGGAGGCCGCCGCCGGATTTCTTTGAAGAAAAATCTCCGCAGCCTTCTTTGGGCCCATGGTATGACTGGAGGAAGGGCCATATCCAATTTTATATATTTCCCGGATTGATTCCATTACAATAAATGAAAAGTGAAAAATGAAAAGTGAAAAATGAAAAATTTTAAACAAAGATAATAAATTGAATCGATGCCAATTTGGCTGGTAGATAATTCGGTTAGGAATCGTTTTTTACCCGAGAATTCAGGATATTTGTATAAAGTATAAAACGATATTTGCATGGCATTAAATCTATCCGAAAAAGATCTGGAAAAGATCATTCTTGTTGGTGACCGGGTATTGGTCAAACCGAAAAACCCAAACCAAAAGACCAGTTCCGGCCTATACCTTCCGCCTGCAGCGCTTGAGAAAGAAAGCGTTCAATCCGGGTATGTGATTAAAACTGGCCCTGGGTTTCCAATCCCGGCTCTGACGGACAATGATGAACCATGGAAAGAGGTAAAAGAAGAGGTTAAATACGTTCCCCTGCAAGCCCACGAAGGTGATCTGGCCGTTTACCTAAATAAAGCAGGAATAGAAATTCAATTCAAAAAAGAGAAATATCTGATACTTCCACACTCCGCCATTCTTATGCTGGTGAGGGAGGAGGGTCTGTTCGAATAAAGAAAGGGTGACACACGCCACCCTTTCTTTATTTTCTAAGACCTTTGTTTCACCTTCTATTCGGTTACTGCCACTGCCACTTCCTCACTTTGCCATAAACCGTGTTTAGTACAAAATGCCTGAGCTAGCAGTTTCATGCCTTTCGTAGGAACGATGTAAAAATCAACCTCAACCTGACTTGGAGCGCCTCCCATGGTACCGGTTGAAAGAAAAGCTTGTGTCAGCATCTTTTCACCATCCCAAAGCTGTACCCAGCTGATGTAATGGTCAAAATCATCAGGATGCTTGTATTCATCCCCAACCTGAACTTTAACTTTGAATTTTTCGCCTTTCACAGCAGTCGCAGCACAATGTACAAATGCGGAATGACGGTCGATGTAGTCGCGCTTTGCTTCCCTTTCAATCTGGGAAATGTCTTCGTAACGGTTGATTTTCATTGTAAAAAAAATTATTTATTTAAAGAATAAGAAGTGACTAAAGTTGTGGACTCCTAACTTTAGTCACTTTAGTCACTTTAGTTAATGCTTAGAAAGATAGCTCGCCACTCCTTCAGCGGTAGCATTCATTGCATCGTCGCCCTCTCTCCAGTTGGCTGGACAAACTTCGCCACACTCCTCGAAGTGCGCCAATGCATCAACCATCCGAATTGCTTCATCAACACTGCGCCCTAATGGCAGGTCGTTAACTAACTGGTGACGTACAACCCCTTTTTTGTCTATTAAAAAGAGACCTCTGTAAGCTACAGGAGCACCAACGAAAGATGATTCACCTTCTTCGTTCACCTCGTATTCGCCAGCTAAAACACCATAGTTTTCAGCAATTGTTTTGGTTAAGTCGGCCACTAACGGGAATTTTACTCCTTTGATACCACCATGGTTCTTTTCGGTATTCAACCAGGCCCAGTGAGAAAACTCTGAATCAACAGAGCAACCAACAACGGCTGTATTGCGTTTTTCAAATTCAGCCAGTTTATCCTGAAATGCAAGAATCTCGGTAGGGCAAACAAAAGTGAAATCCAATGGATAGAAAAAGAATACAACAAATTTTTCTCCTTTAAATTGTTCCAAAGAGAAATCTCCAACAATATCATTACCGTTTATTACGGCATTCGCCTTAAATGCAGGCGCTTTCTTACCAACTAATGTACACATATCTAAATTATTTAATGTAAATTGAAATGATTACAAAATTAATAAATATTTTTTGCCTGTAAAAATATCTCTTGTAAATGTCATCAAAAAATAGGATTCTTTTAGCATTTTTTAATACTATTTTATCAACAAATGCTAAATAGCGACTCATTCATTTTGTTCAGTAAAATAAATCAGGCATATTTGTATTGAAAACAGATAATCAGAATGGAACAACAACAGATTTCGACATATCTCGCCAAAAATGGGGTTAGACCGCTTCAGAAGCGTGTCAAGATAATGAGTTATTTGGTTTCTAAAAGAAATCATCCTACTGTAGACATGATTTACAGCGATCTTATCCACGAAATCAATGGTTTGTCTAAAACCACCATTTACAATGTGCTGAATCTTTTTGTCAAATCAGGGGTTGTTCTGGCAATTAATATTGAAGGAAACGAAGTTCGGTACGATGCTGATACCTCAACACATGGACATTTCAAATGCAAAATTTGTTCAGGCGTGATCGACTTCCGTATTAAAGAAGAAGACCTTCCAAAACCATTGCTCGAAGGTTTTAGAATTGACGAACAACATTTTTACCTAAAAGGAGTCTGCGCTTTCTGCGCCAATAAGATAGAGGCTTAAATGAAACTCTGGGAAAAAGGAATAAAAATCAATGAATTAATTGAGTCCTTCACGGTAGGAAAAGATCGTGAAATGGATTCTTACCTGGCAAAATTTGATGTCATAGGCTCGTTGGCTCATATTCAAATGCTTCAACATATTGATTTGTTGACTTATGATGAGTTCACCGAATTAGCTTCTGCTTTAAAAATCATCTACCGTGAAATCGCTCAAGGTCAATTTGCTATTGAAGAGGGAGTTGAGGATATCCATTCTCAGATTGAACTCTTGCTTACCAAACGACTTGGTGAGGTAGGAAAAAAGATCCACAGTGGAAGGTCGCGAAACGATCAGGTACTGCTCGACATCAAACTTTTTACCAGGGATGCCATAAAAACAGTCACCGAAAACACCATTCACCTTTTTGATATTTTGATCTCTCAAAGCAATCGTTATAAGGAGCTATTGATGCCGGGATATACGCATTTGCAAGTCGCTATGCCTTCATCATTTGGTTTATGGTTTGGTGCTTATGCCGAAAGTTTGACGGACGATTTGATGCTTCTCCAGGCTGCATACAGGGTTGCCGACCAAAATCCACTGGGATCTGCAGCTGGCTATGGTTCCTCCTTCCCGTTGGACCGTCAGATGACCACCGACTTGCTTGGTTTTGAAACCATGAACTTCAATGTGGTATACGCCCAAATGGGTCGAGGTAAAATGGAAAGGACGGTTCTTTTTGCGCTGGCTTCTATCGCATCAACGCTATCTCGCCTGGCTTATGACGTATGTCTATTTATGAGCCAGAATTTTGATTTTGTGAAATTGCCTGTTGAACTGACTACCGGCTCAAGCATCATGCCGCACAAGAAAAATCCGGATGTCTTCGAGCTTTTACGTGCCCATTGCAACCGGATTCAATCGCTTCCAAATCAGATGCTGACTGTCACCAATAATTTACCAAGCGGCTATTTCCGCGATATGCAGTTAACGAAAGAGCTGTTTATTCCCGCATTTCAGGAGTTAAACGAATGCATCAATATTGCT
>JBBQJE010000104.1:0-11176 GCA_038325635.1 Bacteroidales bacterium
CAAAGAAAACCGTTCCTAGCATTACGAGGGCAATCCCGGTAATAAAAAAGGTGCCGCCAATAACACTAAATTGCTTGAAATCTGCCGGTAATGGCCAATATAAGGTATAGAGCGGTGCGTAGTGCGTAATAAAACCGGATAGCCAGAAAGTCATGGTGCCAACCCCAATTAGCCCTAGGGTCCAGTTTCCTAATTTAATGCTCCAGAGTGGCTTGTTCATAAGGAAAGGAACCAGGAAAAGGAAGGCACCAAAAACGATGGAGTACGTAGATCCGAAAATGCCTACCAGCGGATGGGCTGTCATAATGGCAAAGAATTGCTTAGGCTCAATGTTTGGAATAGGTTGTATTTCATACAAGCGCATGATCATTCCTTCGATCACCGCAAAAGCGTAATAGAAAAGCCCCACAACAACGAAACGCAGCGTCATCTTTTGCATTCGCGTTAGGGTATCCGGCTTGAAGATTCCCTCTTCTCCTTTTAAGAATGTTTCGAAAAATTTCATATTATTTCTATTTAAATTCGATGATTATCTGATTTATTCTCCGCATTTAACTTCAACGACATCTTTGAGGACCATGTTGTACCCTTGAGGGCCGGAATATTCCGTTGATCGGATTGAGTATACACCTGGTTTATCAAATTGCCAGAGGATGTCGTTTTTGTGACCTGGTACCACTTGCATCTGAAAAAGCATGGAGTTGTCCTGCCTGAAGAGGCCGAACCCATAAGTCAGGTCGTTGGAGGTGACATTGAAAAGCACTTTCTCGTTGCATTTAATCAGCAACTTTTCTGCAGGTAAATTAAACTGATGCTTTTCTACTGTGATTTCGAAAACTTTGTCAGCTTTAATTGAGGCTCTGTTCAAATCCATCTCCGCCCACGGGATAGTGTTATAGGTAACAATGTGCAGAGAAACACCCAGTATCACCAGAAGTGTCACGAAAGAGTAAAATAATCCATCCTTCATTTTACTCTCTTTACCCTGACGCGTAATTTTATACCCAAACCAACCCATAAGAAGCAGGATCGCAATCGAATACAAAGTGTAAGCCAGCGTCTGGCCTTGAAGAACAACGGAAGAGTCTACCATAATAATTAAATTTAAGTCAAACGTTCAATTTAGTGAAATTCTATTTTAGTTCTTGTGAAATTTGTGCCTCATTTTTCATTTTCAAATCGAGTAATGTAGTGTTTGATAAGGCATCCATCATCTTAGTTTTAGCTTGAAGCCAGGTTTCATGCATCACACATGATTGCTCCTTTTTACAAATGTTATGACCGAGAATACAACTTCCCATTGTTTCACTGCCTTCAACTCTCTTGATTATATCGGATAGACTTATTTCTTCCAAAGGTTTTGCAAAAGCAAACCCACCATTTCTGCCTTTTTCACTAGTAATAAAACCTAATTTTGAAAGATCCGTAAGTAATTTTCTTAAGTAACGTCGTGGAATATCTAACTGAACGTGAAGGAATTCTGCAGAAAATAACTCCTTCTGACTAATGGCCATATAGCTTAAAACGGATAGGGCGTATTCGGTCGTTTTATTAAGAATCATAAACTACTACAAAAGGGTGGTATTTAATTTCAATCCAAAATTAATTAATTATTTTTGCTAATTATATAAAACAGACACATTTTTTTTATCATGTCAGAATTTTTAAATAATGGCTCTGCTCGCCAGGAGGAATTAGCCGATTTTGCTCGTAGATTGATACGTGGAGACAAGGGTAAAATGCTCATTGAGAAGCATAAGGATATCATTGATACGGTAACTCCAATAGAAACGATGATGCTACTGGATCAGTTACTTAAGGAAGGAATTTCGAATGAGATGGTAAAATCCCAGGTAGGAAAAATAATCAATGCATTCTTCCTGTCGCTAAGTTCTCACCAGTGGGAAAAACCGGAAGAGACCCATTTTCTCTCCTTGTTGATGAGCGAAAACAGAGCCGTTGAGAAAATAATGGCCAAAATTAAAGCGGTCGTAAAATTGCTCTATAAAAAGGATGGTAGTGACGACAGAAATGCTTTTGGCGATTTACGAAAATTGATTGGCGAGCTTAAAATATATGAGTTACACTACATAAAAAAGGAGAATATTCTGTTCCCCGTAATCGAGAAAATATTTCCCCAGTACCGATGTTTACAACTCATGTGGTCTTTTCACGATGATTTCAGAAGGAGCCTAAAAAGCATCGATACTATTTTATCCACGGATGTTCCCGATAAGGAGATCTTAAATAAGGAGTTAGGGAAACTATTTTTTGTAGTTCTGCCAATTATTTTCAGGGAAGAGCAGATCGTTTATCCGGTAGCTTTCCAAACAATCCCCGACAGCATTTGGATGGATATGCTGCAACAAAGTTTCGAAATAGGCTGGTGTTATCTCGTTCCGCCTTCGAAAATTAAAGACAACATAAAGGAAGGAGTCGCTCCAAATGGCAAGGTTAATCTGGGTACCGGTTCACTAACACCCGAGCAGATTTCGCTACTTTTCGATAACCTCCCGGTAGATATCACTTTCGTGGATGAAAATAATGAAGTCTGTTACTTTTCAGGAGTAAAAGACCGGATATTTCCGCGCTCAAAAGCGATTATTGGGCGGAAGGTTCAAAATTGTCATCCCCATGAAAGTGTTCATATTGTAAATGAAATTATTGATGCCTTTCGCACCGGACAAAGGGATCATGCTGACTTCTGGATACAAATGAAAGGTCGGTTCATCCAAATCCGCTACTTTGCCATTCGCGACGAACAGGGCAAATACAAGGGTACGATTGAGGTGAGCCAGGATGTAACCGGCATTCGCCAATTACAAGGCGAAAGAAGGCTCCTCGATTGGAAAGCTGAATGAAGTTTATTTTACCAAAAATTTTGCTATTCCCTTTTCCAAATCATTACCATGAAGGTTCTTTGCTAGGATAATCCCTTTGCCGTCGATCAGAATATTGAAGGGTAATTCCTGAATGTTGTAGGATTTGGCAACCGGAGATCGCCAATATTTAAGATCGCTTACCTGTATCCAATTTATTTTCTGTGAAGTAATTCCGTTCTCCCAATTTGATTTCTTTAGGTCTAAGGATACCCCATATATTTCAAATCCCTTTCCATTGGAGAATGAAGAACGCTTGAATTTGAGATAAAGTTTTGCCAGTTCGGACTGTTCCGCAACGCACGGTGCACACCAGGTTCCCCAGAAGTCGATTAGCACTATTTTACCCTTTAAAGTAGAAAGTGCAAGCGTATCTCCTTTCGGGGTTGGCAGTTTTATCTCCGGGGCTATATTACCAATTTCGAGTCCGGTCGACTGAGCTTTTACAGACGAAAAAGTACCGGCGAAAAATAGGGAAGCTATTAAAAGCAGAGTTTTCAAAATGGAGATTTTTAGCAATTTATTCGCTAATCGGATAGCCTTTATCCATCCAGTCGACTTTTACGTTTTGCGGCAGATTAAGGAGTTTATAGTTCGTAAACTGCATGGTCTTTAAAAGTTCCATCGCAGGCCTGATGTTGGGACATCTGCTGAATGGACAACATCCGCAATAGACCACAATCTGTGAATTTTTAGGCAGCTTCTCCAGTTTCTGCTTTAATTTGGTGATGTTCTCTTTCATCATTCCTGGGCCAATATCAATAGAACCTTTGATAATTGGATCCATACCAACGGCAAAGATTATTGGTTTTGCAGCCTTTGGGTTGCTAATTGTATTAGCCAAATCGGCTGGGGCCAATAATTGCTGCTGGGTCCATGGATCATTCTGCGCCTGGCAAGAATTGGTAGTTAATGCAAATACAGACGATGTAATTGCGAAGAAAAGGGAAAGTGCGATTTTTGACTTCATACTATTTTAAGTAATTGATATATATTTGTTTATCTAGATAATTTTTATCAATTGCCCGACAGAAATTGGCCGGGATTACTCCAATTCAAACCATGGCAGAATGAGCATTGTTTTATCATTAACCTCAGATCTATGCCTGAATTCGTTGGTCTTGTTGTTGTAAATATAATCTTTTCCCCAGATTAAGTGGTTGATTTGAACCTGACGAATTGCCTCCAAAATAAAGAATAGTTCTTCGTTTGTCATAGTTGGATGCAGCGAAAGCCTGATCCAGCCTGGTTTTTGGGAGAGGTCGCCAAAATTGATCAGTTCGGTTATGTGTTTCGATTGATCATGAGATACATCCAACAGAAAATGCCCGTAAGTTCCGGCGCAAGCGCATCCGCCGCGAACCTGAATCCCAAATTGATCGTTCAACAATTTGACCACCAAATTGAAATGAATATTTTCATGGTAATAGGAGATAATTCCCAGGCGATCGCGGATGTTGTCGGCCAAAATGTGAACTTCAGGAATCTTTGGCATCTCCTCAAAGACAATTTTAACCAGTTCCTCTTCCCGTTTCCGCATCTGTTCGATACCCATTTGATCTTTCAGCTTAATGCTGAGTGCCGCCTTAATAGTTTGGAGGAAGCCGGGAGTTCCGCCATCTTCGCGTGCTTCAATATCATCTACATATTTAAATTCACCCCATGGGTTGGTCCAATCGACGGTACCACCTCCCGGATTATCCGGAACGGCACAAGTATAGATAGCAGAATTGAAAACCATTACCCCGGAGCTTCCGGGGCCGCCGAGAAACTTATGCGGCGAGAAAAAGATGGCATCCAATGCTTCCAAAGTATCTTTGGGATGCATATCTATTTTGGTATAGGGGGCAGAAGCAGCATAATCAGCGAAGCATAGTCCGCCATTTTCGTGCATGATCCTAGCCATTTCGTGGATGGGAGTTGTGATTCCGGTTACGTTGGAACAGGCAGTAAAAGAACCAATTTTCATTTTCCGATCCTTGTATTTTGCCAGTTCCGTCTTCAATTGATCTAAATCGACCTGCAAATCTTTATTAGGTATCAACTGCACTACATCGGCAATCGTTTCGAGCCAGGAGGTGTGGTTAGAGTGGTGCTCCATGTGGGTGATAAACACAACAGGCCGGTCATCAATTTTGAAGCATTCCTGCTTGCAAAATTTTGCCATGGATCGGAAACCCAGGATTCGTTGTAATTTATTGATTACTGTGGTCATCCCGGATCCGGCGTTGATTATCACATCATTTGGCCCTGCATGCACATGTTCTTTAATGATGTGTTGTGCATAGTGATAGGCCTTCATCATCAATACCCCTGTTTCACTGGCGTCGGTATGGGTATTCCCAACATACGGACCAAACTGATCCATCAGAGCTTCCTCGATTGGGCGATATAGCCGCCCACTGGCAATCCAGTCACCATAGATTATTTTTTTGGTGCCATAAGGAGAGTCAAAAGTTTGATCAATCCCGATAATATTATCTCTGAACTTTTTAAAATAATCTTCCATTTTTGAGGTTTTCGAGGAAATTGTGATTTGCAAAATAACAAATTCCCCTTTATATTTTTCAGAACAAATTACGGTATTACACGAATTTTTTGAATTGCCTTTTCTTGATCTGTCTCAATGGTAACGATAAATGTGCCACCCTTATCCAAATTATTGATTTTTTTTTCGAACGAATTTTCACCGATGGAAAGCTTTGAAAATAGCTTTTTTTCAAGTTTCTTGCTGCTTACATCATAGAATGAAATTCTCACATCCGAAGAATAGTTTAAATTGTAGTAGACGATTATTTTTTTTGCAATCGGATAAGTTGATACAGTCATTTTTAAGGATCCAGTACTCTGATTATTCAGTCTATGAATGGGTGAATTGGCTCCTTTTGTGAGATAAACTTTAAAAATCTGATTGGTTGCTTCGCTTTGCGTCCCGGCATTAATCCAAAAGATATTTTCTTCTGTGCTGGCTATTCCGCCATAAATATAACCGAGTAGGGTTGTATCGTTAGCCAGTTTATCGAGTTGGATAACACCATTTGAATATTTAGGCAAATCTTCATTTTCAATAAACACAGCATCCGAACCCAATAGTGCAGGCATCTCAATGGGAAGTTTGTATTCTGCCATTTTCCCATCTGCCGTTCTGGTGACTCTGGCTATTGTTCGGACAAATGGGACATTGTTGTCCTGCGTTAAGGTGTCAGAATCATCGTAATACTGTGAGATTCCACCAAAAAACAGGGTATGCATCTCATTTTTGGAACGAGAATAGATAGGGATATTTGCGCAATGATACTGATTGTAGTATTGTGTAAATGAGTTATTTGTCTCGTATCCGGATGAATCAATATTGACGCAATTCAGAAAGGGAAGATTCTCTTCGTATTGAAAAACTCCTGAAAATGCAGTGAGGCCCTCTTCTCCGGTTGGGGATATCTGCGGAACGACATTTAAGTCTCTGCGGTGTAAATTTGTACTGTCGGTAATGCCGGGAAGATGATTTATGGTCATAACCGATCCGTCGTCTGTTAGGTTAAATTTTCTGATCTGATTGGTATACTCCTGTATAAAACCGGGGCCGTGATTTGGCCCCATTGGATTGTACCTTCCCAGAAATTTTTGTCCCCCAACCAAATAATAAGTGTCGTTGATCTTTCCCAGATGTCCGCCGGTTACGGCAAAAAGCGTGTCTGTAATCTGGCGGAAAAATACGTTTATACTTTTTTGATGAACAACTGCATCGATGGTTGCAGGTACATTTATGGCAGTCAGATTACTGTAGGTTGTGTGATCCCCAATTGTGGCGCTAAAACCATAACCACCAATGAAATATAAGTAATCCCCATGCTGAAAATACTCCATATTTGTGGAGCATAATTGTTCCTGAATGGAAATAGGTAAAGATGTGAGCGGCGCTGACCAGCTTTTTTTAGCAACTGGATCTACCACATAAATCAGTTTATTTTCTCCAGTTTCCTTAAAAGCGGCAAAGGGTTGCTTACGGTGTAGTCCGTCAATTCGTCCGCCGAGAATTAACCATTTACCTTCATGTTGTCCGAAAGCAAAAGACTGAATACCCGGGAGGTCTTTAATAGTCAATGGTTTCAATAGAATATTGAATGGCGGGTTTTGGCCAAATAGTCCGGATGACTGAAGGAGAAACCCCAGCAAAACCAAAATCATATATCTCCGCTTACCCATTATCTCTATATTACTATCTGTTCAATCTGGTTTTATCAATGACCTGATTCCATCCATTGAATTATGGTTGTTAACCCGGTCTTTGACTACCAAAGTGGTAACCGCCACATCAGATTTCTGACTGAAAAGCATATCGTGTCCAACACATAATCCCATCGATATGTTGAGTTCGGTTTTATTCACTTTCAGGAATTCGGCCTGACCGGCAGGGTTACATAGAATGCTTTTCCCTTCACC
Organism: Bacteroidales bacterium; assembly: GCA_038325635.1. GTDB lineage: Bacteria > Bacteroidota > Bacteroidia > Bacteroidales > Prolixibacteraceae > CAINVV01. The sequence continues at coordinate 7,320 of JBBQJE010000104.1, forward strand.
ACCCAAAAGTTCTTGTTTGGTGATCTTACCGCATTTGCAGTCAACACTGAATACCTCAAAATCCGAAGATAGAAACTGACCTACCGCTGCCGCTTCTTTTGGCATAGAAACACAATGGGCTATCCCAATCCGTTTTACGCCTGCAGTTTTGGCATAATTGCGAATCTCCTCCAAACGGGTTGATCCACGAATGTATGCGTCTTCGGCAGTGTTCATTACAACCAGCGATTCTTGATCGTACAGCTCATTTAAATGGCTACTTTCCATCTGATTTCTTTTTCTTTTCTCTGGGTTTCTTTGAAAACTACTTCGCGTCCTCTGCGAAATTCCTCCGCGAACTCCGCGGTTAATCTTTATATGCCTATTTTGAGGCAGTAAGCAGAAAGACGGGATAAGCTCTGGTGTACTCACCCGGAACTTGCCTTTTCACCTGATAACACTCTTCGAAGTTAACAGTTCTAAATCCGGCAGTAAGAAGCTGCTCCTTAAGTTGTTCCGGATCAAACCCCAAATGACCATCGAAACCTTCGCTGTGAAAGGATCCGTCTTCGGTGTAGAGATCCGCGATAGCTAAAGTGCCACCAGGCAGGAGCATGGAGTAGAAAACTTCAAAAATATTCTTAACATCCTTAATGTGATGCAGAACCATCTGATTGAAAATAAGATGGTATTTCTGGTCGGAGAATTCTTTCTCTAGGTTGAAACAAATTGGAGAGAGGTTGTTAGCATCTCTTTGAACGACCTTCTCCTCCATCACTTTCACCATTTCGGTTGAGTTGTCCATCATGGTAATGTGACCAAGTTTTTCGCTTAAAAGGAAACTCAGAATGCCCGTTCCGGCTCCGTAATCCAGCGCTTTCATCTCTTTTACTAATGGAATGGTTTCTTCCATTTTGGAGGCTATGGCCAGCGAACGTTCCAAATGCATTGGATTTTCATCCCAGGTACGGGCTCTATCGTCGAATTCACTCATTATTCTAATTTTAATTTAGTTGCAAAGATATCATCGTTCCTGTTAATTCCTCTTGTGTGTATTTTGAACTTCTGTTTGGGAATTTAAATGTTATATGCCTGGTAAACGTGGAAACCTTCCAACTTTCGTCCACTTTGAATACACTCCCCATCCTTTTTTCATCCAGTGACCAATAACTGGGAGAGGTATGAAGAACGACCGGATATCATTACGAAAGACGAACGCCGCACCATCACCGGTATCCATGACGCAAATAATATTAAGTGCTTCCTGATAACCCTTCCGTTTATCTGACCCCTTTTCAATAGCCAGAATGTTAAATGCCGCATTGCGACCCATCAATTCGGCGATATGGCCTTGTTTGGCAGTCCATTCCGGTCCCTCCAAGGCAGCAATGTCTCCAATTGCAAAGACGTTTTGCAAACCTTCCACTTGGCAATTGTTATCAATTTTGATAAATCCGGCTTCTGATAAGGGCAAATCGCTCGACTGCAGAACCTTATGTCCGGCAGATGCAGGGATAAATAATATCAGATCAGCCTCAAGCTTTGAGTTATCCTCAAAAACAACAGAATTGCTTTCAAATTCAGTGATCTTTTTGCCAAAACGTTTCCCGATTTTATATTTATCGAACAGTCTATTCAGCAGGGACAATGAACTTTTGCCCATCCTTGCGCCCGGTTCTTCCATTGGAGCGAAGAATGTAAGATCAAATTTTTCTCTGATCCCTTTCTTTTTCAAGGTATGGTGGATATTGAACATTAACTCGAATCCCGGTCCGCCACGAACGGCTGACTTGTCTTTTGGATTTCCTCCGAAGCCGACAGCGATCTTCCCGCTGCCACGCTCGATTAATTGATCAATTCCATCGCGGATAGCCAAGGAAACTTCAGGCTTACCGCAAATCGACAAAGTATTTTCAATCCCTTTGTGCTTCATTTTATCTGCCCCAAAGGAAACAACCAGATAATCGTAGTTGAGTACGTGGCTTTCGCAAACAACAGAGCGGTCGGCAGCATGAATTTCTTTCACGGTATCAATCACCACTTCGAACGGATGTTTTTTCTGAATTTTGGCAAGTGGCACTTTAACGTTTTCAAAGTTGATTTGACGAACCGGAACCCAAATCGAAATGGGATATAAAAAAAGGTAATCGCGATCAGACACTATAGTAACTTTAAACTCGCCACTTTTCTGAAGCTCAATGGCAGTCTGAATTCCGGCGAAACCGCCGCCCAGGATTAAAACATTTTTCATAGTTGACAAAAAAATTGATCAAAAATTATCTCCGGCTCATCATTTGCATAATTCCGCCGCCATTTTTTACATTGGTAAATCCATGTTGAACCAATACTCTTTGCCCATAAGCCGAGCGTGCGCCCGAGGCGCAGTAAAGAGTTATTTCTCTGGACATACTGCCAAATTCCCCGATGCGCATTTGCAGATCATCCAGCGGGATATTTATTGCCCCGGGATAGGCTCCCCCTCTAAACTCTTGTGGTGTACGTACATCGACAACAATTGGTGAGTTGTCAACTTTTACAGTTACGGCCTTTTCAGCTTCGTCCTTTAACGATTCTTCGTTGAAAGATTTTGCCTCAATTGGTAAAAGATTAATCTTAAGGTGTTTAAAGCCAACAGCTCTTGCCTGACGTTGCAGCGATAGATGTCCTCCTGAAATATTGGTGACATCTGTAAAACCAGCGCCAATCAAAATACGAAGCGCCTGATGACCTTTCTTGCCTGTTTCGTCATAAACTACCACTTGGCGATTTGCAGGAATGGCCTTAATTTGTTGTGATAATAGTTCCAAAGGCAGATGAATGGCCCCTTTTACATGACTTTTTTCGAAGGCGAAGACATCCCGAACATCAACAAAAATTGGATTTTTTCCATCTACATAGGCATCTAGTTCTGAAACTGTTATGGATGGACTGAATCCTGAAATCCGATTTTCTGCGGTATATGCAGCCATGTTAATTGCGTCGTTGGCAGTTCCTATAGGAGGGGAATAGGCAAAATCAATATCCGCCAGATCACTAATTGTCAGTTTAGCTGCTGTTGAAGTTGCAATTACATCGAGGCGTTTATCTGCGCCTTTGTATCCTGCCGTTTGTCCGCCGAGAATAATACCCGTGCCACGTTCATAAACAAGCATGGCCGTTACCGTTTCAGCCCCTGGATAATAAGCGGTATGATGTTCTTTGTGGACAACGACAGCATCAGCATCGATTCCTGCGGCACGTGCTTGTTTTAGGGAGAGACCCGTTATCCCTGCCACCGCCTCGAAAACGCGCACGACCGAAGTTCCGATAGAACCTTTGTATTCGTGGTTTCCACCAAGAGCGTTTTCTGCAGCAATTCGTCCCTGACGATTAGCTGGTCCAGCCAAAGGAATCCGTACTTTTTTGCCGTTAACGCGATGTTCAATTTCAACCATATCGCCTGCAGCAAAAATATCAGGATCGGAAGTCTGAAGCTTCGAATTGACCAGTAATCCGCCTGCTTCTCCAATTTCGAGACCCGCTTCTTTGGCTAGTTGTAGTGTTGGACGAACGCCAATTGATAGCAAAACCATATCGGCATCCAGTATCTTCCCATTGTCGAGTCGCACAGATTGGGGCCTGATTTCAGTAACACCTGTACCCGTGTGAATTTCAACTCCATACGAAAGCATTTCCTGCTCAATAAATCCAGCCGTTTCAGCTTCCATAACAGCCATCACATGTGGCATCATTTCCACAACGTTCACTTTCAAACCCCTCTTAACCAATGCTTCCACCATTTCGAGACCAATAAATCCGCCGCCCACAACCACGGCATTTTTGGGGTTTTTTTCTTTAAGATGATAAGCGATTTTATCCATGTCTTCCAAGGTCCACAA
>JBBQJE010000105.1:0-11027 GCA_038325635.1 Bacteroidales bacterium
ACCAACGCGATTGCACCTGCATTATCGCTTCCGGCGACTGCTTTTGCCTCGGCAAGTAAAAGCATCGCATCGGCCATTCTCAAAATGACGTAGTTAATACCTGAGCCACGAAATGTTGCATTGGGGTATAAGGGTACATCGCCTCGATTTTTGTCCCATTTGTTGGTACTTGGGCCACCACCACCAATACGTGTACCCACGCCAAGTGGAATCAGGTTTTCTTGTCCGGTAGCTGCATTGCTCCCTGTAATAACCATACTTACGTCGCGACGCATGTCACCAGTTTCGTATGAATTATAGAAGAACGAAGGAACAATACGAACCGCAGCAAAAGTATTTAAATAGGCGTTGACCGAACTATTGGAGCCGGGACGTCCCATACTGTATCCATACTCACAGTTGCCAATAGCTGGGACACAGCCTATTTCGAAGATCGATTCCTGACTAATTCTCCTTGAGTTGACTTCTTGCCAATGTTTTTGGAAAGGGTTATTGACGGGCCTGGTATCGGATGTAATCAACTTTGCAGTTCCGCTTTGGGTATTCACCGCTACATTCAGGTATTGTTCTGCCACCTTAATAAAGTCAAGATAATCCGAACGACGTGCATACACGCACGATGCATCATCCGTACCTTTATTAACAAACGTTACCTTACCATACAATCCCTTTACATCGGTACGTATGGTTTGCCAACTTCCTGCATAGAGCGCAATTTCACCAATTAGTGCATTGGCAAAAGTGCGGCTGATTCGTTCGGCCGTAATTCCACCTTGACCTAATACGAACATTTTTCCTTCCACGGCTTTGACATCGGCAATACTTTTATCCATAATATCAAAGCGTGAAGTAAGTGTGTACTCGGTCACGATTTTGTTCTCATAACCAAAGGGAACATCACCAAAATGACGAACCAATTCAAAGGCAAAAAATGCCCTTAAGGTTACAGCTTCACCATAAATTTGCGTCCAACTGGTAGGAATACCACCTTTGGCATCTGCCTGATATTCAGCCTTTTCTGCTATTAAATCGACAATACGACTAGCGCGTGCAAGGGTAACGTTCAAACTATTGTATAAGCCAGCTGCTGAAGTTATAGCAGTTGCACCGGGTTGCAATCTGGCAATAACATTGTTTACGGAAGGATATTCACTCATGTATTCAGCATCCGATCCCAGCGGGTCTTGCCAATTGTAGTTTCCTCCTGCAGCCGCATTTTGGCGATATTCGGCATAGGCCCAGGATAGTGCTTTAAATGCTTCGGCGGGACTTGACATGACAAAGACATCATCGGATTGACCAGCATTCGATACATTCAGATAATCTTTGCACCCGTTAAAAATGAACGGCAACAGTCCCAAACATAGATATATAACTATTTTTTTCATACTTGTTTTTCTTTTAAGATTATTTCCATTTTAAACGATTTAGAAAGTAACATTTAATCCAATTACAAACTGACGGGCACGAGGATAGGTTCCCCAGTCGAGCCCGGGAGTCGGATAACGGGCGCTATTTGCGTTTGGACTAGAATTAACGTCAGGGTCAAGTCCAGAATAACCTGTCAGTGTAAATGCATTATAGATAGATCCATATAAGCGGAGGTTACTTATTTTAGCCATGCTTAACAACTGTTTTGGAAAGGTGTAGCCCAAGGTTACTGTATTGAGACGAAGGTATGAACCATCTTCAATACCAATACTGGAAACATAGCCTTGTTGCAGGTAGGTCGAAGGCACTGTTGCATTTACGTTGGCACCATTCAACTGGTCGGGCGTTGTAAGCTTCACTAGATTCCCGTTCTGAATTTGGTAATTCGTATAGGAGTCTTTCACGATAGCCAGCTTATTTCCGTAGAGACCTCCACCTTTGTTAATGTTATAAAGTGTTGCCAACTTATTGGCATTGTAGACTTGATTGCCGTAGCTCCAGTTAAAATACATGCCAAGATCGATGTTCTTATACGTAATGTTGACATTTAAACCGCCTGTGTTTTTGGGATTCATGTTCCCAATTTCGACATAGTCTTTCTCATCAATAACGCCGTCTTTGTTCGTATCTACAAATTTTGGTAACCCGGGATAAGCTTGCTGAGAGCCAGGGACCAAACCAGCACGATAAGAGACAAATGCTTTTGATAGATCTGCTACTCCTGTTTTTAACGTGTAAATGCTTGTTGCTGCATCGAAAGTGAAATCGTCGGGTGTATAATATCCTTTGCCATCCATTTGGTAACCCATAACTATACCAACAGGTTTACCTACAACTAATTTATAGTCTGAACTCGGAATTCCGGACTGCAGGAACTGAGTTCCGTAAGCACTTTGCATCCCATCTGCCAATTTGTCGATATTGCCTTGGTTAAAGTTGATATTACCGCTGGCACTTATGTTCCAATCCTTGCTCCTATAAATCGTTCCGGTAAGAGAGATTTCAATTCCTTTGTTACTAGTTTGCCCGATATTGGCATAGCTGGTCGTAAAACCGGTGATAGACGGAATGTCGGCAAGCATTAACAAGTCCTTGGTACTGTTTTTATATACGTCGACAGTTCCCGACAAACGATGGTTAAACAGTGAAAAATCAAGACCAATGTTACGCGTAATAGTTGTTTCCCATTTTAAATCGCGGTTTGACAATTGGGCAGATGCCAGGTCATAAGAAGGTTGAAGTACCTTATTCAGACCATACTGCCAGCGTGTATCAGTTGTAGTTGCCCACAATTGCGACCATTGGCTGGCACTGATGGCATCATTTCCGACCGTGCCATAAGATACACGAAGTTTCAAATCGTTAAGCCATTTACTGCTTTTCATAAAAGATTCTTCCGTAATACGCCATGCAACGGAACCGGCAGGGAAGTATCCCCAACGATGTTCGGGAGAGAAGTTTGAAGAACCGTCAGCCCGGAAGGTAACAGCAAACAAGTATCTGTCGAGAAGCGAATAGTTTGCTCTGCCGAAATAAGATTGAAGACGGTTTGGCGTACTTACACCTGAATTAATTACCAGGTTTGATCCATATTGTGAGATCATGGCAAAGGCATTATCCTTGGTGAAATTGGCAGGATACTTTTGACCAGAGATCTGCATACTGCTTCCGCCTGAGTTAGTGACCTCCTGACCAAGTAAAACATTGATCCGGTGAATCTCTTTCAGTTTTAATTCATACGCCAGAGTATTCACCCATCGCATAGACCTGGCATCATTCTTTCTATAGTCAGCATCGCCTGAAAATTGAAGTGTTCCATTACTGTTCAGGTAGTTTACCTCGTTACCGCTGGCAGGAGTAGGGCCTCTCCAGTTATGGATTTGCGTATTACCACGGCTCAAAGTCAATTCGGTATGATAAGTTAAACCTTTTATAATTTTCCAATTCAAACCGGCAGTTCCACGCAGCGATTGTGTCATATTCAGGTTTTCACGGTCATTGATGATATTCACAGCGTTGTACATATCGTCCATAACAAACTGCTCTTCACCCATCGAAGGATCGCCCAGGTAAGCGAGATCACCTTTTATATCACTTTTAGCCATCGGACGGAAACGGTATGCGCCAGAGAGGGTCGAACCTAAACCACTGGTTGTGCTTTCACTACCCACCGAATTTTTATCGGTGTACAGTAAATCTAAATTAAAGTCCAGATTCTGCCCCAGTTTTTGATCCAACCTAAACGAAGCCGATGCCCTTTTGGAATAGGAATTCAGCTTCATACCCTCTTCGTCCAGGTAGTTTAATCCCAAAATAACCTTTGTTTTATCGGTTCCACCGGTAATGGTCAGGTCATGGTTGTGCGAGAACGAAGTGTTATAAACCTCCTTTTGCAAGTTGTATTGTGACACATTTTTGTAAGCATCTATTCCAGCAGTGTTACTTCCTGTGTAAGCTCCTATTCCAAACATCTTTTGGAATGGCTGGGTATACGTTGCTCCAAAATAAACATCAAGAAGCCCCCATTTCATTGTTAAGTAGTCGTAGGGGTTTAAAGTGGACTGATATCCGGTTGGGGTATTGAATTTGCCATAACCGCTGTAGCTAACCGTAACGTCGCCTGCTTTGCCTCTTTTTGTGGTAATAAGGATTACCCCATTGGCACCACGCGCACCGAAAATAGCCGTTGATGAAGCATCCTTAAGCACGTCAATGCTTTCTACCATGTCGGATGGAACATCACTGATATTACCGGGTACACCGTCAATCAAAATGAGCGGGTCATTGCTTTGTGAGATAGAACCTCCCCCACGCACGCGAATGGAAATAGTCGCATCAGGGCGTCCGTCCTGGGAACTTACATTCACTCCAGGAAGTCGTCCCTGGAGGGCTTGTGCCACATTAGCGACTGGAATTGCAGCAATTTGTTTGCCAGAAACAGAAGCAACAGAACCTGTTACATCGCGTTTTTTAACTGTTCCGTATCCAATGGCAACAACCTCTTCAATGACGAGGGTTGAAGGTTTTAGTTGTACATTAATTACCTTTTGTCCGATAATTTTAATTTCCTTACTCTCATATCCAATAAATGAAAAAGAGAGTACATCTTTTGCTAAATCACCGGGAGTAATCGTATACTGACCATCCATGTTGGTGATCACACCGTTTGTCGTTCCTTTCACAACGACGTTAACGCCTGGCATTGGCGTGTTTGTTTCATCAGTCACTAAACCTGTCACTTTCTGGGCAAACAGTTGTGCCGCGGTCAAAATTACAAACAGTGCTAGCAGGCTAACCTTTCCAAGAAAACTTTGCTTCATTTTTACCCGGAAATAACTTGCCTTTTTATTGGCCGGATAGAACTCGCCGGAATAGCCATTTTCCATGTTTTTGAATTGTTGGTTTGCTCGTTTCATCATAAAGAATTGTTACGTTTGTTTAACTATTAGAATGTTTATTTGCTATTATACTCAAGTGAAGCCATGATAAAAGGGCCGACACCTTTCGGGTCATTGTCTCTCACAGGCTCAGAAATGTAATATTTATAAGAACCATCCCGGTAGGGATTTCCGCCAAGTCCGGCCACCGAACAACATTTTGTCAGGCTAATTGTTCCGTTTTCATTTTTCTGAATCAGATTATCAAGAATTCCTTTGTATGCTTTCTCTCCGATTGCTTTGTATTCGCTGCCGATATATCCTTTGCGGGAAGCTTTCAACAATGCATAAGCAAACATGGAAGACCCTGTTGCTTCCAGATAATTTCCTTCTTTTCCGCCCTGATCTAAAACCTGATACCAAAGACCGGTTTTCTCATCCTGATACTTCTGAATCCCGGTAACTACCTGATTCAGAATGGCCACTAATTTTGGCCTACCTGCATGTGTTTGTGGAAGAAAATCAAGTACATCAACGATTGCCATGGCGTACCAGCCTTCTGCCCTACTCCAGAAATTGGGAGAACAGCCAGTTTCAGGATTGGCCCACGGCTGTTGTCTTTTCTCATCCCAAGCGTGGTAATTTAAGCCTGTTTTTGTATCATAGGTGTGTTTATGCACAACAACAAACTGATTGACAACATCATCAAAAATCGCTGGCTCATTGAATACCTTTGCATATTGTGCATAAAAAGTAGAACCCATATACAATCCATCCAACCACATTTGACTTGGATAACGCTGCTTATGCCAAAAACCACCTTCAGAAGTTCGGGGTTGTACCTTTAATTGTTCGCGCAGAAAAATAATTGCTTTCCAGTATCTTTCATCCTTTGTTTTTTCGAACAACTCAAAAAGAAATTTACCGGAATTTACAGCGTCAATATTATGCTCGTCAATTTTGTACCCTGAAATCTCGCCATTAGCGTCGATCAACTTATCTGCATAGTCCTTTGCATAATTGTAAAAGGCATCATTTCTATTTTGATTCCATACCAATAACATGGATTGGGCAATTAATCCCTGGGTATAATTCCAGATCGGTTTTGGATTAAAATCGACCGTCCAGGGCTCAGGAAATTGCTTAATTTCCGATTCCGCCATTTTAACAGCCATCTCGAGACCGGAAGTTTTCTTGCTCTGGGAATTCGCCGGAAATAGATGAGACAGTATCAGAACAAAAAGGAAGAAAGTACCAAGTTTTTTCATTTTTTTACCTTAAAAAATTTTATCAGTTCATAAGTTGCCGCAAAAAATCACAAGATGGAAATAATCAAAAAAGTCAGTATGGCTGTTAACAAAACAGTCATGCCTATAATGATCCAATTAACTCTATTAAGTTTTTTGTTGATTTTCTCCATTTTTTTTCTGCTAGCGATCGATGTAAAATTACATTCGATACTTTGGAAAAGGTTCAAAATAGATATCAGAAAGGAGGGTCAGACGTACCGGAAGCGGGTTATACGTACCAAAAAGCGGGGGGATTTTGTGTCTAAAAGCTATCCGTTTTTTTCCAAATATTCCGTTGCACTCATATTGAATTCCTGGCGGAAACATTTTCTGAAATGAGACAAATCTCTAAATCCAACAGCATAAGCAACTTCAGAGACATTCATCTTTTTCTGAACCAACAATTGCGCTGCTCTTTTCAACCTGATACTCCGAATGAACTCTTTCACCGTCATCTCGGTAAGTGCGTGTAGTTTTCGATACAACTGCATACGGCTTACCCCAATTTCAGCCGCGAATCGATCAATATCCAAATCCGGATCGGAAATATTATTCTCGACTACATCGATTGCCTTTTGCAAAAAACGCTCATCAGGAGAGCTAAGCAATATGTTTCTGGGCTGCAACATCATTTCACCTGAATATTTTTGCTTGAGCGATTGTCTTACAGACAGAATATTTTCGACTTTTGTTTGCAGAATGACTAAATCGAAAGGTTTGGTGATGTAATCGTCTGCGCCCTGACTTAATCCTTCAATCTCATGCTCTCGTGAACCCAAGGCCGTAAGTAGCAGGATCGGAATATGTGAGGTACGCTCATCTTTTCTGATTTTGCGACAAAACTCAAATCCGTCCATATCCGGCATCATTACATCGCTGATGATGATATTGGGGATTGTTTTGAGCGCGATATTCCACCCTTCTACCCCATCTTTAGCTTCTACGATTTGAAATCCTGCAGAAAAATGCGACTTAATGAAATAACGAACATCGGCATTGTCGTCCACGATTAGCATGATTTTTTGTCCGCCGGTTGTTTGCTCATTTGTCAACTCGTCCGGCAAGGCTCCGGCCAAATGCTCTCCGGCACTTTCAGATAGGGATCCATCCTCAACTGAATCAATGGTTTTTATTTCATCATAAGGCAGCTGAACGGTAAATTTGGAGCTCTTTCCGGGCTTACTGGTAACGAAAATCTTTCCATTGTGCAGTTTTACCAATTCCTTGGTAAGAGCCAGACCAATTCCTGTACCAGTTTGTGTGGAATTATCGTCCACCTGAAAAAATCGGTTAAATATTTTTTCCAGGTTGGATTGTTCTATTCCGATGCCGGAATCTTTTACGGTAATTTCAATCATTCTTCTTTCGGAGGTTTCATTAGGAGTTTCCTGATCCTCTGTATCAAAAACCAGCGAAATATTAACTACGACCTTCCCTCCTTTGGCTGTGAATTTTAAAGCATTAGATAATAAGTTGTTCATTATTTTGCCAATTTTATCTTCATCAAAATTGGATATTATCTCCTTTTTTAAGGAATTAAACTTGAGTTCAATTTCCTTTTCTTCCGCAAATTTTGTGAAAGAACTAACAATTCCTGAAATAAAAGAGACCAAGTCTCCCCTTTTAAGTACCAACTTTAGATTACCCGATTCCATCTTTCTAAAATCAAGCAGTTGATTGATTAACTGATGCAATTGATTCGCATTCCGATGCATCACTTCCACGTGGCTCTTAATCTCCTTTTCAGGAATAGTATTATTTCTAAGTTTCTCCAACGGACCAAGTATCAAGGTCAAGGGAGTTCGGATTTCATGAGAAATATTGGTATAAAATCGCAATTTCATCATATCTAGCTCATGCAATTTTTTTGCTTTAATCTTTTCAAATACCAGATTATGCTTCAGCTTTTCCCGATTTTGAAGGAAATATATTAGCCAAAAGATCAATCCGAAAATTGTGAAAATTATTAAAAAGCGGAACCACCATGTTTGCCAAACGGGTGGAAGAACCGTGATTTTTAAAGTTGGTACGGTATTACTTTGCTGCCTGTCCATCGAAACTGTTTTCACATGTAAGGTATAGCTCCCGGGATTAAGGTTCGTATAGGTTGCCAGACGTTTATCAGACGGTTCATTCCAATCTTTATCAAAACCTTCCAGGTAATAGGAATATTGAATTCCCATGATATTCGCAAAATCAAACGATGCAAATTCGACTTCAATCGAATTCTGCTCGTATTTCAATTCAATTTTTTCCGTTTCAGAAATGCCTTTTTGGAGAACTCCCTTGGCATCCTGACTGATTTTTACGCTCTTATTCAATATCTTAAGATCAGTAAAAACGATGGGTGCAAAATAATCGCCCGACTTAATTTTTGCCGGATTAAATATATTAAATCCGGAAATACCGCCAAAAATCAATTCGCCGGATTGCATTTTATAGGCGGCTCCGTAGGTAAACTGATCGTTCTGAAAACCATTGTTGGTAGAGAAATTGTGAAATCGTTCTTTGTCCGGATCAAACTTGGAAAGACCGTTCGTCGTGCTGATCCACAAAAAATGTTCGTCGTCTTCTAATATCGCCAGAGTCTGGTTATTAGCTAATCCACTCTTCTCATTATAGTAGCGAATAACACCCTTCTCTTTCGAATAAAGTGCAATTCCATGTGTCAGCGTAGTTACCCAAAAGCGATTCTTTGAATCTTCCAATACCGACCTAGTGGACTCATCCAATGTTGTATATTTTTGATCTTTAGGATTGTAAATGACTAATCGGTCTGTTCCTATCCAAAGACAATGATCCTGATCCTCCACCAGCCAATTCACCTGCTGATTAATCACCAAATTATTAAAATGGATGAAAGTACCAGTCGCCGGAACATATTTATCCAATCCTCGCGACGTGCCAACCCAAATATCGTTGTTACTATCTCGCAACAAAGACCATACTCGATTGTCTGACAAACTGTTAGGATCTGAAGGGTTATTTCTAAAATGCTTAAATGTGCCTGACTGGAGATTGTAAACATCCAATCCACCCAAATAAGTTCCTATCCACAGATTATTTTTGCCATCGTCTAAAAATGCTTTTATACAGTTACTGGATAGCGAATTAGGATTATTTTTAATCGGTTCAAGGTATTTAAATCGACCGGATTGCCTGTTCAAAATATTGATACCGCCATTTTCAGTACCAATCCAAAGATCTCCAACTTTATCCATCCAGAAGGAATAGATTTCTCCATTATTCAAATACCGATCGTCTCCCGGCATGGATTTAAATCCCCGGATATTAATTCGTTCCTCAACCAGTAGGTTTAATCCCTGGCGGGTACCAATCCACATATTGCCCTTTGCATCCTTGGAAATACAAAGAACAGAATTATTAACCAGACTCTTGGGTTCCCGATCATCATGGTAATATTTTGCAGTTGCACCTTTCAGTTTGTCATACAGATAGAGCCCTCCCCTGGTTCCTATCCAATAATTTCCATTTGGGGATTTTGAGATGGCTCGAACGGTGTTGCTGCGGTCGTTATCCGAATCAATTATGATTTGACGTGTATCCAAAGAAGTTGCATTTACACCGTACATCCCACTTGCGTAAGTACCAACCCAAATAGTTTCATCATTATCCTGAAGGATTTCCCAAATTTCTTCGTTCGTGCGAGATCCTTTGAGATTAACCTGTTCAGCCAGATTGGATACCGGATCGTACACTATAAGTCCGCGATTAGTTCCAATCCAAATTCGTCCGGAGTGATCTGTCCGTAAAACACGAAAATATTCGGCAAATTCTGGCCGATTGGCAGGCTTAACAATCGTAATACTGTTGCCATTTACAATTTTGAATAGCCTGGATTCAGTCCCAATCCATAAACTGCCCAGTTTGTCTTCCTCTATGGAGGAAACGGTAACGTCCTTCAAAAAAGCCTCCTTATCATGATAAAAAGGGTGTTCAAATGTTTCCTTATTGCGGTTAAATTTATTGAGTCCTCCATTTTCTGTGCCTATCCACAACTGACCTTTGCTATCCTCATAAATAATCCGTACTAGATTGCCTTTCAGACTGGTCGAATCATCCGGATCATTTTTAAATATGGTAAAACGATATCCATCGAACCGGCAAACTCCCTGAGAGGTTCCAATCCACATCCATCCCTTTTTATCCTGTAAAACAGAATGAATCTGATTATTGGACAATCCATGCTCTTGCGAATAAAAATCAAAACTAAGGTTGTTGGCAACATCAATGGCATTTACTTTCAGCGCAGAAAATAGCAAAAGGGAAAGTGATAATACAAGTAAGCCTAAAGAGAAGCCTTTCCTACCGGGAAATTGTTGGCCAAACCGATTCAATAATGATACAACAGATCTCATTTGTACTAATTTGCAGAAGGCGCTAAATTACAAATTTTTAGCGATGAAGTCTGAACTATACAGGAGAACAATAGGGCCCTTCCGGGAAGACTGAAATACGCTTTTTCTCCTCAACGGCTTTGTTTATGCGGGACTGTATCAAGCTTTCGATTTCACTTGATGAAACTGAATGTGCATTGACAGAAAGCTTTGACAGCGTTTCTGTTGGAATATTTGACGTATAAAAATGCAGATTTTGTTGTCCTATTTTCTTCAATACCCTAATCTGCATCTGGAGTTGCCATTGATCTTTGATGAAAAAGTGGTTCTCTTTAATGTCAGCTATAAACTGATCGCATTTTCCGGAATATTTTTCCATAAGTGCTGCATATTCCTTGCTTCCAACACCCTCGAGGCAGCTTCCAAAGGCAACAATCTGACCCAATTCTTTGACCGCCGGAATACAATTCACCAGACCTTTAACACATTGATAGAAAGTGGCATCCAGGGGATATCCGCCTCCGGAAGTGACAGCAAGATCAGCTTTTTCTGATACGATTGGACAACATGCG
>JBBQJE010000106.1:0-10955 GCA_038325635.1 Bacteroidales bacterium
CTTCAATTAAACCCCGGGTTGACAATCAACCCTTAAACATGGAAAGCCAGATGATTAAAAAATTATTATTTTTAGGGTTGATAGTTAGTAGTATTATCTCCTGCGCTAAACCCGACAAGTTTGTTGTTAACGGTGAAATCAAAGGGAAAGAAACCGGGCAAATTCAACTGATGAAATTTGCTGATGGCAGATGGGTCACTGAAGACTCAACAACCATCACCAAAGGTAAATTCCAGCTAAAGGGTAAATCTGACTTACCTGAATTGCGTGTTATTGCGATGGGGCCGCAACAAATGATTGCTCAGTTTTTTGCAGAAAACGGAACCATCTCCGTAGAGGCATATAGCGATAGTTTGGACAAATCGGTTGTAAAAGGGTCAAAGTCAAATGAGGAATTTAAAGTGTATCAGACCGAGTTGGCAAGTCTTTCGAAGGAGGCACAAGGAATGCAGCAGCGTTATGGAGCCGCTCAGGCAAGTGGCGATCAGGAAGGGATGAAAAAGGCTCAAATTGATTACGAAGCCATGGTTCAGAACCTGGCTGTTTATTCAAAAAATTTCATTCGGGAACATAAAAATTCTACTGTGTCGCCATTGATTGCAATGATGCAATTCGGGCAGACGATTAAAGCTTCCGAAATCGATACCCTCATTGCTTTTCTGGATCCTTCTGTGCGTGGTTCAATTTACGTAGGGGAGCTGAAAAAAATTGCCGATAAAATGAGAACCACCGATGTTGGTTCGCTTGCACCTGATTTTACCTTGCCAACACCGGATGGAGGAACCTTCACTCTTTCCAGTACACGCGGCAAGTATGTGATGATCGACTTCTGGGCAGCTTGGTGTCAACCTTGTCGCCGCGAAAACCCGAATGTCGTTGCGCTTTATGGAAAATACAAAGATAAAGGGTTTGATGTAGTAGGAGTTTCGCTCGACCGTGAGAAAGAAGCTTGGGTAAAAGCAATTGCAGATGATCAGTTGATTTGGCATCAAGTATCAGAGTTAAAATTCTGGCAGAGTGAAATTGCCCAGCGATATGGCGTTACTGCAATACCTTGCACTTTCCTGCTCGACCAGGGTGGTAAAATTATAGCTAAAAACCTAAGGGGAGATGAGTTAGCAAAAAAATTAGAAGAACTAATGGGTAAATAAATGAATAATGCGAAGTGCGAAAAAGAGCTGTTAAAAATTTTCTCTTCGCACTTTGTAATATTCACTATTCTTTACGCAACCATTTAAACCATACTCACATCTTGAGTATGGTGGCCAATCAAAGAAATAGATAGAAATGATTCATTGTAGGCTTCCAATCGTTCTTTAACAACTCATAAAGACTTTGGAGCACATTATTTTTTGTATAATACAGACAATTTTCCAAAACCAATTATAAGTTGTTAAAAGTGGCTCAATTAGAAGAGATCATATATAAATGCCAGGAGGAAAACAGTGCAGCTCAAACCGCACTGTACAACCTTTTTTCGGCAAAAATGTATGGAATCTGTCTGAGGTATGCCAGAGATTCTGCTGAGGCTGAAGACATTCTTCAAGAAGGATTTGTTCGGGTTTTCAGTAAGATCAAACAATACGAATTTAAAGGTTCTTTCGAAGGTTGGATGCGGCGGGTTATGGTCAATACTGCTCTGGAGAAATTCAGAAAACATGATCGGCTTTACCCTGTAGAGGAGATGAAAATTTATGAATCAACAGAATGGGTTGAGGAGACGATTTCATCCATTACTGCAACGGATCTGTTACGCATTATTCAGGAATTGCCACCCAGGTACAAAATGGTGTTTAACCTTTTTGCCATTGAGGGTTACTCCCATCAGGAAATTGGCGACATGATGAAAATCTCGGAAGGAACTTCAAAATCAAATCTGTCTAGGGCAAGAGTAATCCTGCAGAAAAGTGTCGAACAATATTTTGGAGAGAAGAAATCGAATAATATAAAATGAAATTAGATAATCATCCTATTGATCAGCTCTTTAGAGAGAAATTGGGAAGTCTTGAACAGACTCCTCGGTTTGGCCTTATGGCTCAGATCAGCGAGGGGATTATCTCACAACGAAAAGTTAGACGATTGAATCAGTTCAAAGCCGTCGTTGGCATTGCCGCTGCTATCGTACTGATTTTGATGGCTGGCTTATATACTATCGACCAGAAACCGTTGCCTAATGCAATAATCTCTCAACAAATTCAGTTGAAAAGCGATACGGAGCAGCAAGCATTAGAAAAAGCAGCTATTACGACACAAAAAGTTGATACAAAAGTTGCTTTAAATATCCAGCAAAGCGAAAAGGCTACCTCAAATATTAAGGGAAAACAATCCAAGGCTAATTCGATTCAAAAAAATAAAACAGGGAATTCTTTATCAACGACTGCAAATAGTAAAACTGAACCTCCGAAAACTGCTCCGTCTTTGGCCTCTTCTGATCAATTGAAGGAACAACAGCAAGATGGTCAGGGTAAAAATCAATCAGCCACTGAGTCTGCAAAGAAAAAATCGAATCCGATCCATAACAATAATCAACAGAAAAATTACAGCTACTATTCAGGTAATTCGAATAATTCTTCGCAGGAGAAAAAGTCTGCCTTAATTGCAGGTTTGTGGAGCCTTAAAGCTGAAATTTCCGGAACCTTTACAGCGATGCTTTCAGGAGGTTCTTCGTCAGGAGTTGATACCAAATCACTAAATACGGTTGGCGGCGGGATGGTCGCCTCCTACAAGATAAATGACAAACTTTCCATAAGTTCCGGGATCAGATTCTCTCAAATGAAGCAAGATAGTCATTCCAGCTATTCGTTAAATAATACTTCAGGAATCATATACTTACAACCGGTAGAAAAAAATGCGAATCTGATGGGAGATGTTTCGCTCAATTTGCCGGCTGTTTCGAGTATTGTTTATTCGAACGGAATGAAATCAATGACAAGCACGAGTAACGTTTTCGTATCGAATATTGCTCAGGAATTCAAGTACATTGAAATACCGATCCAGGCAACTTACAAATTAATGGATAAAAAAATCTCGGTTGGACTCACCGGTGGAATAAGTACCAATTTTTTAGTTGGTAACTTCGCCTCCGTCACTGAAAATGGGATTTTGCTTTCCAAAGGAAATACAGATAATATTAGGAACGTTCTCTATTCAGGTTCGGCCGGAATTGAGGTAGGATACGATCTGGGTAATAATCTTAGATTAACCATCGAGCCCCGTGTTAAGCAGTTTATGCATTCAGTAAGCAGTAATGATCTTATCAACGTAAAACCGATGCAGATGGGTGTCTTTACGGGGATAGCGTATTCGTTCTAAAAACCGTTGCCTGCTACGAACGAAAGAAGTATCTTTGCAAATTAATCCAATTGTTAATTTCGAAAGTACTTTTAAGATGCTTACACAAAAATCATCTCTACCAAAATTAGCCGCATTCTTCTCACTTATAGCTGTTTGCATTATTACTTGCGGGCTTTTCATCAATTCAAGTCCAAAACAGGCACAGCCAATTCAACCAGCAGAAATTACACGTTCCTATAATTCACCGATCGAGATACCTGGCACGGTTGAATTTGCGGGTGAAAAAATTTCTCTTGAAAATTTTGATGTACGGGAAGCATTAGATCGTGAATTGCTGGTTAATAGCTATTTCCAATCGCAAACAATACTCTATCTTAAAAAGGCCAAACGCTATTTTCATTTGATAGAGCCTATCCTCAAAAAGAATAATATTCCGGATGATTTTAAATACCTTTCATTGGCCGAGAGTGGATTTCAGGAAAAGGTCGTCTCTCCGGCAGGAGCTACCGGACTATGGCAGCTAATAAAAAAGGCAGCCATTGAAAACGGCCTTGAAATCAATGCAGAAGTTGACGAACGTTATGACATGGAGAAGTCGACAGTGGCCGCTTGCCGCTATCTCAACCATTCTTACCGCCAATATGGCAGCTGGATCATTGTGGCAGCATCGTACAATGCAGGTATAAGCGGAATCAAAAGGCAGACAGAGCTTCAGGATAGCAAGAATTATTTCGATCTGCTTTTGAATGATGAGACTTCCAGGTATGTATATCGTATCCTTGCACTTAAATTAATTCTCGAAAATCCTGAAAAATATGGCTTTAAAGTAAAAGAGGAGGAGAAATATCCGATTCTCAAATGCAAAGAGATTTCTTTGAATGGAAGCATTACAAATCTTGCAGTATACGCGCACCAACAAGGCATAAACTACAAAATTCTGAAGTATTTCAATCCTTGGTTGAGACAGTCTTATTTGTTAAATCCTGCGAAGAAAAGCTATCTGATTAAAATTCCCGAGCCCGGAACACGCACCTTTGAAATGGTGAAAAATTGACTACTACTCCCATGGACGGCGAAGATCAAATTATTGTAAGGGGTGCCCGTGAGCACAACCTGAAAAATATAACAGTTTCTATTCCGCGAAATAAATTGACTGTCATCACCGGACTGAGCGGCAGTGGAAAGTCTTCATTGGCTTTCGATACAATCTATGCGGAAGGGCAAAGACGGTACATTGAAACCTTTTCAGCCTACGCCAGAAGTTTCCTTGGAAACATGGAACGGCCAGATGTCGATGAGATTACCGGATTGAGTCCTGTTATCTCGATAGAACAGAAAACCACCAACAAAAACCCACGATCAACAGTTGGAACGGTAACGGAGATTTACGACTTTTTACGTCTGCTATACGCCAGAGCCGGAGAGGCGTTTTCTTACAATACAGGCGAAAAAATGGTCAAATACAGTGATGATCAGATCATTGATCTTATCATTGAAAACTACAACAGCAAGCGAACAATCTTGCTGGCGCCTGTGGTAAAAGGCCGCAAAGGGCACTATCGGGAGCTTTTTGAACAGATTCGTCGCAGAGGATTTCTTTATGCCCGTGTCGATGGAGTGATTGTCGAACTTACACATGGTTATAAAGTAGATCGATACAAGAGTCATACGATCGAAATGGTCATCGATAAACTGGTTGTCGAAGATAAAGACCGCAAACGACTGCGCGAATCCCTTGAGAGAGCGATGAAACATGGTGAAGGAATTGTCATGATTCTGGATCCGGATGCCGGAACGGTCCGGTACTTCTCCCGTCATCTGATGTGCCCGACAACAGGTATTTCCTACAACGATCCGGCTCCTCATACTTTTTCCTTTAATTCGCCAAAGGGGGCTTGTCAAAAATGCAATGGTTTGGGTAATATTAATGAAATTGATTTTGCCAAGATAGTACCTGATCCAACCCTATCTATTGCTCAGGGAGGTATTGCCCCGTTAGGGCCATACAAAAACACCCTAATTTTCTGGCAGCTTGAGGCACTTGCCGAGAAGTACAATTTTACCATGAAAACGCCTGTTGGAGAGATCGATGAGGAAATTCTGAATGCAATTCTTCAAGGAACCGGCGAACGTATTCAATTAAAAAATTCGCCGTTAGGAAACTCTATCGATTACATGATGACTTACGAAGGTATTGTCAAATATGTTGTGAACCAAAAGGGTGACAACCTTTCGAAGAGTGCCCAAAAATGGGCAGATCAGTTTCACAAAACGTGCCGATGCCCTGACTGCAACGGTCAAAGGCTCCAAAAAGAACCACTGCATTTTAAGATAGATGGGAAAAATATTGCCGAACTCGCACAAATGGATATTAGTGAGCTCTCTTCTTTCTTTTCCGGCATTGGAGATCGTATGACACCCCGTCAGTTGCAAATAGCCGCAGAAGTTAACAAAGAGATCAGTACACGATTGCGTTTTCTGCTGGATGTGGGATTGAACTATATTTCACTCGATCGCCCTTCAGCTTCTCTATCCGGCGGTGAATCACAACGTATCCGCTTAGCCACACAGATCGGATCGCAACTGGTTAATGTGCTTTATATCCTCGATGAACCCAGCATCGGATTACATCACCGCGATAATCTGAGGCTGATACGGTCGCTTCAACAACTGCGCGATACCGGCAATTCAGTGATCGTGGTTGAACATGATCGCGACATGATGTTGCAGGCTGATTACCTGATTGATATGGGGCCGCATGCCGGACGATTCGGTGGAGAAATAGTTGCTGCAGGTATACCACAAGAAGTGCTGAAAATTGACACGCTTACCTCCCAATATTTAACAGGTCAAAAAGAGATTGTTGTTCCTGCGAGCAGAAGAGCCGGAAACGGAAAGATAGTATCAATTAAAGGAGCCTCCGGTAATAACTTAAAATCAATAGATGTAGATTTCCCACTAGGAAAATTTATTTGTGTCACCGGCGTTTCGGGAAGCGGTAAATCAACCTTGATCAATGAAACACTCCTGCCAATTTTAAGCCAGTATTTTTATAAATCGATTGATGATCCGCTACCCTATAAAGCCATCGAGGGGATCGATCATCTCGACAAAGTGGTGCAAGTTGATCAATCACCTATCGGGCGGACTCCACGGTCCAATCCGGTCACTTACTGCGGGGTATTTACGGAAATCAGGACACTTTTTACGTTGTTGCCTGAAGCGAAAATCCGTGGATACAAGCCGGGGCGCTTTTCATTCAACGTAAAAGGCGGAAGATGTGAGGCTTGCGAGGGTGCCGGACTGAAAACTATCGAGATGAATTTTTTGCCGGATGTGTATGTCCATTGCGATAAATGCAACGGTCGCCGTTACAACCGGGAAACGCTGGAAATTCGCTACAAAGGTAAATCAATCAGTGATGTGCTGGATATGACGATTCAACAAGGGGTGACCTTCTTCGAAAATATTCCAAATATCGCGCATAAGCTGAAAACTATTGAGGAAGTTGGATTGGGTTATATTACACTGGGTCAGGCCTCTACAACCTTATCTGGCGGAGAGGCGCAGCGGGTTAAACTGGCTACGGAATTGAGCAAACGTGATACAGGTCGAACCCTTTATATTTTGGACGAACCAACTACCGGACTTCATTTTGAAGACATCCGGGTACTTCTTTGTGTTCTGGATAAATTGGTTGAGAGAGGAAATACAGTTATCGTCATCGAGCACAACATGGAAGTAATCAAGATGGCCGATCATATCATTGACATCGGTCCGGAAGGAGGCCGCGAAGGCGGACAGCTACTTTGTTTCGGTACTCCGGAGGAGTTGATTCTGAATGAGAATTCCTATACGGCTAAATACTTGAAAGAGGAACTCCCTTAGAAGGATAAAGGCTAAAGGCTAAAGTATAGAACGCCGCGATCAGAATTTAGTGTATGAATTAACATTCTGTTTATTCGAATTTCGAATAATTGCACGGGGCTCACTTTAGCCTTTAACCTTATTTTATTGTAACTTTGCATACACATTCCCGTTAAAAATCCACATGAGGAATAGTATACCGATTAAAATCGAAATGTTTTACACTCTCACCTGCCCAAATTGCAGGGTTTTAAAGAGAATGCTTCAGGAAGTATTACCAGAATTTGGAGAGAAATTCAAGTTGGAGACCACCTTGGCAAATTTACCAATTGGTATGATCAGAACCATGAAATTAGGTATTTATGCTGTGCCTACACTTTTAATTGATAATAAAATTGTTTACAAGGAAGTACCCTCGAAACAAGATCTGATAAATAAACTTAAATCGTATTGAGCATGGAAACAAAGAAAAAATTAAGATGTCCGCTGGGAGTACCAGGAGGTATTATTGCAGCATTGATTGGCCTGTCAGGCTTGGTTTGTAGTCTGATCTATAAAGATTATCCAATGGCCGCAGTTTCATTGGCACTATTTTTAATTGCCGGTCCGTTTGTCCGTATTACCATGATGGTTCATGCTGCTAATGACCGGCTCGATGAATTGGAAAACAAGATTAATAAGAAATAATTAATGGAAAGTTAAAAAAAAGCCGCGATAAATACGCGGCTTTTTTTTAACTTTCCATTAATTATTTTCTCTATGAAGAACATCGAAATTTATTGCATCAATACCGGTACCAGCGAATCATTTTCCTTGGGAACGACGCTCGCCGAGATAGCCAAAAAAATGGGAATTGTGCTGGAAGGAACCATTTGCGGTGCCTACGTGAACAATCGGGTAAAACCGATGGATTTTGAATTGGTGAAACCCAAGCAAATCCAATTTTTCGATTATTCCAACCGCGATGGTCAGCGGATATACCTGCGCACACTCTCATTTATTTTTTATGTTGCCTTAAAAAATCTTTGGCCGGATGCCAGATTGAAAATCGATCACGCTATCTCCAAAGGATATTATTGCAGCATCGAGGAACTGGATCATCCACTTACGGAGGGGGATATATGGCTTATCAAAGAGGAGATGAAAACGCTAATCGATAAGGATCTACCGGTCGAACGTAAGGCTTTAAATACCGAAAAGGCAGTCCAAATGTACCAAGAGGAAGGGCTTACTAGAAAAGCAGAACTCTTCAAAGAATATGGCAGACTTTATGCTCCAATTTTCGAACTAGGAGGTCACGTCAATTTTTTTTACGGACATCAACTCACCTCTACCGGACAAGTGACCAAATTTGGGTTAGAGAAGTATTATGACGGATTGCTGCTCCGTTTTCCTAAACCGGATAATATGGATGAATTGGAACCGGCGGTTGAACAAGATAAGCTTTTTGGTATTTTCAGGGAACACAAACTGAGAGCCAGTCTTTTGGGGGTTAAAGATATCTCGCACTTAAACCAAATAACGGCCAAAAGCCAAGCAGGGGATGTGATCAAAGTGTCTGAGGCATTGCATGAAAAGAAAATTGCAGAGATTGCTACCATCATTACTGAAAAACACGATCGGGTAAATATCGTGTTGATTGCGGGACCTTCCAGCTCAGGTAAAACAACTTTCAGCAAACGTCTTAGTGTGCAACTTGCTGTCAATGGCCTGCATGCAATTCAAATTTCGCTCGACGATTTCTTCGTTGATCGGGCTCATACCCCACTCGATGAACATGGAGCTTATGACTTTGAGGCGTTGGAAGCAATCGATGTTCCGTTTTTTAACCAGATCCTTCTTAAACTTCTCAATGGTGATCAGGTAGACATGCCTAACTTCAACTTTCAATTGGGAGAGCGGATTTTCAAAGGAGAATATTTAACGATGGAGAAGAATGATATCCTGATTATCGAAGGAATTCACGGATTAAATCCGGCATTAGTCCCAATGCTTGCCCCCGAGAGCACCTTCAAAATTTTCATCTCAGCTCTGACGCAAATCTCTATCGATGAGCATACCTATATTCCAACGACTGACAATCGCCTGTTACGTCGTATGATTCGGGATGCTAAATACAGAGGATACAGTGCTTCTAATACCATCATGCGTTGGCCAAGCGTACGCCGAGGGGAAGAAAAACACATTTTCCCTTACCAGGAGAATGCTGATATCATGTTTAATTCGGCACTTGTGTATGAGCTGGCTGTTTTGAAAAGATACGCCAACACACTTCTCAAATCTGTAAAAGAGAACGAGCCGGAGTATTCTGAGGCCATGAGACTCTTGATTTTCATCTCCTACTTCCATTTTATACCCGAAACGGAGATTCCTCCAACCTCGGTATTGAGAGAATTTTTTGGGGGCAGCAGTTTCGACTATTGATACACCATTTTAAACTCAAGCTTAAAATCGTCGTTCGTATTAATTCCCATCAGTGACGGAGGCTCGATCTTAAATTGGGTCATATTGAGATTGAATTCTCCAGTGAAGATCAACTTATTACCTTCTTTGGTCAATTTTCCTTTAAGGGCAACCGGCTGACTGATACCATGAAAAGTCAAACTACCCATGGAGGTAAAATCACCACCCTCTATCGTAACTGATGTACTCACAAAAGTTACATTTGGATATTTCAACGCTTCTGTAACTTCCATCATGTGAGAGTCGCGGTTCGCATTTTTACTATCGAAGGTGGAAACTTTAGCTGAAACGGCAACCTGAAAAATGGTCGTCTTTGTTTCGTCGGTCAGAATAATTGAGTTGACTTCTTTGCTTTCTCCTGTCCAGGCATGCAGAGGATGATTCATCGAATATGTAATAGAGGTCTCCTCTTTAACTGAATTGACTTTTACTTTATTCTGTGCAGATGCACCTACACCTAAAATGGTGGCAATCAAAAATATTAAAGATTTTATCATAATATATTATTTTTTAATAGCTTACGTTGATTAAACAAAAATGATAGCGTTCGCGGATACCAATTTGGCGAGCCTTAACGTTCAGAATGATTTAGGAACCAATATAACCCTTCCCTTACCACAAATTGACACAAATTCCCCTCCCTTTTACAACAGATTTCACTGATTACACAGATTAAACGGCAGGAGAAATTCCTTTAGAATTTGATGACAATCATGGAGGCGGCGAAAGCTCCGAAAGCAGTGAATGCCGCTGCACGGTGATATGGTCTAATTTTGTCCCGATTTGGGCCTTCCAATTGTCCAGATAAAATATTAGTGGCTATCATGGCGGAAAGATGTACAATTGCCAATGCACGATGAACTTTGATGCTGCTGTACCCTTTGTGTTCGTTCAACATCTTTGGTGGAGCAAACAACGACAAGGCCGCTGTCGAAAAATAGCCTATATTCACTCCTGCCGCCAATGCTTCATGGGTATCTTTCAAGTGATAATCGTAGTTTGGTGCTTGAGATTGATTGTAAAATTTTGCCCCTACAAATCCTTGAGCAATCATACCTCCCAAGGTTAACGTGCCCATTATCTGGTGCATAACAAGCATTGTTCTCCTTACTTTCAATTCTTGCTGTCTTTTTTCTGGAGTAAGTTCAAATGCATTGAAATTTCGCATGAGTCCCTTTTCTCCCCAGAAAATTCGTTGGGTAAAAATAATCTTGTCTGGTAACAATTTGGTCTTCTCCTGACTGGATTGATTCAAATCTCCAAGCAAATCGACTGTTGCAGTTGAGTCCTTTTGAACTTGCTGTTTAGTGGTGGCTTCCTTCTGCGCTACA
>JBBQJE010000107.1:0-10936 GCA_038325635.1 Bacteroidales bacterium
CTAATGTAAACATGTTAACTTATTTTTTAAAGTTATTAAATTGCTGTCTATGATAATTTTATCGTACTATATTTCGTATTCAAATTTCTTTTAATGACTTTTTTCCGCATGTTCATCGTGTTGTTCCAAGGCCATTCCGATGTACAACGCGGAGAGAAGTGTAAAGACATAAGCCTGTATAAATGCAACCAGTAATTCCAATAATCCCATGAAGATGGTAAAGGCCATCGAAACGACAGATACACCCAAGCCTTGGATTGCGCTTCTTTCTCCAAAAATAAAGATCAGACTGTAAAAACCCAAGGCAATAATGTGGCCGGCTGTGATATTCGCGAAAAGCCGGATCATCAGCACAAATGGTTTCGTAAAGACGCCCAGGATCTCCACAATCGGCATCAAAGGAATGGGTAATTTCAACCACCAAGGTACTCCGGGGGCATTGATAAGGTGCGTATAATAATCTTTGGATCCACTGTAAAGAACTATTGCAAAGGTGAATAGCGCCAAAATCATCGTTACCGTGATGTTGCCGGTTAAATTAGCGCCACCGGGAAGAATGGGTATTAATCCCATTAAATTGTTAATAAGAATAAAGAAGAAAATAGTTAATAAATACGGTAGATACGTTCTGTATTTTTCTTCTCCGATCGATGATTTAGCCACATCATCCCTGACGAAGAGAACAATGGGTTCCAGCAGGCTTTGAATTCCTTTCGGCGGTTTATTGTACCCTTCTTTGTATCTTTTTGCAACAGAGATAAAAATGACCAGCAAGATAATGATGCTTGCGAATAATGCTACCACGTTTTTGGTAATTGAGAAATCAAAAGGCCGTATCTCCGAACCATCCGATGCAAATTCAACAATTTTTCCTTTGTATTTTGAATCTTCACCCGCAATTTTAAATCCGGAATAGGCCACTGTCCCATGATGGAATTTGTTGGAGATAAATAGATGAAAGCCACTCTTTGAACTATATAGAATAACCGGTAAGGGTATACTTAGATGAAAATCGCCGAATTTTGCAATGTGCCACTCGTAGGAGTCGGCAATGTGCTCCAGAATCATTTTGCTGGCGTTAAATTTCTCAACAGCCGGTTCGACTCCGGAGGCAGTGTGCTCTTCTGCGTTTGTTCTCAGAAATGATATCGAAACTATTGCAGAGACAATTATGAATATTCTTAAAACTTTCAGCATTTCTGGATTTTTGTGCGTCAAATTTAATTTTTTAATTCGAAGATTTCGTGTTTTTTTTCAAAAAATTGGAAATTTCTGTCACTTCAAACAGGGTGAATAAAACGTACAGAATCAAGAAGGTTAAGCCGAAATTTAGGGCGTGTGTGCGATCGATTAGCAGACAAACCAGAATAAAAGTGAGATAAATGAATAACTTAATGGACATTATGGATAGAAATACGGTATTAAATCTCCTCACATTCAGCTCTATAGCATTCATTAGCCTCAGATGACTGATGACAGTGACCAAGGAGATCACGGCCAATTGAACAGGAAAAATTTTGAGGTAATAGGCCTTGAGGAAAGTATCAAAAAGTAACAGCGAAATTCCGGTTAGGACCAGGCAAAAAAGGAGGGCTTTTTTAAGGAAGAAGCGTTTCTCTGGATTTAGCATAGTTGAATATCTTGAATATGAATTATTTAGTAAATATTGTTTTAAAAAAAAGGTAAAAGGACAAAAGTGCAGCAAGAATAATCAATATAATTGCAAAAATAGGCGATTCAAGCTGAAAATATCGATCCAATGCCCTCCCACCAAAACCACCAAGCACCAGGAGGACAACCATCTGAAATGACAAGCTGAAGTATTTGGCGTACGATCGCATGTATTCGTATTTGTTATCTCTTTTTATCATACCTAATTAGAACTAAAAAGGGTGGTATTAATCAATATAACGTTTGATGATTTCCTGGTAAGCATCAATCCGCCTGTCCCGTAGAAATGGCCACCATCGCCGCACATTTTCTGAATTATTCAGATCAATATCCGCAATCAGGTTGATTTCGGAATTCTGTGGCGCAACCGCGAGAAATTCCCCTTGAGGTCCAACCACCAGGCTATTGCCCCAGAAATCAATGCCTTGTGTATGTGACGATACATCCGGTTCATGCCCAGTACGATTCACGGATATCACCGGAATACCGTTGGCAATCGCATGACTTCTCTGAATGGTAATCCAAGCGTCCAGTTGACGGTATTTCTCCTCTTTACTATCGTTGGAAGTCCAACCAATTGCTGTTGGGTAGATTAGCAACTGCGCACCGGCAAGCGCCATCAGTCGGGCAGCCTCAGGGTACCATTGATCCCAGCAAACCAATACCCCCAATTTGCCTATCGAAGTCTGAATGGGTTGAAAACCCAAATCGCCGGGTGTAAAGTAAAATTTTTCATAGTAATTGGGATCATCCGGAATGTGCATTTTCCGGTAAGTTCCTGCAATGGATCCATCCTTTTCGAAAACAACAGCGGTATTGTGGTACAATCCGGGCGACCTCTTTTCAAAAAGGGAAGTAACCAACACTACCTGCAATTGGGAAGCCAAACTACTGTAAAAATGAGTCGAATTACCGGGAATCGATTCGGCGAGATCAAAATTGGCCGGATCTTCCAACTGGCAGAAATAGAGGGAATCGTGTAATTCCTGCAAAACAATCAATTCTGCCCCTTCTGCCGCACATTTGATGATATTTTTTGCCAGCTTTTCCCTGTTAATCGTGCATTCGGAGGTATTAGCCTGTTGTATTAGCGCAACTCTTACCATTTTATATTGACCTTTGAACTGTTTGTACTAGCCTTGTTTTACAAGACACCAATTGGAAGCTGCATGGTGACACAGTGAAGCGAACCATGCTGCTTGATTAACGTTGAACATTCTACCCCAACCACTACTTTGTCGGGGAAAATGGATTGCAATCTATTTTTGGCGATCTCGTCCTTAAAAGTAGAATAAAATGGGACTAAAACCTTTGAATTCGCAATTAAAAAATTGGAGTATGTAGCAGGAAGTCTTGTCCCAAAGCTATCTTCTACGTACTCGGCCATTGGAAGATCTATTAACTGATACGGTGATCCATCGATGGTGCGAAAAGCCAACAACTCCTCTTCCATGCGCTGAAGGGAAAGAAAATGCTCATCAGAAGGATCATCGCATTTCACATAAGCGATGGTATTCGCATTGCAGAAACGAGCGAGTGTATCGACATGACTATCCGTATCATCGCCGGAAAGGTAGCCGGCCGAAAGCCACAAAACACGCTGAATATTAAACGTTTCAATAAGGTATGCTTCGATCTCCTGCTTCGTCATACGCTGATTTCTATTGACGGATAACAGGCATTCCTCGGTGGTAAGGATCGTACCCATGCCATCCGACTCAAAACTACCCCCTTCGAGAACAAAATTCAACCTATTTTCATAGTGAACTTCCTTCTTAAAGACATTCATTTTAAGCAATTCTGACGTCAATTGATTATCCAGGTTGGAAGGAAATTTTAATCCCCAACCGTTAAATTGGAAATCGAATACTACCGGAATACCGTTTTCAATCAGTGTAATTGGCCCATGATCTCTGGCCCATGTATCATTTGAATCCAGACGGACCAAAATTAGATTATCTGCAAAGGGTTTCTCAAATTTCGATAAAACAGCCTCCTTGTCGGAGCAAACGATTAATAATTTTTCGTTTTCTAGTATCTCTTTGGCAATTAGCACAAAACAATCTTCTACTTCATCAAGAAGATCAATCCAATCACTGTTTTTGTGAGGCCAAGTCATCATAATTCCACTTTGTGGATACCATTCCGGGGGCAAAAATTTGGATGTAGAAGCCATAGTAAGCAAAAGTATAAATTTAGGATGAAATGACTAATCGGTTGTAAGATTTCCTGAATGGATTCTATTTATTCGTCTTGTTAATTGAACTTAAAATATGCTTCAAAAATTGGTTGAAGTCGAAATTATCCTCGGCAAAACCTAGTCTGACCACCACTAACTGGCGGGATGGAATGATAAACACCCGTTGCCCTCTATGTCCCTGACATGCATACATATCCTCAGGAACATCAGCCAATTTTTTGGAGCGATTGAGCCAGAAATGTGCTCCGTATTCGCCGTTCGCAGCATCAGCAGGCGTACTGGAATAGGTTACCCAACCTTTGGGTAGAATGCTATCTCCCTTCCATACACCATCTTGCAGATAGAGCTGACCGAATTTGGCCCAGTCTCTCGCCGTTGCATATCCGTAAGAGGATCCAACGAAATTACCATGCGCATCCGTCTCTAAAGTCATGCTGGACATTCCCGTCTTTCCGAATATTTCAGTGTACGGAAATTCAAAATAGGCATTGTCGTTATTTAGGGAACTTCGTATGATACCAGAAATTATATTGGTTGTGCCTGACGAATATTTCCATTCTGAATTTGGTTTTTTGTCGAATGTTGCAGAAATCGCTGATTGATAGCAGTTTCGTTCCCGGTAGAGCATCGTTGTTGCTTCTGAAACATCGCCATAATCCTCATTCCAAGTCAATCCACTGCTCATGTGCAAAAGATCATTCAGGGTAATATCCCTTCTTTTATCGTTCTGCCATTCGCTTACGGGAGCTAATGCTGTGACAGATAACTTCTTCTGCTTAACCAAAACTCCTACCATTGCATTGATAATGCTTTTATTCATGGACCAACCCCAGAGTTTTGTTTCGGGAGTTATCCCCTGTTCCAACCAATAGTGTTCATCAATTAGTTTACCCTTGTAGGCTACGACCACAGCCGCCGTTCTTTTAACTTTTTGATCCGGCTCGTCAAAGGCCGAAATTACTGCTTGATGAAGTGAAGTAGAATCTATCTCGGCGAAAATTGTATCACTTCGCCTGTCACCATCCGGCCAAGGATTGCGCCAGGATGAATTGGCCGATTTTGGGAGCGAATGCGCAGGATATGCTTCTGCTGAAGGGGATTCGTCGACCAAAAAGCAGCCTAACCCTTCGCGATAGACTGCTATTTGTTTGGCTAATCCATACAAAGAGGTGGTGACGCTTTTTTCATTGTAATCGATTTTATTGGTTGTAAATTTCACAATGGAATAATCCAAATCATTTGATTTGACCAACTCGGCCTCTCTTCCGGCAACAAATACGCCTGAGGCCATGCATTTTGCACCATATCCGGTGGCAATGTATAATTTTGGATACTGCGAGGTTCCGATGATTAAAATTGCCGCAACGATCATCAATGGAATCCAAATTGTTCTTTTCATTCTATTTAATGTTAATTCATCAAAAATACTCCTAAATGTACAATATAGCAACCTAACCTCCTGGATGAATTCCTTGTTTTTTCGAAGGCTTCGCTAAAGTTGCGCAGGTGGGTTTCAGGAAATCTTAGAAAGTTTAGTCTATGAATAAGGGTTTTTTTTACTTTTGGACTTTCAACATAACCAATAGAAACATGCTTATTTCATCTACTCCAACGATAATTGAGGTAAATAGTGCCATTAACATTAAGAAATTCAATGAGTTCCCTGTTATGTTGTATCGTAATGATTCAAATTGGTGCAGACCTTTGGATGCGAGTGTGGATGAAATTTTTGACAGGAATGAAAACAAGCATCTGAGAAATGGTTGTATTATCCGATGGATTGTGGAAGATGGTAGCGGAGTTTGTTTGGGGAGAATTGCCGCTTTTTATACCGAAGAATCATTCAAACAATTCGAAATGCCAACGGGTGGAATAGGCTTTTTCGATTCCATTAATGATCCTAAAATTGCCTTTTTATTGTTTGATACCGCGAAGAAATGGTTGAAAATGCATCAAATTGAGGCGATGGATGGGCCAATTAATCCTGGCATGAGAGACGCCTTTTGGGGATGTCTGGTGGATGGATTTTACGAACCGGTATTCAATATGCCCTATAACTTCCCCTATTACAAAGCGTTATTTGAGGATTACGGGTTTAAAAATTACTTCAATCAATACACGTACCAGCGAACTTTCGAGGATACAACGGATCTTCATCCGGTTTTACACAGAACCGCTAAACGGATTCTAAGCAATCCAGATTATGAGTTTAAGTTCATTGAGAAAGGAAATCCGCAATTTGCGCTAGATTTTAAGCTTATTTACAACAAAGCATGGAGTAAATTTGCAGGCACCAATGATATTACGAACGAGGAAGCCTTGCTGTTACTCAAATCGATGGAACCGATCATGGATGAAAAGCTGATTATTTTCGGCTATTTCAAAGAAGAGCCCATTGCCTTTTTTATTATGATGCCGGATATCGGCCAGATTACCAAAAAATTTAAGGGTAAATTCAACTGGTATACTAAATTGCGTTTTTTCCTGGATTTCAAGATTTTGCACCGAGTTGACCGAGTTATTGGGCGCATTTTTGGCGTTATACCGGAATTTCAAAACAAGGGTGTAGAGGGAGCTCTGGTGCTCTTCTTTCAAAAACGGATCATGATGCCTTCCTTCAAGTACAAAACATTTGAGTTAAATTGGATTGGAGATTTCAATCCGGTAATGATGAAAGTAGCTGAATTTATTGGCGGTTCAATTTACAAGACGCATGTAACCTATCGCTATTATTTTGATCAAAATGTCGAGTTTAAGCGCGCTCCGCTCGTTAACCAGAATAGAGATTAAATCAATCGTTTTGGAGGTAGTAGCAATACAAAGCGGGGGAATTCAGATCCCGTTAATTCCTTCTTCCCATATAAATTGAGACATAATAAAGCAAAGTTGCCAAAGAGGATAATGCAGCCACAACATAGGTATATCCGGCCCATCTTAGCGCATCTTCCGCTTTTTCATGGGTTTGAATGGTTGTTATTCCGCTTGTTTTCAACCAAATCAAGGCCCTGTTACTCGCATTTATTTCAACGGGTAAAGTGATGAAGCTGAAGAGCGTGGTCATCGCAAACATAAAAATTCCAAAAAGTAGTAGCGCGGGAAATGTATTTATCAATAGAATTCCACCTAGCAAAATCCATTGGATGTATTTTGAGCTGAAACTGACAGCAGGAACAAGCGCAGAGCGCATTCCCAACCAAGAGTATGCCTGAGCATGTTGCACAGCATGACCAGTTTCATGCGCAGCAACTGCCGCTGCAGCAATATGCTTGCCGTAGTAGACATCTTCGCTCAAATTGATCGTTTTATCTGCCGGATTGTAGTGGTCAGTAAGCTGACCTTCAACGGATTCGACTTTTACTCCATAAATATTATTGTCGCGCAGCATTTTTTCAACAACTTCTTTACCGGACATACCGTTTGCCGTTGGAATTTGAGAATATTGCTCGAATCTCTTTTTCAATTGATTACTAATCAACCAACTGATTAATGCAAACCCTATAAAAATTATCCAAATCATAGCTTCCAATTTTAAATTTAACAGAATTATTACAACAAAAAACACACCAAAAAATTAGGAGGAAAATATGTCAGTTACAAGAGGGGTTTATCCTGTAATAACTCCATTTCAGAAACGCCTCCTGATATTATAAATTTCATCGCTTCGGCTGGTGAAATGCTAAGGTGTTTTATTCTATCAGCAGGCACCACATATAAAATACCGGAAATGTTATAGGAAAACGGAAAATAGACGGCAACCTTTCCTTCCAGTCCCATTTCACTCATTTTGTCATTCGTGAGAAATCCCATCCTCCAAATATCATTGTTTATATCCACCAATACGGCAACAGGCCGATGAAATTTCTTATCCTTGCCAACGAATGCAGAGAATAAATCCTGTACGGAGGTATAAATCAAGCGCAACAGCGGAGCTCGCTCCAAGATATTCTTAATTAAGAATTTAACTGGTTTTGCAAGGATTGTTTCGCCGATTATACCCAAAAATACGAGCAGAAAAATAATGATCAGAATACCCAATCCAGGCACCTTATGTTCAAAGTATTTTTCGAGGTAAGTGCTCAACAAACCGTCCGTAAATTGAAATACTAAATAAAAGATGTAGAACGTTATAACAATTGGAGCAATAAGCAGCAATCCTTGTAAAAAATAAGTACCCAGGCGTTTCATAGATGGCACAATTGGTTTGGATACAAAGATAATCAAAACCAAGACTGTTTAGGAAATGCCCTGAGCACCAAATCAAAAGAATTTGCAGTGCGAAGAAAAATGGAAGTCTGATTAATCAGCCCTTCGGAATGAATTTTCGACAACTTTAATCATGGTAAGCAGCATTTTAAAAGGTTTAACTGCCTCTACTGCATGTACTTTACCCGCGGGAAGGATGATACAGTCGCCCAAACCCATGGCATATTTGGTTTCCTCTATCGAAAAAGAGCATTCCCCATCCAAAATCTGAACCAACGCATCGAAAGGTGCTACATGGGGGCTTAGTCCCTGACCTTCATCGAAAGAGAATAGTGTCACTGTGCCGGAGGCTTTTTTTATAATCGTTTTACTCACGACAGCGTCTTTTGAATAGTCAATATCTTTGGCCAGATTGAATAATTTTCCAGTTTCCATAGGTAAAAAATTTGTTTAAATAATTAATATTCAATTCTATATCATTGTATGTTAAACCCATTGTTCATCGAGTATTTCCCCTTTAATGCTAACGGTCACTGATTTTACAGGTACTTTTCTTGCGGAACGTTGTGCCGCCATCTCAACCAATTGAAGTAATCCGCCACAGCAAGGAACCTCCATTATCAGAACTGTTATCGTATTTACCTTTGATCCTTCAATCAAGTCGATCAATTTCTTCAAGTAAATTTCTTTTCCTTGATCCAATTTAGGGCACGCAATAACTAATGATCTGTTTTTAAGCCATTTAGAATGAAAGTCACCGAGCGAAAATGCGGAACAATCTGATGCTACCAATAGGTCGCAACCTTGAAAATAGGCCGCTGCCGGATTGATAAGATGTAACTGTACCGGCCATTGCCTTAACTGACTGGAAGCAGAAACGGTCTTTTCCTGACTCATAGGTTTCATGCCAATGGGATCGAAAATTACAGTCTGCGATCCCGGGCAACCACCGCCAGATCCATGGTTCTTCGCAGGTGCAACAGTTTGATGAACAGCATCTTTAACATCTTGAACGCTGAAAGACAATCTGGCCTCATTTTGAACTAAATAGCCCATGCCCTGCTTCAAAAATGTTGTTTCATTGTGTTCTCTCAAGTGCCTTAAGTGAGCAACCACCGTATTAAATCCTTTACCAACCATTGCCTCCATTACTTTTACTTCATCGTATGGTTCAGCCTCGCGTTGTTCGATCGTAATAGCGTCTTCCGGACAATGGCCGATGCAGGCGCCAAGGCCATCGCACATTAATTCGCTCACAAGACGCACTTTCCCATCAATAATTTGCAATGCTCCCTCATGACAATTTGGCACACATTCGCCGCAACCGGTACACTTATCCTCATCAATTTTAATAATATCTCTTTTCATACTTCACTTAATTTTTACTGTTGAGAAATGATCACACTTGTTTAAACTCGATTAATGCTAATTTCGTTTCAAAAATAGGATATATAAAAATTATGTTCAAATGTAACCCATGTTACATTTGAACATAATTTGAGTCTAGATCCCGTGAAGGTGATCGTCTTTTTGATCTGACAAAAGGGCTTATTTAGAAGGCAATGCCGATACTTATACCGCTTCGCAGCCATGGGTAAGGCATGGAACTTCCCTTAACATCCACCTGATCAGCGCCACTTCTTGTGACAGTGATTTTTTTAGCAAAAAGAGATGGAAGATCGTTGATCTTATTTCTAACGGATGTTTCAACTTCATCAATCATGTTTGTATCAGAGGACTTCACTGTCGCAGTAACGCTCGCAAGCCCGGCCTCAAGTCCAAGGAAGTAAAAATCAACGCTAACTATTTTTGCAATCAGAAATTGAACACCCCATTGTAATCCAAAGTTTAGAGTATTGCCATTAATGTCGTAATGTTCAGAGAAATTCTTCGTAACAGGAGGTGTTCCTTTGGTTACAGTTCTTAAGTTGTCTGTTGTCGCAATAAATTTCTGATATTTGAGATAGGGTGATAAATAAAATGCGGATGGTTGGATGCTGCTGCCACTATAATGCCGGTATCCTATGCGAAAACTTGTTGTACTAAAAGCATCATTAGAGATTTTATTTTCGCCGGAATTATTTGTCAATTTTCCGGGAAATGACTTACTCACAGGTAATCCCACACCCAGAATCAACGAATTTTGTTTACTAAATTTTCTTTCGTATTCAAATGAAGTAGTGTTGAAAAGCAGGTTTACTGGCAGAAATTTGACAACATTTTTCTTGCCGAACTCTTTTACAATCGTACTATCTGTCGCTTCCTGACCGACTGCATTAATTGTTAAAAGGCAAAATAACAAGAGGGAAATTTTATTTTTCATGGCCGTAAGGAATTAATAGACTAAAGTTAAGAATTAAATAAGTGAAATCAATTAGATTCAATGATAAATTGAAATTGGCTTGAAAAAGCAGAAAGTAAAGAGAAGAAACATTAAAAACTGATAATCAATTGCCAAGGAATACAGTATATGCAATTGATTATCAGTTAATTAATTTGACCCATATAGTACAAAACTCGAACCATTTGATGGGAGATTTGAAGCTTTTAAGTATACTATTCGCTGCTTAATCACTTACAGATTGTTGTTTATTTAAAACATTTCTATTATATTTGTTGAAAATAAACAACAAAAAGGTGAAATAGCCATGGAATATAATTCTCGCTAACCGAAAATGACTATGTGGCTATTCCATGCGACAAAAAATAAATAAATTATAAACGCATGAAATCAAAAAAACAAATATTGCTTCCAAGGTTTAAGGAGATTCTGGAACAGATGGGCGAAAATATTAAGCTGGCCAGGAAGCGAAGGAGTCTGACCACTGTACAAGTGGCCGAACGTGCAGGTATTGACCGATC
>JBBQJE010000108.1:0-10809 GCA_038325635.1 Bacteroidales bacterium
GGCCGGGCTGGATCAGGCGCGGATGATGAATGCGCGGGTGGTGCTGGTCATCGCCGGGCGCGAACGGCCGGTTGATCCGGCGGACCGCATGGCGAAACGCGGCAGGCTGATATTGTTGACTATGTAGGCAAAATAAAAGAAAATAAATTCCCGGTTTCTGTTTTTGATATTGACGACAAATGGACGGCCTTTTATGGAGATATGGATTTCGATGCTGTAAAATTTCCTGATCCGGCAAAAATGATCAATGATCTGCGTAAGGAGGGACTTCATGTAGCACTTTGGGTCACCCCATTTATCGAGAAAGCTGCTCGCAACTATCAGGCTGCACTTGAAAACAATTATTTGATAATGGAAGAAACCGGCACACAACCTTATATTGTCAAATGGTGGAACGGTTATGCTGCCATGGTGGATTTATCAAATCCGAAGGCTTATGACTGGTTTTTAGGCCAACTTAAAAACCTTCAGGTTAAATATGGTGTCGCTGGGTTTAAGTTAGATGCTGGTGATGCTGATTTTCTTGACAAACCCTATAAAAGTTATGGTAATATTTCTGCAAATCAATATGCCGATTTATTTGCAGGTCTTGGCAATCATTTCGATATTAATGAGTTGCGTGTAAGTTGGATGACACAGAAAAATGGGTTGGTTCAGCGATTGCGAGATAAAGCTCCAACATGGGATCAAAAAGATGGTATTGGGAGCATAGTACCCCATGCGATGTGCCAGTCGCTGCTTGGTTATACTTATTCCTGTCCTGATATGATAGGTGGCGGGCTCGACGGTAGTTTCAGGGATAAGGATTTCAAAGGGATGGATACAGAAATGTTTGTAAGATGGACACAAGCAAGTGCATTGATGCCTATGATGCAATTTTCGTACGCTCCATGGAAACTCGACGCAAAATCAGTGGAGATTTGTCGAAAATATGCTGATTTGCATGTTTCACTCGGTGATTACATCTATAAACTTGCCCTTCAATCTAAAAAAGACGGGACTCCGATTGTATCCCCTTTATTTTTTAATTTTCCTGAAGATGAACATACTTACACCATTAGCGATCAGTTTATGCTCGGTGATAAGTTTCTGGTGGCACCTGTACTTCAGAAGGGAGTGGAAGAACGTAAAGTATATATACCTAATGGTACATGGTGCGATTTCTGGACAGGAAAAGTTTATAAAGGTGGACAAACCATTAAATACCTTGCACCAATCGAAATTTTACCTGTTCTAGTTAAATTAAACTAGAATGCAGAAGAAAATAAACTAAAAAAAATAAATTCTAATGACTTCAGGAATTTTAGCAAGGTTTTTTTGCTTGTATTTTATATTCTCTTTTTCACTGGAAGTGAATAGTAAACCGAATCAATTCAGATTTGTAATAGATCATAATGAACCTATTACAAAAACGTCAAAAAATGGGTTTGTTATCATTCCTCCTCATCCCGTGGCTAAAGTTACACTGGGTCCAAGTAAACAGTTCTCTTTAACTGCCAACGGATTGCCAGTTGCAGTCCGAAATGCATCCAAAGCAAACGATGCATGGTTTTTTTTCGCTGGGGAAGTTGAAATAGAAGTTAAGTTTCACGAGAAGATAAATTCGTATGAGATTAGTCCAAAATCATTGCCTGCCGAAATAATTGTTAGAGGAGATATCATTTCCATTAAAATAAATTCTCCCCGAAAGTTTATTATCTACAATGTAAACGGTAAAAGCGAGTCTATGGCTGTATTTGCAGATTCGCCTCCTGAAAATGTGCCGGATATACACTCAAAAAATGTCATTGACGTTTCTTCATATATTTCGAAAGAAAAATTGGTAAAAATTTCGGATGCGGAAAGACATGAACAGCTAATTGATTTGGATGTAAGTAATGAGATTCAAAATGCTATCAATGATTTGAAAAAAGACGCTGTATTATTTTTCCCTGCCGGTTTATATCCTGTTTCATCCGTAAAAATTAAAAGTGAAATGGAGCTTTATCTCGCTCCTGGTTCAATATTATATGCGATATGTGGAACTCCTAAAATTAACGGAGAAAACAAACCTATGCTGGATGTTCCCAATGTTACAAACACGTCCATAAGGGGACACGGTACAATAATGGCTAATGGCCAAATATTCAGCGGCGGTGGCGATAAAACAATGCGAAGGCAGGTATCCTTGCGCATGAATGGCACAAACCTTATATTTTCGGATTTTCTGATTCGTGAGCAGCAACATTGGCCCTGGCTTCTCGGACAATCTGAAAATGTATTAATACGCAACATTAAGATTTTAACTAGCCGTGATGGTGATAACCGTGATGGAATTGGTATTTCAACAACTAAAAATATACTCATCGAGGATAATTTTGTTTGTTCGGGAGATGATGCACTCGTAATCAAAGCGGACACGAATGTTGAAAATTTCGACTACCAGCTGATAGCAAGGAATAACGTTCTATGGAATATGTGTTCAGGAGGAGGCATAAAAATTGGAACACAGTTTTGGCATCCGGGTGTACGAAATCTGAGATTCGAAAATAATGACATCATTAGCGCACCCAGAAGTATCTCGTTTTATTTTAGTAATAACGACCAGAATGTTTCGGATGTTATTTTTAAAAATACACGTTGTGAAAAAACTAAGGCAAGACCCGAAGCCCAGGAATTGCTTATGGATCTGAAATTGGGATCTATCCAGAATTTGAAATTCATTAATTTATATGCCATGCATAACTCTCCAATTGACTTGTCAACAGAGAAAAACATCGATGTTATCTTCAATGGATTATACCGCTATCCAAATGGGATTGAAAAGGAATGTAAAAAGATCTTATCTCCTGAACCATTGATGCGTTCGGATGGAGTACACTTTACCGATATTCCTACTACGATTATTGGCATCCGGACGTTAATTCCGGCTGTTAATAAACCTGGGGTTTATGGGGTTTTTAAAGTTTCACGTTCTGGAGATTTATCTTCATCGCTAAGTATTCCATATTCGATGCGAACTACTTCGATTCCGGGGAAAGATTTTGTTGCACTTAATGGAATTGCCATATTAAAAGAAGGCGCGGCAGAAACGATAATTAATGTTGAATTTTTAAAAAGCGCTTTTAAAGGGAATAACAAGAGTCTCTTAGTAATACCCGATTATATTTCAGATGATTATGTGATGATGGGAACAGATTTTCAAGCATGTGTCGCAATATTGGCAAAACCATAAATCAATAAACACGCATTATGGACAGGATAAAACGCGCAATTTTTATTTGTATTTTCTTTGGAAGTCTTGCTGTGACAGCTCAAGATTCGGAGCTAATTTTATTTGAAACAAAAAACACTTCTTTAGTATATTCCATTGATCAGCAACATCGTTTGGTATTTCAATATTATGGGAAACATCTTAATGATATTTCAGCATTTGGATTCAGAAAATTTCCTGCTTTATCGAAAACATCGAGGGATTACAGCTGTGAAGCATATCCGGCTTTTGGTTCAGGTAACATTAACGAACCTGCCCTGAGCATTATACATGCTGATGGAAGTATTACCACTGAACTGGAATATCTCAACCATAAACAAGAACAAAAATCGGAAGATATAACAAGGACTATAATTCATTTGAAAGACCGGATATCAGGACTTTTTGTTGACCTCTATACGGAAGCTTTTCGAAATGAGGATGTAATCACCCAGTGGACGGAAATTATCAATCAGGAACCAAACCCCGTGATCCTGCAAAATTTCTATTCTTCTTTTTTGAATGTAAAAGCTCAAAGTTATTTCCTGACCCATTTTCATGGGACATGGGCAAGTGAAATGACACTTACCGAGGAAAAACTTGAAACCGGAGTAAAAATTATAGAATCGAAAAAAGGAGTTCGCACTACACAAAGCGATAATACCGCATTTATTGTTTCCCTCAACCATGCCTCGGCAGAAAATGAAGGTGAATGTTATGGTGGAGCTCTGACCTGGTCAGGAAATTATAAAATGTCTTTTCAGGTTGACGAATGGAATTTTCTGAATGTTTTGGGCGGCATCAATCCTTTCATGTCTGCTTATCATTTAGCTCCTGGTGAAAAGCTAAAAACTCCAAAGATGGTCTGGTCATTCAGCGACACCGGAAGAGGGCAAATCTCCCGAAATTTTCACGACTGGGCACGAAAATATGCCCTTGTTGATGGAATGTCTCCCCGTCCTGTGGTGCTGAACAGTTGGGAAGGAGGATATTTCACCTTTGACGAAAAAACTATCACCGAAATGATTGATGGCGCTGCCCGTTTTGGCATTGAAATGTTTGTGCTCGATGATGGCTGGTTTGGAAACAAATTTCCACGCAATAACGATCAGGCAGGTCTTGGCGACTGGCAGACCAACATTAAAAAGCTACCACATGGAATCAATTATCTGGCTGATTATGCCAAATCAAAAGGATTGAAATTTGGGCTTTGGATAGAACCCGAAATGATAAACCCAAAAAGTAATCTGGCTGAGAAACATCCAGACTGGATTGTTCAAAGCCTCGGACACGAAAAACTCACCTTGCGGAACCAATGGTTACTCGACCTTTCTAATCCGGCAGTTCAGGATTTTATATGGAATACAATTGATAGTCTTTTAATTGCCAATCCCGGAATCTCCTATTTAAAATGGGATGCGAACCGACATGTTGAGAATGTTGGTTCAACCTATCTTCCAGCAGATAAGCAAACTCATTTCTGGATTGATTATACTACAGGACTTTATCGCATTTATGAGAAAATCAATTCAAAATACCCGGAAATCATCATGCAAGCTTGTTCATCCGGAGGTGGAAGATTAGATTTTGGTTCACTGAAATACCATCACGAATTTTGGGCTTCAGACGATACTGACCCGTTGAAACGTTTGTTCATTCAATATGGTACCAACCTGATTTATCCGCCAATTGCAACTGCGGCGCATGTTTCGACCAGTCCCAACCATCAAACCGGATTATACTCGCCACTGAAATTTCGATTTGATGTGGCCATGACCGGACGACTGGGAATGGAATTGCAGCCCAAAGATATTAAAGGAGCCGATAGCCTGTTTGCTGTTAATGCCATCAAAACGTACAAGCAAATCAGGCCGTTAATTGCTTCCGGAGATTTGTTCCGCATTATTTCTCCTTACGAAAAGGGCGGATGGGCATCGCTGATGTATGTTTCGAAAGACAAAAAGTCGGGCGTTGCCTTTGCTTTTAGCACCGAACTGCATAACCGGGGTCAGTTTCTGACGGTCAAACTGAATGGACTTGATCCGGCAAAAAAATATAAAGTTGAAGAGATAAACCGCGGAGATAAACTATATTTCTGGGGCAATGAAAAGACTTTTACGGGCGAATACCTGATGAATGCCGGGATTGACCTAACCCTTTCTAAGCAATTTGACAGCGCCGTATTTAAATTAACTGAGATTGATTAACCGAACATTAGCAAAAATGAATGGTATCCTATCAAAAACTATTATATTGGGAAGCGTCCTTTCAATCCTTCCGGGAATTGGAAATACCAGGCCAAAGGTTCATAAACAACCTAACATCCTGTTTTGTATTGCTGACGACGCATCGTACCCTTACCTCAGCGCCTACGGCTGCAAATGGGTAAACTCCCCGGCTTTCGACAGGGTAGCAAAAGAAGGTATCCTATTTTCCAACGCGTACACTTGCAATGCCAAATGTTCGCCGTCACGTGCCAGTATTTTAACGGGTCGCAATTCGTGGCAGTTGAAAGAAGCCGGAAACCATTCGCCCCATTTCCCGGCTGAATTCAAAACCATTGTTGAGGCATTGGGGGAATCGGGTTACACCGTAGGCTGTACCGGAAAAGGCTGGGCCCCAGGCGATCAGGGAAGCATTAACGGACAGCAGCGCGAATTAACGGGCAAAAAGTACAATCAACTAACCAAAGATTCGCCAACCACAGGAATCTCAAAGGCCGATTATTCTGGAAATTTTGAAGTTTTTTTAAATGAAAACAAAGATGAACCCTGGTTTTTCTGGTTTGGAGGATTTGAGCCGCACAGAAATTACGAATATGGCAGCGGCATTTCAAAGGGAGGAAAATCGTTAAGCGACATTGGCGAGGTTCCGCGATTTTGGCCCGACAACGATACCGTACGCACCGACATGCTCGATTATGCTTTTGAGGTCGAATACTTTGACAACGAACTGGCAAAGATTCTCGATCTTCTCGCGAAGAATGGAGAATTGGACAATACGCTCATTGTAGTTACATCCGACAATGGAATGCCATTTCCGAGGGTAAAAGGGCAGGAATACGAAATGTCCAACCACCTTCCTCTGGCCATGATGTGGAAAAACGGCATAAAAAAACCGGGGAGAACCGTGAATGATATGATCAGTTTCGTGGATTTTGCTCCCACTTTTGCTGAATTATCGGGGCTGGACTGGTCAAAATCAGGCATGAAACCCACTCCGGGGGAAAGCCTTACCGATATTCTCTTTTCCTCAAAAAGCGGAAGGGTAAAACCGGAACGGGATTTTGTGTTGATTGGCAAGGAAAGGCACGATGTTGGCCGACCAAACGATCAGGGTTATCCCATCCGCGGAATAGTGAAAGATGGATTTCTTTTCCTGCGAAACTTCGAAACCGAACGCTGGCCCACCGGAAATCCGGAAACCGGCTACATGGATTGTGATGGTAGCCCGACAAAAACGCTCATCCTGAACAGGCGACGCGAAGGAAAATCGGCTGACTATTGGAATTTAAGCTTCGGAAAACGAGGCGAAACCGAGCTTTATGATGTACGAAAAGACCCTCTTTGCATCAATAATCTGGCTGGGGAAAAACAGTACATTTCCCGTTTACAGGCCATGGATAAACTGATGACCCAAAAATTGAACGAACAGGAGGATCCCCGGATGTTGGGGCAAGGACATATTTTCGATGAATACCCATATGCCGGAGCTAGCCGCGATTTTTATAACCGCTATGTCAAAGGCGAAAAAGCAAACGCCTCCTGGATCGACAAAACTGATTTTGAAAAACAATAAATACTATAAACTAACCAAATTCAATATGAAATTCTTAGCTACACTATCATTTGTTCTGCTCGCTGTAGTAGTTTCAGCACAGAAACTAATTTCCACAAGTTCATCAGGAAAGATTGAAATCGAAAACTATTCTTACAAACTGGTTATTAACAAAAAGCCGGTCGGATTAAAAATAATTCGTGGCGGACAGGTTGTTTCTGAACTAAGCGAACCCAACGGTTTTTCGTTTATGAATGGAAATCAGGCCGTAAGCCTTACCGAAGTCAGCTCATTTCAATTGCAGGGGAAAACTTTATTCCTGAAAATGCAATCTGCTGACGGCCAAATCAAATCAGATCTTGCCCTTGCTTTGAGTCCTTCAAAAATTGATGTATCATGGACACTGCCTGAATTTAAAGAAATATCGAACATGAAACTGTCTTTCAGCATTGACGCGGGCAAGCATTGGTACGGCGGCCATGTGACAAGTGGCCATAACTGGCCCCTCGAAACAGCTC
This sequence comes from Bacteroidales bacterium, assembly GCA_038325635.1. Taxonomy (GTDB): domain Bacteria; phylum Bacteroidota; class Bacteroidia; order Bacteroidales; family Prolixibacteraceae; genus CAINVV01. The sequence goes on from JBBQJE010000108.1 coordinate 7,528, forward strand.
AGGTGAGTTTCGATCCTCTTTTGGCGCACTCAAACCAGGCAACTCCCTTTTGGCTAAGCGCTTCGGGCGTGGGTTACTTTTTGCCCACCTACAAAACAATGGGATTTACAATCAACAATCAGGGCAACGGGAATTTCGAAGTGTTTCTAAAAGAATCGCGACGCATGGACCTTCAGTTGCTGATTGGCGAAAACTCGCGCGAAGCTTATAAGATGTTTGCCCGGACTGTTGGTTTGCCCCAGGTGGTGCCGCCAAGAGGTTTCTTTGAGAAACCACAGTTTAATACCTGGATCGAATACATGAAAAATGTGAATCAGGAGAATATACTGGATTATGCCCGAAAAATACGCAAAAATGATTTTCCGTGTGAAGTGCTGATGGTTGATGCTGGCTGGCACCCAATTCATGGTGAATACGAGTTTATTCCGGAGAAATTTCCGGATCCAAAAGCCATGGTTGATGAATTGCACCGCATGGGGTTTAAAATTATGCTTTGGGTTTCGCCCTATGTGAGGAAAGGTTCGGCAAATTTTGATTTTCTGGCATCGAATGGATATCTCATAAAAGATGAGAAGGGAATAAATCCCGGTCAGATAACATGGTGGGGAGGAACCGATTACGAAATTGATATGAGTAACCCTGATGCCTTTGCATGGTTTGTTGAAAAACTCCGTAAACTACAGCGCGAATATGGAATCGATGGCTTTAAACAGGATGGTGGCGATACCAAATATATTCCTGAAAGCTATAAAACCTTCACAGGCGCAACTCCAAATCAATCAACCGATTACTGGGCCAAACTCGGCGATTACTTCGAATACAACGAATACCGTGTTAGCTGGATGGCGCAGTCATCGGGTCTTGTACAACGTTTGCGCGATAAACACAACACCTGGACGCGTGAAAGTGGTTTAGGCTCATTGGTGCCAAATGGCCTGATTAGTTCATTACTTGGGTATTCTTATTTTTGTCCTGATATGATTGGTGGAGGCGACTCGAAAGACTTCCGCGATCCCAATTACAAAGGCATGGGAACCGAACTTTTTATCCGTTGGACACAAGCTTCCGCATTAATGCCCATGATGCAGTTTTCGTACGCTCCATGGAATCTTGATGCAGATGCCCTGAAGATTTGTCGGAAATATGCCAAACTGCATGAAGAACTGGGTGGCTACATCTATGAACTGTCATTAAAAAACCAAAAATCCGGAGACCCGATTGTAAGACCATTGTTCTACGATAATACTGACGATGAACAAGCTTACCTGGTGAGCGACCAATTTATGTTGGGCGACCGTTTTCTTGTTGCACCAGTTGTAGAAAAAGGTGCTATTAATCGCAATATTTATCTACCGAAAGGATTATGGAAAGATTTTTGGTCAGCGAAGATATATAGCGGTGGAGTTACCTTGAAAGATTTTCCTGCTCCGATTGATGTATTGCCAATATTTGTGAAGATAGATTAATTGTGAAGTGATAATCAAATTATAAACCAATAATATGAAGCCAATTGCCCTGTTATTGTTATTGATGGTCTCCTTGATAGGTCATGCTCAAAAGGATACTATTCATGTAATTTTTAAAACCCATCTGGATGTTGGATTTACCGATCTTCCGCAAAATGTGATCGACAAATACATGAATGAATATTTCCCCAAAGCTCTGGAGACCGCACGAATAGCAGAAAGCAATGGCGATGAGAAATTTATTTGGACAACCGGATCCTGGCTTATTCATGAATTTTTAAGAAATGCTTCTCCTGAGATGAAAGCGAAGATGGAGTGGGCTCTCCGCAGAGGATTGATTACCTGGCATGGATACCCGTTTACCTTTGACAGTGAATTGCTTGATGCACCCATGTTGAAATATGCATTAAGTATTTCACAGGAACTGGATAAAAAATATGGTAAAAAAACAATCGCCGTCAAACTTACCGATGTGCCAGGTGAGACGATCGGGGTACTGAAATTACTGAATGAAAGTGGAATAAAATTCCTCCACATCGGGGTAAATAGTGCAAGTACCAGACCTGAAACTCCTCCTGTTTTTTTATGGAAAAACATCCAGGGAGATGAACTGGTCGTGATTTATGAGAATGATTACGGTGAAACAACTTCGATTCCTGGGTTTAATCATATTCTTCATTTTGCGTTTACCGGTGACAATCTCGGCTCTCAAACGCCCGAAGAAGTGAAGAAAGTTTATGCCGAATTGCACGCAAAATATCCCAATGCTGTAATTATTGCATCTACTTTGAACCGTTATGGCAGCGCATTGCTGCAGATAAAAGATAAGCTTCCGGTAATTAATTCCGAAATTGGAAACACATGGATACACAGTGCAGGAACCGATCCTGAAAAATATGCTTCATTAAGGGCACTGATGCGCTTGCGCTCAAAATGGATTGCCCAAAAGAAAATTAAAGAAGATGATCCAGAAATGAAAGATTTTTCGATGAATCTTTTGTTGCTTTCAGAACATACTGGTGGTATCGATGAAAAGAGTCATATTGATTTTGACCATTATACAGTCGATCAGATGACTGAAATGATCAAAACTCCGGGTTATAAGCTGATGGAACAATCTTGGGCTGATGCGAGAAATTATATTTCTAAAGCTGTTAATTCAATCAAGGATTCAGCTTTGGTTAAGGAAGCCCGGATGGAACTTGAAAATTTAGTGCCGAAGAAATTTGATATGAAGGGATTTAAACCGGTTTTGTTATCCAATCCGGTTCGGACTGACAATTTTGAAATCAGATTTGATCCGAAGACAGGCGCAATTATTTCGCTAATAGAATTGAAAAAAGGCAAGGTATTGGTTGATGAAAGGCATGCGCTTGGGGTGTTTAGACATGAGTCATTTTCGGCAGAAGATTACGATCGTTTTATCAGTCAGTATCTGCGAACAAGAAAAGAGTGGGCGATGAAAGATTTTGGCAAGCCAAATATCGCAAAGTACGGGGCTGCTCATACAGAACGATTACCAATTGTTAAACAGTCATTTATAAAAGATACAAAGGAAGAGACAACGATTTTAATGCAACTGGAATTGGCAGAAACATTACCTGCAGAATATGGCCTTCCAACTCAAATCTGGCTTCTGATTGATTTTCCAAAATTGACAACACAAATCAGGTATACATTACAATGGTTCGGCAAAAAAGCATGTCGCCTGCCCGATACTTATTGGTTTTCGATGAATTTTACTGATTGTGCACCGGAAGGATGGAAGATTGATAAAGTAAATTCCTGGGTTTCACCATTGAATGTTGTCCCCAAG
>JBBQJE010000109.1:0-10652 GCA_038325635.1 Bacteroidales bacterium
GATGATCCTCGACGGTTGGGGTATCGGCGACAAATCAGCGTCTGATGCAATTTATTCGACGCACCCCTCCTTTATCAATTCACTCTGGAACGACTATCCGCACTCACAATTGCTAACTTCCGGTGAAAATGTGGGGCTTCCAGATGGGCAAATGGGTAACTCGGAAGTTGGCCACCTGAACATTGGTGCAGGTCGCGTTTTGTACCAGGATCTGGTAAAAGTTAACAAGGCGATCCGTGAAAACAAATTGAAGGATAATATTCAGATTATCAAAGCATTCACACATGCAAAAGCGAGTAATAAACCTGTTCATTTGATCGGACTAATTGGTCCCGGTGGTGTTCATGCGTTGAGTTTGCACATGGTTGCCTTAGCTCAGATCGCTACTGATATGGGATTAGATAAAATATTCATCCACGGTTTAACCGATGGTCGTGATACGGATCCGCGTTCGGGGTATGGATTTATTGAGGAGGATCTCAAAGGGCTGGCTACAACAAACGCCAAATTTGCTACGCTTGTAGGACGTTATTACGGGATGGATCGCGATAACAACTGGGGCAGGGTGAAACTGGCGTATGATATGCTGACCAAATCAGTTGGTCAAAAGAGCAAGGATCTGTTGGCAACAATCCAGGAATCTTATGATGCTGGTATTACCGACGAGTTTATCAAGCCTATCGTAATGACCGACGAAAACGATCAACCGCTGGTCACCATTCAGGAAGGCGATGTTGTGATTTGTTTCAACTATCGTACCGACCGTTTGCGCGAGATGACGATTGCTTTTACGCAGGAAAACCATCCCGAGCAGGACATGAAAACTATCCCGCTGGAGTGGTACACCATGACGAACTACAAATCGTCTTTCAAAAATGTCAACGTGATCTTCGACAAAGACAATGTATTCAACACCATTGGCGAAGTTGTTTCCAGAGCCGGTCTTAAACAAATACGTATCGCTGAAACTGAAAAATATGCTCATGTTACCTTCTTTTTCTCCGGTGGCAGAGAAGTTGAGTTTGACGGTGAACGTCGTATATTAGTTCCGTCACCTAAAGTGGCCACTTACGACCTGCAACCCGAAATGTCGGCTCCTATCGTGAAAGATGCCATCGTAGCTGAATTAAATAAAAAAAGTGCTGATTTTATCGCTCTTAATTTTGCTAACGGGGATATGGTTGGCCATACCGGCGTCTACAGCGCCATTCAGGCGGCCGTTAAAGCAGTGGACCAATGCGTGAAAGAGGTAGTTGGAGCAGCTAGAGCCAACGGGTATGATGTTGTAATTATCGCTGATCATGGAAACGCTGATTTTGCAGTTAACGAAGACGGCAGCGCAAATACGGCCCACTCACTCAATCCGGTTCCTTGTATCTGGGTGACGGATAATAAGGATGCAAAAATCAACAACGGTATTCTGGCTGATGTTGCCCCTACTATTTTGACAATCATGGGTTTGGAAGTCCCTCCTGAAATGACTGGCAAGGTTTTGATATGATCGAGATAGGGAAGACAATAGTGAGTTTGGATGTTCTTGAATCAAAATTCTGCTGCGATTTAGACCAGTGTAAAGGGGCATGCTGTGTCGATGGGGACAGTGGTGCACCATTGACTCCTGATGAGGCAGAAACCATTGAGCGGTTATATCCCATTTTTGCAGAATATTTATCCGACGAAAATAGAGAGGAGATCTCAAAGCAAGGCTTTTCGCTGATTGATCAGGACGGTGATCTTGTTACCCCGATCATCGGAAAAAATGAATGTGTTTACACTTTCGTGGATGACAAAGGCATCACCCTATGTGCCATTGAGAGAGCCTATTTTGAGAAAAGTACTGATTTCCGAAAGCCGATTTCCTGCCATCTTTTCCCGATTCGTATTACTGAATACAAACGTTTTGACGGTGTTAATTACGAAAAACTAAAGATATGCAAACCCGGCAGGGCTTGTGGAAAGGCAAATAGCCTTCCGCTATGGCAATATCTGAAAGAACCGTTGATACGAAAATATGGCGAAGAATGGTATAACGAGTTATCGCTAATCGTTGAAAATCTTCCCACAAGATAAAAAAAGCCGCTTAGCGGCTTTTTTTATCTTGTGGAAGTCTGTCAATGCATTCCTTACATCGATTTGTGATTTCATCTACAGTACCTACGCCATTTATAGCCTCATATTTTCTGGCTTTTTGATAATAGTTAATCAGTGGTGCCGTCTTCTGATTGTAAATTTCAATTCTGTTCTCAATAATAGCTCGATCAGCGTCATCGCTTCTGCCGGAGGTTACGCCTCGATTCATCAGCCGAGCTATCAGCTCTTCTTTTTCGACTTCCAGCGAAAGCATGGCGCTAACATTTCTTTTATAATGAACTAGCAGAGTGTCCAGAGCCTCAGCCTGCGGTACAGTTCGGGGAAACCCATCGAAAAGAAATCCGTTGGCTTTAGGATTTTTGTCCAGTTTATCCTGAATTAAATCAATGACGATGGCGTCGGGGACTAATTCGCCCCTGCAGATCATGTCTTTGACTACCAACCCAATTTTTGTTTCGGCTTCAATCTCTTGCCTGAGAATATCCCCGGTCGATAAATGAATCAATTTATAGTCCTTTGAAAGATAGACCGCCTGTGTCCCTTTCCCAGCTCCGGGGGGACCAAATAAAACCAGATTTAGCATGAAATATTATTTAACTAACGTGTAAATGTCTTTTAAATTGCGACCTCTGCGATCATAGTCAAGACCATAACCAACAATGAAATCATTTGGAATCTCAATACCTACATAATCAAGATGAATTTTCACCTTCATTGCATCCGGCTTGAAAAGCATGGTGGCAATTTTTACCTCCTTAGCTCCTTTATTGGCAATTTGAGCCATCACATTCGTAATCGTATGACCAGTATCGACAATATCTTCCAAAATGACCACTGTACGTCCGGTAATATTTTCATTCACTCCAATTAATTCTTTAATTTCGAGCGTTGAGGCTGTTCCTTCGTAGGAAGCAAGTTTTAGAAATGAGATTTCTACATCATTAAGCTCTAATTCTTTCATAAGATCTGCCGCAAACATGAATGAACCATTCAGAATACAGACAAAGAGTGCATTTTTCTCATAAAGATCAATAGTCATTTGAGCAGCCATTCTTTTGACGGCCACTTGTATCTCCTCAAAACTGAGTGATATCTCAAATTCTTTGTCCCAAAGTTTGATTCTCTTCATTCGAAAATAATTAAGTTAAAGTAATGATAATTAATAACTTTTTTCTGATTTATCGGGTGATATCTCAAAATTAAATTATTTTTCCTGTTGCAGTGTCGACTGAACAAAGATTGTTACAGAAATGGTGCTTTTAAGGATGGACAAATATAAAATTTTCTTTTCGGGGGGGCAAAAAAAATCGGCAATTCTTAAATAGTTAAGCATTAATCTTAAATTTGATAATGATTAATTTACATTGAAATCCTGTTAATGAACTTGTCCATCTTTATTGTGGAACATGTGACTTTCAGGAAATATTTTTAAATTCATTACTTATTGTAATTTTGATTCCTAGAAAAAACCATAAATATAGTATGACACAACCCTTATCCCCCAAAGTCTCCATCATCATGGGCAGCACCTCCGATTTAAGCGTAATGACCGGTGCAGCTGAAGTGCTTAACCAGCTCGAAATACCCTTCGAAATGAATGCTTTATCTGCCCATCGCACACCGGATGAGGTGGAGAAATTTGCAAAAAATGCCCATGCCCGCGGAATAAAAGTAATCATTGCAGCAGCAGGAATGGCGGCACACCTTCCTGGCGTAATTGCTGCCATGACACCAATTCCTGTTATCGGGGTGCCTATTAAAGCTTCGCTGGAAGGTTGGGATGCAATATTGGCTATTCTCCAAATGCCTCCCGGAATTCCTGTTGCAACGGTTGCCCTGAATGGTTCCAGGAATTCTGCTATCCTTGCAGCTCAGATGATTGCGACCGGCGACGAACAATTAATGGTCAAATTGATCAATTTCAAAGAAGAACTAAAGAACAAAATTGTTGAAGCAAATACCGAATTAGCCAAAGTAAAATACCCGTTTAAAACCAATTAGCGATTCTGATTTCTTATTTTTTTGCGGTAACTTACAGGGAGTGCGGTCAGCGGCTCCCTTTTTTTATCTCTTATTGCAGCAGGTTGGCCGATCTCTCTTCTCAATAAAATTACCTATTTATGCGCAAAAGAGAATCAGTAATCGGTCTGCTTATTTATCTGCTCGTGTTGTTTCAATCTTTCCATTGTCTTGCAATTGAAAGACCTTCAGCTGTTGGTGCCAGGGAGTCCGCCCTCGCATTGGCCGTGGTTTCCATTCCCGGATCATTTTCTGTATTCCACAACCAGGCTTTGTTAACAGAAAACAGAAATTCCGCTATGAGTGCATCTTACCGTCAGCCCTTCTTCATTCGCGGACTTTCAGAAAGCGCCTTTTCATTTGTTTATCCAACGTCAACAGCTGTTTTTGCCGTCGGAGTATCGCAATCATCCATAGCAACATACAAAGAATCAAGTTTCGGAATTTCCATTGCCAAAAACCTTACCAGGAAACTGTCGGCCGGGCTTCTGTTCAACTATTTTACGGTTAATTTTCCTGAAGTTGGTGGGCATAAGGGGTCATTTCAGGTTGATGGAGGAGTAAGGTATAAATACTCCAGACAGATGTCGCTTGGTTTCCATTTGAGAAATATCGTCAGCACAAAAGCTGAATCATTCCAATATTCACTCACATTTCCTTTAGTCGTCAGAGGCGGGGCAACCTACCAATTGAGTGAGAGAATTTTGTTAACAGAGGAAACTATTTATGAAAAATATTTTGGTTTCGGATTCCGTTTTGGAACAGAATATTTGTTTAACGAAAATTTCTGCGTACGATGCGGTATTTCGACTAAACCTTTTCAGCACTCTTTTGGATTCGGATATCGTTGGAATATTTTTCAGCTCGATTTTGCTATGGTGCACCACGAAATGCTTGGTTACACGCCTTCCTTTTCTGTCTGTTTTAGTTTAAAACAGGATGGGAATCATCGTTTTTAACTTCATTGCTCTTTGCGTTTTTCCTCTGCGCCCTCCGCGGTTAAATTTTTTATCAACTTAAACCACTTATTCACATGAAGATAGATAAAGCTATTCTCCTTATTATCGCACAGCTATTGATATTGGCAACTTCCGGGTACGGCCAGCAAATAGATCTTCGCAAAGAACAACAAATGGAAGAGCTGGTCGAGTCGCTTTCCAGCTCTGACGACGCCTCCTCCGAAGGTTCGCTCTTGTTGGAGGACCTAAGTTTTTATACCACCCATCCTATTTATATTAACAGAGCCACCGAAGAAGAATTACTTCGACTTAACCTTCTCAATTTCAAACAAGTGAGAAGTATTATGGCTTACCGAGCCAAATATGGTCAGATTTTAACCATCAATGAATTGTCATTGATGGGCGATTTCAGTGAAGGACTTTTGGCTAAGATTGAACCATTTTTTCTCTTCGAACAAGAACGCGACTCAGTTCAGAGAAGGAGAGATAACATACTCCGGCAATCGATTCTTGCCAGAATAAAAAGGAGTTACCCCACTGCAATTGGTTATTCTTCGAAAAAGGGCAAACCACCTGTCTACAGTGGTAGTCCTTATAGCTATTTTACCAGATACCGTGGCGAAATTGGCAAATGGTTTGAAATTGGATTGACGGCAGAAAATGATGCCGGCGAAGATTTTTTTAAAAAATCAAACAGTATGGGATTTGATTTTGTGTCCGGATTTCTTAGTTGGAATGGTAAAGGATTGATTCGGAAAGTCGTCGTTGGTGACTACCATTTGAGATTTGGTCAGGGAATAAATCTATGGTCCGGTGGAGGTGTAAGTTACTCTTCAGATCTTTCATCCATGATGCGATCCGGCGAGGGAATCAGGCCTTACAGCTCATCCGATGAAAACGTTTTTTTTAGAGGTGTTGCGACACAATTTGATTTAAAGAAAGTTAAGCTCTCACTTTTCTACTCCAATAAAAGAAAGGACGCCAATATTACAGAGGATTCCTTGAACGGTAATTTCATTACTTCATTCAGGATGGATGGACTTCATCGGACTTCCTCCGAGATGGAGGATGAAAGGGATATCCGAGACCGAATGATGGGTGGTTATGGGGATTTTAGATTTAATCGGTGGAGATTCGGAATTCTGGCTGCCTGCCAGACTTTCGGATTGCCTGTTTCTAAAGGAGAATCACCCTATAAGTCGAAGACATTTGAAGGTGACATTAATTTTAATTATGGAGTCGACTACCATTTAATTTTTAATCAGTTAAGCTTTTTTGGCGAAGCCGGAATGTCCAAAAATTTGAAGATGGCGATTGTCAACGGTGTAATTTGGACGGCTCATCCTCAGTTTTCGCTCTCTTTTCTATATCGGAATTACGATCCGGCTTTTCATTCTTTCAATACAGGCGCATTTGCTGAAGGAAGTGGAGGAAGGAATGAACAGGGTATTTTTGCCGCTTTTGAGTATTGTCCTGTTGCAAAAGTCAAGATTGGCGGACAGGCGGACCTTTTTTACTTTCCATGGATGACCTTCCAAACCATTACTCCTTCTCAAGGTCGTACCTATGCCATTAAAATTGATTTTACGATCAAACCTGCCATGGTCGTTTTTCTGCAAGCAAGATTCGTTGCCAAACCTCAGAAGCTATCAGGAGAGACGGGTGTTCCTGAACAATTGGATGAGGAAACCTCCAAATTGAGACTTCATTTTGATTGGAAAATTAGTGAGAAGTTGCAGCTAAGAAGCCGCCTAGAAAAAGTTGGCTATCAATACAATGAAAAGGGCGAAAATGGGTATATGATTTTTCAGGATTTAATTTGCACTCCTTCACTCAAACTAAAGTGCTGGTTTAGATTAGCTTACTACCATACAGATGGGTACAATTCCAGAGTTTATAGCTACGAAAATGATTTACTCTACTACTTTGCGATACCCGAGTTTCATGGGAAGGGAATTAGGACCTATTTAAATGTGAAATGGCAGCCCGTAAAAGCATTAACCATTTATGCAAAAGCAGGATACACTTTTAGGGAAGGAGCCGAGGCAATGGGATCAGGAAATGATGCTTCTCCCGGTAATTACAGAATGGATGTGCGAGCACAGATTGCTTATCGTTTTTAATCTGCTTCACCTTCTGAAATGTAAAAAGCAAAGGTTAAAATTTACTAAATAAAAGATCGATAATGCGATATTTAGTAACTTTGCATTTCCCTGAAAACGGGTAACCGAAAAATTAAATGAGAGAAAATGCATTCAGTGCACAATTTTGACGATATTCGACCCTATCGCAATGAGGAATTTTCAGCTGTAATAACCAGATTACTAGACGATCCACAGTTTGATAAGGCTATATTAAATAATCTGTTTAAAGAACAAGAGGAGTTACAGAAAATTAGAGCTGCAATGCGGTCGATGAAAACAATCGAGGTTTTTCAAGATCAGATTATTGTTCCTCTGATAAGACGAATTCTTGCCTCAAGTTCTACTGGCTTAACTATGAATGGATTAGATAATCTTGACAGAAATCAACGTTATTTATATATTTCCAATCACAGAGATATTATTTTGGATTCAGCTCTACTCAATGTAGAAATGCATGCTGGTGGTTTTAGTCCTACTGAAATAGCAATAGGCAGTAACTTATTAGTATACCCTTGGATCAATGATTTAGTTCGTATTAACAGGTCATTTATTGTAAAGCGGAATATCCCGGTTAAGCAAATGCTGACTTCATCCAAGTTATTGTCACAATATATTAGACAGATGATAACACAGGGTAACGATTCTATCTGGATTGCTCAAAGAGAAGGTCGTGCTAAAGATGGAAATGATGTTACTCAGCCAGCTCTTCTGAAGATGCTAAACATGTCGAATTGCAAAGATTTCATGGAAGGTTTCAAGGATCTAAAGATTGTTCCTATGGCCATTTCCTATGAAATTGAACCTTGCGGGAATGAAAAAGTGGCTGAATTAAAAAAGCGTCAGGTTGATCCAAACTTTCAAAAGACAGAAAAGGATGACTTGCTAAGCATGGTTAGCGGATTGAAAAATCAAAAGGGTAGGATTCATATTCAGTTTGCAGAACAAGTCGATGAAGCTGCTTTACAGAAGATTGCGAGTGAGACAGGAATGAACGACCGGATGAGATTATTGGCAGAACACATCGACAAGGAGATTTATAAGAACTATAAACTGTTTCCCAATAACTATATCGCGTACGATTTATATTTTAAAACATCAAAATATTCAGCCCATTATTCCGATTCAGAAAAAAAATCGTTTGTTGAATTAACGCATCAAAGATTACAATTGGTAAACGAAGATATTGAAGATTCAATGGTACTCTGGCTCAGGATGTACGCTACTCCGGTATATAACTATGAGAAATTCGTCCTGTGCGAGGAGACAAATCTTGTTTTTTAATGAAAAAACACTTGATAGAAAATTAGCAACAATACTAGGAATAATCCTAAGGAAACATAAGGCTTTGCAAAATTCAACGTGTATCCAAAACCAAATCTTTTTGGAACAAATATTCGCGTATCTTGAGCGTTACAATAAAACAAACCCCACTTATAATACTTTGAATTGCTCGTGGGATCGTCAAAGTCTTGCATGTTAATTAGATATTTAAAAGTTTCTCACTCAGTGCTACTAATGTCTCTTTTTTATCCTTCGTATTAACTAGTACAGAGATATTGTGACGACTTCCTCCGTATGAAATCATACGAATAGGGATATTATCGAGGGCAATAAATACTTTCGAAGCAAAACCTTTCTCTTCCGCTATCATGTTACCAACGATGCACACAATGGTCTGATCCTTGTCAACCTCAACATCCCCGTATTCTTTCAATTCTGTAACGATTTCATCTAAATGTTTTGGATTGTCGATGGTCACAGAAACAGCAACTTCAGATGTTGTTACCATGTCGACAGATGTCTTGAAGAATTCGAATATCTCAAAAATATTTTTCATGAATCCGTACGCATTTAACATTCTGCCGGAGCGAATCTTAATAGCGGTAATACCATCTTTAGCGGCAACCGCTTTAATGCCAGCACCTTTACTCTCACCGGTAATAAGTGTTCCCGGATCTGGCGGGTTCATGGTATTTTTCAGACGAACTGGAATATTGGCATTTTTTGCAGGAAGGACTGTCTGTGGATGGAGAATCTTTGCCCCGAAATAGGCTAATTCAGCTGCTTCATTAAAGGATAAAATATCCACACGTTTGGTGTTTTCAACGAAACGAGGATCATTGTTATGAAATCCGTCAATATCCGTCCATATTTGGACTTCACTACTGTGGATGGCAGCACCAATGAGAGTGGAAGTATAATCGGATCCACCGCGCTGAAGATTGTCTATCTCGCCAAGTTCATTCATGCAAATAAACCCCTGAGTGATATAGTAATCAGCACGGGGTATAGAAGTCAATAGTTCGTTCAGTTTTTGCTTTATAAACCTACTATCTGGCATTTTATCCGAATCGATTCGCATAAATTCTAAGGCGGGCAGCAAAACTGCATTGAATCCTTCCTCCTGCATTAACAAAGTAAAGAGTGCTGTTGAGATAAGTTCACCTTGCGCTAATATGGCTCGTTCACTAAGTTCCGAAAAGGTTCCGGTGGTAAATGATTTGATGAAATCGAAATGCTCTTCCAAAACTTTTTTGCCCTGATCCTTTTTATCATTGCTTTTGTATAAATCAAAAACAACATTGTAATATTTTTTTTCCAGTGTACTGATTAGGGCCAGAGCCGATTCTTTATTTTTTTTAGTCAGATAATCTGATATTTCTACCAGTTTATTGGTGGTACCTGACATGGCAGAAAGTACTACCATCTTTTGTTTTCCGTCGGCAATTAATTGCATTACCGATCTCATGTTTTCAATTGAACCTACAGAGGTTCCGCCAAACTTAAATACTTCCATGTTAAACGCTTTATCTGAATGTCGTAATTCGAGTACAAAAATAAGAATATAATAGGGTATTGTTCTTATTCAAAGTTTTTTAGCAGAAAATGTAACTTACGATTTGTAAGTAACCAAAAGCAGAATAACTATTTGACTAACTTAGAGATAGATTTAAAATCAATGTCTGCCGCTGATCGAGTCAATTCGAAAAGGATGGATTCAACAGTAGAAACGCGAATTCCTTCCAAACTGAAGCGTTTTATCGCTATTTTTTTTTCGACAAGACTTCGGGAGCTGATGCAATCCGAAATTACAACTGGTTGATATCCATTTTCCTGCAGATCGACAGCTGTTTGAAGTACACAAACATGCGATTCAATACCGCAAATCAGTACGATTGATTTACCAGATTTCTTTAGATATTCAGCATAAATCGGTTCGTCCAGACAACTAAAGGCGTTCTTCTCAATAAAGGTAAAAGGATTTACAATTGAACTTATCTCGCTCATTGTTTCGCCAAGACCCTTCGAATATTGCTGCGTAAATACGGTTGGAATGCCGAGAATAGTTAACCCTTCGATCAATTTTTTGCAGTTGTCTAAAAGCGATTCTTTTTCGGCTATCACCGGAAATAGCTTATCCTGGATGTCGATGACCAGT
>JBBQJE010000110.1:0-10600 GCA_038325635.1 Bacteroidales bacterium
TTTTTTACAGAGCATATTCATTTCATAAATCTCTTTTATTGTTATGATTTTGAGCCATATATAGAATTTTATAAACGAAATGCCGATCTTAAAGGAATCTATGAGCTTTCGGTAATCCATGAATATGAGATGTTGATGCACCATGGACAACTTAAAGAGGTGTACGATCAGATTGAGTCCTATTCGTTGGGTGATGCGCTCCTGATTAAATCTCAGATTGAATTGTTTTCCGGTCGGTTTCAGCGTTCATTAGAGAGTTTCGAACAAGCCAGAGTTACGAATAGGCAGGGAGTAAAGATCTCTAGAAGAGAATTCCCTAATTACCATGAATTCCTATATTGGCTTAATTTTGTGTTTTATCCGGAAGGAATAAACCTCAAGAAATTAGATGTTTTAATCCGCAAAAAAGAGAAAAGCAGAGACGACAACGACCGGTTTCTTCTCGCATTGCTCTATTTCATTAAGAAAGACAGTGCCATGGCCGAATCTGCCCTAAGTTCTTTTAATGTAAATTATCTGAAGGGCTCGGCAACAAGTATATCGTTTTATTATTTGCTCATGTATTTCATGATTCATGGTGAGCTGAATCAGAAAATGACGACTTTAATTCATATCGTGAGCATTCATCTTAATGCAGGCAAACGTTGGCTTTTTCTGCGGGAGTTAAATTTCATGATCGAGAAATCGTCCCTGAATATAGAGATTTTGGAATCACCAATGGATAAAATGGTTGATGCTCCTCCTTGCCTGATGAGCCGGGTGACTGTTCAGGAAAAGTGGGAACAACTGCTCGACGGACTCCTCAATCTCACCAAAGGGAAAACCGAATCTGCTAAAAAAGAGACGGAAAGTTTCAGGATGTGCTACCTTGTGAGCATGGAGGAAGGTTTTCTGCAACCGATCTTGCAAACCATGAATGCCAAAGGAAGCTGGAGTTCCGGTCGCAACATTGCCTTAAAACGAATCAAAGAGCATTCGGTAGAGGGGTTGACAGAACAGGATCGTCGAATAGCTCCGGCAATTACGCGCAGCTCAGGCTATTACGGCGCTGCCGAATACGATTTAGATTTTACCCGGGCCATTTCTGAGTTGTGTGGCCACCCTTTCTTGTTTATGTATTCGAATCCTGCCGTATCGATAGAATTGGTTAAAGCACAACCGGAAATTAGTACCGAAGAAATCAAAAACGGTATCCGGTTGAAAACGAATATCGCTATTTCGGACCAGAAAATAGTGATAATCAAAGAGACACAAACCAGATACAAGCTGATTACTCTCAGTCCGCAGCAACAATCAATCATCCGCATGATCAATAATGGGGTAACGATCCCTGTTAAAGGAAAATCGAAATTGTTGGATGCCGTTTCCAGCTTAAGTACCATCATGACAGTTCATTCTGATATGACGGAGCATACCGCCGCTACCCGGATTGTGGAGGCAGACAGTAGAATCAGAGTTCAGATAGTGCCTATCGGGGATGGTTTGAAAGCGGAGCTTTTTGTGAAACCACTCGGGATAGTACCCCCTTATGTGAAACCTGGGAAAGGGGGTAAAGTCATTTACGGAACCATCGAAGGCGAAAAATGCCAGACCATCCGAAATATTGCAGCAGAAAATGACAACTCCGGAATGCTGAATGATGCCATTGCACTGGTGTTTGATGCTGATATGACCCAAAATGCGGTTATTTTTTCTGATCCTTATGATTGTTTAAATCTATTGGAGATTATCGGTCAGCAGTCTAAAACTGTTTCGGTTGAATGGCCCGAAGGTGAACGTTTCAGAATGAAGAAGTCGGCCTCCTTTGCTAACCTGAACCTTCGGGTAAAAGGAAAGGGACAATGGTTTGAATTAGATGGCGAACTTACTATTGATGAGGCAACTGTACTCACTTTGAAAGATTTAATTACGCTTTCTCGGAAAAGTAAAGGACGATTTGTTGAATTAAAGTCCGGCGAATTTCTTGCCCTGACAGAAGAACTCAAGAAACAGATTGACGAATTGGAGTCTTTCGTAACCTTGGACAAAAATGGCATATCGCTCAATCGGTTTGCATCTCATGCTTTAGAAGAGATCACGACACATGCCGCTTCCTTCAAATCCGACAAAGCATGGAAGGATTTTCAAAAGCGAATTCAAGCCACAACCTATACCGATGCCTCCATACCTGCTACTCTTGATGCAGAGCTTCGTCCTTACCAGGAAGAGGGATTTCGATGGATGGCACGACTGAAAAGCTGGGATGCAGGCGCTTGCCTTGCCGACGACATGGGCTTGGGAAAAACGGTGCAAGCCATTGCCATGATGCTTCATCTGGCAGAAAATGGGCCACAACTGGTCGTCTGTCCGGCATCCGTCGTTCCAAACTGGGGCAATGAATTGCAAAAATTTGCCCCTAGCTTGAATCCAATCGTCCTGAAACAAGCAAATAGGGAAGTTGCATTTAGTTCGTTAGCACCCTTTGATGTGTTGGTAATCACCTACGGTTTGCTTCAAACAGAACAGGAGCGCATCGCCAAAATCAATTGGTCAATGGCCGTTTTGGACGAAGCTCATGCCATAAAAAATACGCAGACCAAGTCGTCCAAGGCGGCGATGAATATTATGGCAGATTTTAAACTGGTGTTAACTGGCACACCAATTCAAAATCATTTGGGTGAACTCTGGAATCTTTTCAACTTCTGCAATCCCGGATTACTGGGGACGCTCGCTCAATTTACGGATCGCTATGTGAAAAGTGATCTGCCTATTCAAAAAAATCATCTTAAAAAGTTGATTACGCCCTTTATTCTTCGACGTACCAAAAACAAAGTACTCGACGAACTGCCTCCTAAAACGGAAATTACTTTTACGGTCGAATTAAGCGACCAAGAGATGGCATTTTATGAGACTTTGCGTCGGGAGGCCATCCAAACGATCGAAAATAACAAGGGTCCAAATGGCCATCAACACCTTCAGGCACTTGCCGAAATTACCAAGCTACGACTGGCATGTTGCAATACGCTTCTGGTAAACAAGCAGATAAAATTACCCTCTGCTAAATTAGAAGCTTTTTTTGAAATCGTTGACGAGTTGCGTGCAAACCGGCACAGAGCCTTGGTATTCAGTCAATTTGTCGGTCATCTAGCGATCGTACGTCAGGAGTTGGATCGGCAGGGAATCTCCTACCAGTATTTAGATGGATCCACTTCTATCCCCAATCGGGAGTTGGCTGTAAAAGCCTTTCAATCGGGAAAGGGAGAGCTTTTTCTGATCAGCTTAAAAGCTGGCGGACTAGGTCTCAATCTGACTGCTGCCGACTATGTACTTCACCTCGATCCGTGGTGGAACCCTGCCATCGAAGACCAGGCCAGCGATCGGGCACATCGGATCGGTCAGGCTCGTCCGGTGACAATCTACCGTTTGGTGGCAAAAAATACGATTGAAGAGAAGATTTTAAAACTTCATGCTACCAAACGTGATATGGCCGACAGCCTGCTCGAAGGAACCGATCAAAGTGCTGCACTATCGACGGTCGACTTGTTAAACTTATTGAAAGAGGTCTGAAAAATTTAGTCAATAATCGTTATATTCGCTCGAATATTTTAAAATTCTTACGATGAAGGATGACGATATTCGTTGGAAGCAACGATTTCAGAATTATGAGAAAGCGACTGAAGTAGAAGAACTTATCCATGTAAAATATTATCCTTTGCTTATTCAATCTCCTCTATATTACTAAATTTGAAATAGTATAACGAATGACAAACAATCAATGGGATATGTTGTTAGCTGCCGTTGAAGGCAGAAGTGCAAGTAAAAAGGATATTGGATTTATTATAGACAGTCCATGGTTACCGGGCTGGGCAGGCATTTCAACGCTAGACTATTATTCGTCGGATGATAGTTGGCTGAAAACTAATTTTAAAGCCATCGACCAATTTCCCGAGGTGACTTTCCTCCCGGGATTCTGGTCTGAATATGGAATGTGTACCGAACCATCTGCCTTCGGAGCCCGATCCGTCTGGCATGCGGAGAATCTGCCACATGCTGAAAAAGTAATCCATACGAACGACGACATTGCCACCTTGCCACAGCCAAATGTTGCTACAGACGGTTTATTGCCCTTCATGATTAACCGACTGAAATTGATGGAACCAATCATCAACAAAAAAGGCCATAACATCAAATTCGCCGTAACCCGCGGACCGTTGAATATTGCCACATTCTTAATGGGAACGACAGAATTTCTGCTTCTGCTCGCCATGGAACCGGATAAAGCCCATGAATTATTGGAGAAAATAACCAAATTTATTGTGGATTGGGTCAGCTACCAGAAAACTTGTTTTCCGTCCATCGAAGGTATTCTTTTATTGGATGATATTGTTGGTTTCGTAGGGGAGGAGGAATGCCGCGAATTTGTTGTGCCTTATTTGAAGCGTTGTTTCGGTGCTATCGATTCGAAAATTGGATTCTTCCACAACGATGCTTTCGGATTGACGTGCGCCCCTTTTCTGAAGGAGATGGGAGTGAACCTGTTCAATTTTGCTTTCGATCATCCAATCAGTCAGATACGGGAATTGGCCGGAGCAGAAGTCGCCTTGATTGGCAATCTTCCTCCGAGAGATGTCCTTGCTGCCGGTAAGCCGGAAGAAGTTTATTCGGCAACGCAAAATATGATGAAAGAAGCGCCTGATCACAATCGAATCATCTGGTCATGTGGTGGTGGAATCCCCCAAAACGTACCCACCGAGAACTTGAAGGCATTTATTTCGGCAGTGGAAGATTATTCGTAGTTTTATAAGTGAAAAGTGAACAGTGAAAAGTGAAAAATGAACAGGGATAAGTTCTAAAAGTTGAGTGAGTAGTACTGCGTTAATTTTAATAATCAAATATGTAACAATTTCAAGACACAAAATCGATTTTAAATTTATCACTGTACATTTTTTATGAGCGCGAAGCGTAAACAAACAGATTCCTTTGTGACAAAAAGCTGTCTGAGCGAAGCCGGAGGCATAGCGAGTTCTTTTTGTCAAGTCTTTTTTGGTTACTTTTTGTGACGACAAAAAGTGACAAGTAAATAAAAGATGAATCTGATTACCCAAGGCAATTATAATGATCGAAACAAGAGAATAAGTTAACCAATTAATTATACACTATGAAAAGAAGAAATTTCCTTCAAAATTCATCCTCCGCGGTAGCAGGTGTAATCCTTGCTCCAACGATCGTGCCTTCCTCCGTTTTCGGAGCAAATGCTCCAAGTAATAAAATCAACGTTGCTCAGATAGGTTTTGGCCGAATTGCCATGACGCATGACTTGGCTGAGACTTTACCAATTGATTTAGCTAGGGTCATCGCAGTTTGTGATCTTGATTCCAACAGACTTGAAAAAGGAAAACAGTTTATCGAAGATTTTTATACCAAAAAGACCGGAAGCAAATCGGCAGCCGACGTAAAGACCTATGGCGACTACCGCGAAATGCTCCTCAACAAAGATATTGATGCGGTAATGATCTCCACACCAGACCATTGGCATTCACAGCCAGCTATTGAGGCAACCCTCGCTGGAAAGCATGTTTATTTGCAAAAACCTACCTCTCTAACAATCGCCGAAGGGCGTATGTTGGCGGATATTGTCAAGAAAAAGGGGAATATTTTTCAACAGGGCACTCAGCAGCGTGCCATGCCACAGTTTAGAGTAGCCGCCGAGTTGGTACGTAACGGCCGAATTGGAAAACTACATACCGTAAAAATTGGTTTACCGGGTGATCCCGGAGGTCCGGAGGCACCCGAAATGCCTATTCCTAAAAATTTGAATTACGATATGTGGCTGGGATCCACGCCTCAGGTTTATTACACAGAGATGCGTGTCCATCCGCAAAATAGCATGACTGATCGTCCGGGATGGTTGCGTTGTGAGCAGTTTGGTGCCGGAATGATCACTGGCTGGGGACAGCATCATTTTGATTCCGCTGCCTGGGGTATGGATACCGAATACACTGGTCCGATTACAATCAATGCCATGGCCACCTTCCCAAAATCAGGATTGTGGGATGTTCACGGTGATTTTTTGGCCGTAGCCGAATATAAAAACGGAATCACACAAATCACAAGCGGTGCTTTTCCAAACGGTGTCAGGTACGAAGGTAGCGAGGGATGGATTTTCGTTACAAGAGGCAATTATACCGCATCCGCTTCAGATCCAGTTTCAAAGAGTAAAAATAAGGCGTTGGAGGCCAGTGATCCGAAAATTCTGACATCTGTGATCAAGGAAAATGAAATTCATTTGTACAAAATTGACAATCAGCACCAAAACTGGCTCGATTGCATCAAATCCGGCAAAGAACCAATTTCACCGGTTGAGAAAGGTCACAGAGCCTGTTCAATATGCCTGATTACCCATATATCCATGAAATTAGGTCGAAAACTGGATTGGAATCCGGATATTGAAAAATTTGTCAATGACGATGAGGCTAACAAGCTCCTGTCCAGGTCGCAGCGTTTTCCTTACGGAACCACGAATATTAAACAATAAAAGTGAAAAATGAAAAATGAAAAGTGAAAAATAAAAAACATGAAATGCAAAGAATTGGAATGCAAACTTTATTAAAGATTAGCAGTTCAAGTTATATAATCAGGTTACATTTTTCACTTTTCACTTTTCATTTTTCACTAAATCTAATATGAGAAAGACATTTTTGTTTCTTGCATTTCTGCTGCTGGCAGTTGGTTTTTGCTCGGTACGTGCAGCAAAGATCACAGCGGTAAAAGTTGGTTCGAAAATCAGCGTCACCATCGATGGGAAATTCTTTACCAGTTACATCACCTCATCCGATGAGAAATATCCATTTTTCTATCCGGTAAACGGTCCCCTAACAGGTGGCTCGGTTACCTCCATGCGCAACGGCGAATATCCTCATCATAGTTCTCTTTTCTTTGGGTGCGACCAGGTTAATAGTGGAAACTACTGGCAGGAAGGTTTGGAGCGCGGACGAATTATATCGGTCAATGCTGAAATCTTGAAAGAAGGTGGCGATACCGTGGTCATTTCGGATGAATGCATCTGGAGCCGACCCGGAGCACTTTCACCCGTGAAGGATACCCGGAAATATACCTTCACCACCCCTTCAGCGAATGTTCGGCAAATCGATGTGGAGATTACCATGGAAATGTTGATGGATGTGACCATTAAGAAGACCAATCACTCTCTGTTCAGCGCACGGATTGCTGCTGATATCTCTGTCAAAAATGGTGGCACGATGGTAAATGCCGAAGGTGACAGCGGAGAAAAAGCAACTTTTGGGAAGGGCTCGCCCTGGATGGATTGCTTTGGGAAAAGAGGCGAATTTGTGGAAGGGATCGCTATCCTGCAACATCCGGCAAACCCTTGGTTTCCATCACCTTGGTTTACCCGCGATTACGGATTTTTCTCACCTACCCCAATGTACTGGCCTGCCAACGGAATGGAGACTTTCATGAAGAAAGGGGAGAAGCTTCTGTTGCGCTACCGGGTATTGGTGCATGGAGGGACTACTGCAGAGGCTAAGGTTGCGGAGCTATTTAGTCAATATAAGTAAGATGAAAATTTAACAGACCTGTCAGATTTTCAAAACCTGCCAGGTTTAATCTATAAATGGACTATGAATGAGAGGGAGAACCTAGACAGTTTTCTTTTCAAAGAATTAAAAGGTGGTAATCAACGTGCTTTTGATAAGATTTTTAACGATCATTATCAAAATTTGTGTCGTTTTGCTTATGTTTTGATTCGTGATGAAGACAATGCCCATAGTCTCGTTCAACAAGTTTTTGTGAAATTGTGGGAGAACCGGCAGTCCATGGAACATGTCGGACATCTGATGCCTTATCTGACAAGCATGGTCAGAAATCACTGCCTTAATTATTTGCGCCGCGAAAAACGGATGACCAAAGTGGCTGCGCTCCCTGAGGAGACCGACCCTTCTAATTCCACGGATGAGTTGTATGATATGCACAAGCTTGAAGAAAAATTAGTCATAGCCCTGACAGCATTACCCGAAAGATGCAGAATGGCTTTCGAGTTGAGCCGATTTGAAAATTTATCAAATAAAGAAATTTCTCTGAAAATGGAAATTTCGGTCAAAGGAGTTGAAGCTTTGATAGGACGATCACTTAAATCATTGAGTTTATCCCTGAGAGACTATTTACCTTCGTCCAAAAAAAGCCGGTTTACCCATCCGATTCTATTAATGCTATTCTCCAGACCAGAATAAACCCTTCAATTCTGTCGATTTTTCACTTTCATTTTTCATTTTTCACTTTTCATTTTTCATTTTTCATTTTTGATATAGGGTTACACCTCTTTTAATTGTCATATAGGTGAAAAGGAAAAGAATGAAACCCAAAAACGATACCATTTACGATTTAATTGCCAGATCATTCACTTCAGAGTTGAATGAGGCCGACTTACTCGTTTTGAATCAATGGAAATCTGAGAATAGTAGGAATCAATTTGAATATCAGGATCTTCTAGAGATTTGGAATGTTTCAGCAAGCATGGCCCTGCCTCGCTCTGCCGAAATAGAAAAGAATCTACAGAAAACGAGAGAGAAAGCAGGAATTCACACTTCAAAATCCCTTTTATTAAAAGTAATTCTTCAGGCAGCAGCCGTTTTATTGCTAGCTTTGATCTTAAATGGCCTGTTTCAATATTTTGGAAAAGAACCTGCTATTCTTCCACAGGAGGAGCTAGTTTTTCAAAATGTGAGAGCTGCTTTTGGAACCCAGGCACGAGTTAAATTGCCCGATGGAACCACGGTGAGTTTGAATTCAGGCAGTACACTGACCTTTCCTGTCTCCTTTAAAAACAAGCAATTTCGTCATGTTCAGCTATCCGGCGAAGGCCATTTTGAGGTGGCTAAAAATAGTCAACAGCCATTCATTTTGAAAACAAAGAAACTTGAAATAGTTGTTGTTGGCACGATTTTTAATGTTGAGTCTTATGCTAACAACCCTAATGTAACGGTTGCATTGGAAGAGGGATCCGTCAAACTTCTGCGTGAAACAGAAAATGGCAGTGTGGAGATGGGAATGATGAAACGCAATGACGTTGCAGTTTTCAAACAAGATGGAGACAAAGTAAGCATCTCGTCTGACAATGATATTTATAAATATATTGCCTGGAAAGATGGGAAGATCGTTTTTTCAAACGATCCGGTGCAAACAGTGATTGAGAAGTTATCGAGCTGGTATAATGTTGATATTGTTTTGGCTGATAAGAAGTTGGAGAAATATCGCTTTACCGGCACCTTCAGTGATGAACCACTTGAGCAGATTCTCAGTATCCTGAATTTGACATCCAAAATGGATTATTCCATTATTCCTGCTAAGAAACTTGCTGATAATTCTTATTCCAAACGGAAAATTATTCTAAAATATAAATAGTTTAAGACGAAAAATAGACTGCCTATGTGAAACAATTGTGTTTATAAAAACGGGAAAGTGTTGGAAGCACCTCCCCGTTTGATGATCAGAATGCCTGAAAAAAGCAGGCAAACAATTTATTAACAACAAATCATACAAACTTATGGAAAATTTTTTCAAACAGAGGAAAATTCCGTCCGGGAATTGCCTTCAAAAAATGTTTTTGATTATGAGACTAACGTTGATTCTAGTAATCGCATCAACTTTGAGCCTGTTGGCGACAGGAACTTACTCACAGAACACCAGGGTATCGCTTAACCTAAAAAATGTATCGGTAAAAGATGCCTTGAAAGCTATTGAGAGTTCGAGCGAGTTTTTCTTTATCTATAACAATGAGTTGATTGATGTTGAAAGAAAAATCGATATTGAGGTAAAGGATCAGAAAATCAGTGAAATACTGAACTCAATCTTTGCAGGAAATGGCGTCGATGTTTCTGTCATAGATCGTAAGATAGTGCTAGCCCCAAGCTCGATGGGAACGCAACAAAATGGAAAATCAGTTACCGGAAAAGTTATAGATTCGTCCGGCGCCGCGATTCCGGGTGTTACGATTGTCGTTCTCGGCACAACTAATGGAACAATTTCAGATAGTAACGGGAAATATATACTTCCCAATGTACCTGACAATGCCACATTACGCTATTCGTTTGTTGGAATGAAGACCCAGGAAATTGCCATTGGCAAACACAACTCGCTTAATGTTACGATGGAAGACGAGACCATCGGTCTGAAAGAAATCGTTGCGGTTGGTTATGGAACACAGCGCAGAAGTGATATGTCGGGAGCCGTTGCAACTATTAAAGCCGACAAGCTTATTGCCCAACCATCAGCCGACCTTCAAGGTATGCTTCAAGGAAAAGTGCCGGGACTTTATGTTACACAGAGTGATGCACGTCCGGGTGGTAGTTCAAATGTACTGTTGCGCGGAATACGTTCAATAAAGGGAGGTAATTCACCCCTTTATGTTGTTGACGGAACCCCACTTTCGTCTATCAACGAAATAAA
Source organism: Bacteroidales bacterium (assembly GCA_038325635.1). Classification (GTDB taxonomy): domain Bacteria; phylum Bacteroidota; class Bacteroidia; order Bacteroidales; family Prolixibacteraceae; genus CAINVV01. The sequence goes on from JBBQJE010000110.1 coordinate 10,444, forward strand.
TATTGATGATGTTGAGAGCATTTCTGTGTTAAAAGATGCCTCCTCACAGGCCATTTACGGTGCACGTGCTTCCAATGGAGTTATATTGATCACCACAAAACGGGGTTCAAATTCCGGAAACAAAGTAAATGTTTCCTATCATGGTTATTATACAACT
>JBBQJE010000111.1:0-10574 GCA_038325635.1 Bacteroidales bacterium
AGGAAGAAACGAAGCTACAAGACCAAAACGAAGAGCCTAAATTTTCATACAATATTAAAATAAAAGATACAATTCAGTATTTTATCAAATATGATAAAATACTGAATGAAACAACTGAATTAGTTTCCGGTTTTAAAAGGAACAAATTGTATCAGGTTGTAGAAATCGTTCCTCCGATTATCTGGAATATCACGGAGGAAACAAAAAAAATCAATCAACACGATTGTACTAAGGCAACCTGTAACTTTAGAGGTCGTAATTATATTGTGTGGTTCACAACCGATATCCAAACTAATTTTGGACCGCTGAAATTAAATGGTCTGCCAGGCCTGATACTTGAACTTTGCGATGAAACCAAAGAAGTAATGCTCAGCGCTATAGTTATCAAGCAAGAAACAAAGCCAATTAACAATGAAAAATCAATCTCCAAAATTATCTCCCGCTCTGATTACCAAAAAATAAAAACTGAGGGCGCAAAAGACCTTGAACAGAGCCTTAAGCAACTATCAACTAAGATGGACAGGCAATTCAAAATAGTTGTGTCAACCAGCTCAATTAAAACCATCGAAATGGATTAGACATTTAGAATTTTGAAAGCAATAAAACTATTTATCCAAATACACCCTCCATTGAAACTCTTAATATTGCTACTGCTGTTACTTCCGCTGTTTGCTTCCTCCCAGATAATTATAAAAGGAACAATTAAGGATGAAAAAGGTAACCCGATTCCCTACGCCAATGTGTATATTCGATCTGAAATAAGGAAGGCGATTGTTGCATATTGTCAGTCGGACGGGGTGGGAGGTTATTCATTAAAAACCAACTTAACAGGAAAATTTTGGCTGAATTTCTCGGCAATGTCTTATAAGACTGCAACTTCCCCGATCGATTTAGCTTTAGCGCTATCCCCCTTGGAAATCATCAAAAATGCCATCTTGGTTTTTGAACCAATCGAGCTTAATGAAATTATTGTTTCAGCAGATAAATCCATGATCATTAAAAATGATACAATAATTTTTAATGCTAAAGCTTTTGCAAAAGGGAATGAACGAGTCGTGGAAGATTTACTTAAGAACATTCCCGGTCTGGAAATTTCCAACGATGGTTCTATCAAAATCGGCAATAGAGAAATTGAAAAGGTAATGATAGAGGGAGATGATTTTTTCGAAAAAGGATACCGGATGCTGACTAAAAATATGCCTGCATATCCAATTGAAAAAGTTGAAGTATACCAGCATTATTCTAACAATAAGCTTTTAAAAGGAATTGAAAATAGCGAGAAAGCTGCCATAAACCTGAAATTAAGTGAAGATGCCAAAAGGCAATGGTTTGGCAATATTTCTTTGGGTTATGGGCCAGAAAATAGAAATCGTTACGAAGCCTTCTGCAATCTGATGAATTTTGGCAGGAAAAACAAATTCTATGGCATTGTTAGCCTAAACAACATTGGAGAAGATGCAACCGGAAATATCAACCACCTTATAAGGCCCTCTTTAACAGATGAACCAGGTAACATCGGAGAAGATCAAAGTGCAAGGACATTAATTGGGATAAGCACCTTTTCCCCAAATTTAAAGCAAAAAAGAATTCTCTTCAACAACTCTGGAGTATATTCTTTGAATGGCATCTTCACCCTTTCTTCCAAGGTAAAAGTGAAAGTGCTGGCTTTTTTAAATACCGACGAAAACAACTATTATAAGTCCAGTTTTGAATCTATTTCCGTTGGGGAAACTTCCTTTATCAACACAGAAGACCATCGATTACAAACAACCCAAATGACCGGTTTTGGGAAAATTGATGTGACCAACGATATTTCAAAAAATCAAACACTGGTTTTTACCGGAAAATTCAATCGAACCAATAAAAATGCATACAACAGGTTGTTATTCAATGATTCAGTAACCAACGAGAAACTAAGAAATAACAATACTTTGTCAGATCAAACGCTCGTCTTTACCAATAAGTTCAGAAAAAACAAGGTTTTTCTTCTTACATGCCGATATATTTACGAAAAATCCCCTCAAAATTATTCCCTCGACAAATACTTTTACCGGGAGCTATTTCCTGTTAACAATGGGATAAATGGTGTTGGACAAAGCAGCGAGAATCGGATGCAATTTGCCGGTTTAGAGGCTCACCTTATGGATAAAAAGGCGAATGGTAATTTACTGCAGGTAAAAATTGGAAATCAATATAGAACAGATAATTTATTTTCAACCCTGACATTGTTGGAGGACAAAAATATCATTAAAGAGCCTTCTGGGTACCGGAATAATCTAATTTATGCAACCAACGATTTCTACCTGAATACAAAATACCGGTTAAAAATTAAGAGTATTGATTTGTTCTATTCGCTTGATTTACACCAACTTTTAAATAAATTAGAAAAATCCGGGAGTACTTCAAATCAATATCCGTTCTTCATCAATCCCCAAATAGGAGCAGAATGGAGTATCAATGGGAAAAATAAAATCTATACTTCTTATGCTTACAATCATACAAATGCAACAATACTGGATGTTTATGACCAATACATACAGACGGATTTCCGTTCGTTTGCAAAAGGAACAGGGAATTTCAACCAATTAAATATGAGTTCATTAATACTTGTTTACACATTTGGAAACTGGAGCGATAAATTTTTTGCCAATTCTTATTTAATGTACAACAAGAACCATGATTTTTACAGTACTAATACATTAGTATCACAGAATTATACCAAATCTGAAAAAATACTGATTAAAAACAGGGAGTTCGTCCAATTTTCCTCAAGTATTGATCGATATTTTAAAGCAATTTCATCCAACCTGAAAATTAACTTTGGCTTTACAAGGTCTAATTACAAAAACATGGTCAATAGTTCGGACTTTAGAACTGTAAGAAGCAATAATTTCAACTATGGTTTTGAAATTCGTTCTGGATTTAGCGGTTTTTTTAATTACCATTTGGGTTCAAAATGGAATTACAACGAAATAAAAACCAATATCAGTAACAAATATACAGACAACATCTCATTCCTGGATTTATCCTTTGTACTTAACCGTAAATTTGAAGTTCAACTCCAGACTGAGCGGTACTTCTTTGGAAGTTTGGACAAAGACAACAATAAGTATTATTTTCTGGATATAAGTACCAGGTACACTGTAAAGGAGAATAAACTAACGTTTTCATTATTAGGTCAAAATTTGTTAAACGCTGAAACTTTCAGGAGTTATTCGATCAATGATATCAGCATATCAAAAACAGAATACAAATTACTTCCGAGATACGTTCTTTTAAAATGTGAATTTCGTTTTTAACAATCTCTTCCGTTCTCCACCCTCCATTCTCTTTTCCCATTTTGCAAAAGAACATTTTATAGGTAGTTTTGACTAACATTGCAGCAAAAGAAGTGTGCGGTATGAACGAGATAGAGATTAAAAATAGTCACCGAACCATTTGTCGGCTTCTTTCGGAACGGAAGCTGAAGCCTGCCTTTGACTTACTTGGGACGATGATCACTGCCAATGGATTAGGAGAATTTAGCGATCAGCAACTAGACCTAGAACAAAATTACCGTTACATGCTGAAATACACGGTGGAAGGGATTACTGATCCTGAAAGACAGAAAATATATGAACATATTCTGTTGTCTACTTTTGAATTGGCCGATCACTGCTCCGACAGTTTAATGATGAAATATTCCACGTCGTTGGAGTTTCAGAAAAAACGCGGATTTTCACGGCTTGCAATTGAAAATATGACTGATTATTTCTCGCATTTAGAAGAATTCCATTTAGAAAATGAAATTAGAGCTTTGATTGAGGATACTTCGTTCGATAAAAAATACGAGCATGAGCAAGAAATCCACTATCAAAAGTTAGTCAATGTTTTCTACCATTTTTGGTTCAGAAATAAACTCTCGGCGGATGAAATTTTATCTTTCAAAGGCTATATTCAAAATCAACATATTCCGAATCACGAAAAGGCCTTTCTGATCACCTCGGTTCTCCTAAGCTTGCTACTATTTTTTGACGAACAGAAAATTATGCTGCTCTTCGACGGATATGACTCAGATCAGGAAGAGATAAATCAACGCGCACTTATCGGCCTCCTGCTTTCCTTGTATTTTTATAACCGAAGAATATTCTTGTTCCCGACAATTACAGCTCGCCTTGCTTTGCTTAATGAAAAAAGCTCCTTCAAACAGCATCTTGAGAAGATAATTTTACAGCTTATTGGATCGAAGGAGACAGAGAAGATAACACAGAAGCTTCAGGATGAGATACTTCCTGAGATGATGAAATTAAGTCCAAACCTAAGGAATAAGCTAAGTCTGGAGGCATTGCTTGGCGATGGGCTAAATGAAGATAAAAATCCGGAGTGGCGCGATATGTTCAAAGATTCGCCTGGGCTAATGGACAAGATGGAGGAGCTGAGTGAGATGCAGACGAAAGGTGCTGATATTTTCATGACCTCTTTTGCAAATCTGAAAACATTTCCATTTTTCAGCGAACTAACCAATTGGTTTGTGCCTTTTTACCCGAATCATCCGGCACTTATGCGAAGTTCCTCAACAGACGACCAGCAGGATAACCGGAAACTGTTCGACCTGATTCTTAAGACCCCAGTCCTGTGTAATTCAGATAAATATTCCTTTTGTTTCAGCATGCAGACCATTCCGGCGGAATACAAGAAAATGATGTTCGACAATTTATCAGCCGAGTTTGATCAACTGGTCGAATCTGAAGGTGAAGAAGATCTGCTGGCACAAGGCAAAAAAGCAGAAGCAATATCCGGTCAATATATTCGAGATCTTTATCGATTTTATAAACTTCATCCTCAAAAGGAAGGCTTTGCAAATATTTTTTCATGGTCGTTCGATTTCCATAACAAAAGTGTATTTAAAAATCTTCTAAGCGAAGACGGTCAGTTACTTAGAAATGTTGCCGAATTTTATTTTGCGAAAAACTATTACCATGAAGCTGCTGAGATTTATGTGCTATTACTGAAAGATTTTGAGGAGGCAGAGTTAATGCAGAAGCTTGCTTTTTGCTATCAAAAACAGGATAATTACGAAGTAGCGCTTTCATATTATCTAAAGGCCGACCTCTTCGATCAGAACCGAACCTGGAATCACAAAAAAATTGCACTTTGTTACAGACACCTGAAAAAACCGGATCTTGCTCTAAGTTATTATATGCAAGCTACTGCCTTGGAACCTGATAATCTGAGTCTTCATATTTCAATTGGACATTGTCGCATGGAGTTAAAACAGTATGAAGAAGCGTTAAAGTCCTATTTTAAGGTAGAGTATCTTTCCCATGGAACAAAAAAAATATGGAGACCAATAGGCTGGTGCTCGCTATTGGTAGGTAAAAAACACCAGTCCGAACAGTATTTTAGAAAACTAGTGGAAGACTCTCCAAATAAGTTCGATTTAATGAACATGGGTCATGTGCAATGGTGTCTGGGAAAAAGAAAACTTGCGCTCGAATATTACAAGCAGAGCATGAACGATGCAGAAATGTCGGAAAAAGAATTTATGGAAGCATTTCATGAAGATCTTGAACATTTATTGCAACATGGCGTGGATTCCGAAGATGTTCCCATTATGCTCGATCAGTTAAGATATTCGCTTGAAAAAGACCAAACCACTTAATTTGAGTTATGAATAGTAAAATTCGCAACAAAGAAGTTAGTTGGCTATCGTTCAATGAGCGACTCCTTCAGGAAGCATCTAAAAAAGAAGTACCCCTGATAGAACGACTAAAATTTCTGGGAATCTATTCCAATAATCTGGATGAGTTTTTCCGCGTCAGGGTCGCCATTTTAAGGAGACTAGCCAGCATCAACAATCTTGTTTATACGGAGGGGGAACATCCAGCCGAAATACTCAATCAGATTGAGCAAACTGTTGTCGCTCAAAGTCAATGGTTTGAACGTATCTATGCACAATTATTAAAAGATCTGGCAGAAGAGGATATCTTTATCATTAACGAAACCCAATTATCACCAGAACAAGGTCAATATATAACAGACTATTTCAAAGAGGAAGTTCGTCCGCGAATTATGCCGGTAATCATCAAAAAAAATCAACCTCTTCCTTCGCTAAGAGACGACGCAATCTACCTTGCAGTTGTCATGTGTAAATCTAAAAAGGAAGAATATGCCTTGATAGAAGTACCCACAGATATCTTACCCAGATTTGTTATTTTACCTTCCGAAGATCATAAGAGGTACATTATTTTACTGGAAGATGTGATCCGATATGAACTTAAGGATATTTTTTACATGTTTAGTTTTAAGACTATTAATTCATATATCGTCAAACTTACCCGCGATGCTGAACTCGACCTGGACGATGATGTTGCTGAAAGTTATGTGAAAATGCTTACTAAAAGTCTTGAAAAACGAGGCAATAGTGAGTTAGTTCGGTTTATTCATGACAAAGAAATTCCGGAAAATTTTCTTTCTCTCTTGCTCAAAAAGCTCCATTTCGACCGCGACGATGTAATAATTGGTGGTTCACGGATACATAATTTCAAAGATTTTATGGGTTTCCCATCGATAGGTAAAAAGCATCTCTACTACAATACAATAAGTCCGCTTCCCCATCCTGCCATCCAACCAGGAATGTCTTATCTAAGTGTTATTGCGAAAAAAGATCTTCTATTGCACTTTCCTTATCATTCTTTTTATCATTTTATCGACCTGTTAAGGGAAGCCTCTATCGATCCAAAAGTCACTGAGATTAAGATGACTGCCTATCGTATGGCAAAAAACTCCAATGTCATTCATGCATTGATCAATGCGGCAAGAAATGGGAAAAAAGTCACGGTAGTTTTAGAGCTGAGAGCTCGTTTCAATGAACAGGAAAATATTCAATGGGGAAACCTCCTGACACGTGAAAGGGTAAAAGTTATTCTGGGTGTTCCCGGATTAAAAGTTCACTCCAAGTTATGTCTGATTTCCCGGAAAGAAGATAAGGAACTGGTTCAATATGCCTGCATAGGCACTGGAAATTTCAACGAAATAACGGCCAAAGTTTTCTCCGACCAAATGCTTTGGACCGTCAATCCAGCTTTAACGAAGGAGGTAAGTAAGATCTTTGAATTCTTTCAACGGAATTATAAAATTGGCCGATACCTCCATTTGCTGGTCTCTCCTTTTACCATGCGTTACAAAATTGTGCAGATGATTAAGCAGGAAATACATGAAGCCAAGAATGGCCGAAAAGCAGCTATTTACTTCAAATGTAACAATCTGGTAGATCCAGAAATAATCTCAAAATTGTACGATGCCGCAAAAGCAGGTGTCGATGTTCGTTTAAGCGTAAGAGGCATGTTTTCATTGGTGGCACATTCTGTTGAAGAAAACTATTCTATTCCTTCAGTTGGAATTATTGACCGCTATCTCGAGCATTCCCGTATTTATTATTTCTTCAACGGAGGTAAAGAGAATATTTATATTTCATCGTCCGATTTAATGGCAAGAAACTTAGACCGAAGGGTAGAAGTCAGTGCGCCGGTCTATGATCCGGATCTTAGAAAAGAGCTTCTCGGATTCTTGGATCTTCAATGGAAAGACAACACTTCTGCCAGAATTCTGGATAACGAGTTGACAAACCAGATTAATCATCAGGGTAAAAATTCTGTTTTAACTACTCAACTTGCGTTTTATGACTTCCTCCAAACGGTCGGAAAAGAAGGATGATACAACTAATCGTCTTAGAGATAATCTTGAGAAAATTGGTATCCGAGAGATTTACCTTTGGAAGGAGATTGTGCGCAAGGACGACTCACTCTTCGACCAGATTTACCAATTAATTTATTGTGATAATCCGAAGATTTCCTGGCATGCAGCTTGGGTGATCGACCGTGTTTCCGAGGCTGAACCGGAGAAACTAAAACCATACCTCTGTGAGCTAATAGCACGGCTGCCAACCCTAAAGAGTAGCTCTCTAAAACGCCATTTTACCAGAATGCTTCTTAGCCAGGAGATTCCGGAACACCAATTAGGATTGCTGATTGACGTACTTTATAATTTGGTTTCACCGACCGAAGCCATTGCTGTCCGAGCAAATTCTCTGCAGTTGCTTTATAATATAACGCTGATCGAACCTGATCTTAAAGCCGAATTGATCAATGTTATCGACTCCATCCTCGAAGAGGAATTGACAGCAGGTATGATCTCTAAAGGAAAGAAATTGCGAAAAGCCTTAAGATTTCAATGATGTATTAATTTACCAAATATAAGTATCGAAATGATTCCCCAAATAAAGATCGAAGCCATCATGGATGGGATAAAATTTCTTTTATGGTGAAAATATTTTGTTCCAATAAACGCACCTAACGGGATAGATAAAAGAACCGGAGTTAGGACGACAATCCCAAGCATTCCATATTTGCGACGGATGCGGACGATCATTTTATTGCTCCTAGTGAATTTGTATGCTGTTTGTTTTTGATATCTTCTTCGATCAAGCCATTGTTCGAATCGCACTTTAAAAATTCTGGGCGTAATACAATAGATAAGCGGCCAAATAAGCCTTAGTTCTTTCAGAAGAAATGAAAAGAAAGAATAAAAAAACAGGAACCCCAAAAGACCGCCCAACTCAATCATGACAAATGTTTCAACCTGGTTGAGGCGAAAAAGGTAAAACGCATAAGGAGTCGCCCAAAAAAATTTGATACTGGCGATGACCATTATGTTTATGTATTTTAAAATTAATTCCATTTTTGAATACCTGTCTCAAATTTAGCTATTATACGTACATTATTATTAGTCCAACTATGTATTTAAGATTTATCTTTATAAAAATTTAAATAATCATCAAATTGTTTGGAGCGCACAAAAAATCAGGTCAGAAAGATCTGTCTCACATTTTTCTCAATGTAATTAAACTTTCGCTTTCCATCCTCTTTTTTATATTTCATACCACCTTAATCTTTGGTCAAACTATTCAGGAATTTAAAGAAATTTGGGTGAATGAGAGTAGGGAATTTTTGCTTAACAATCAAAATCCTTTGCCATACCTTCAATCAGGGTTCTATTATTTTTCTCGTGAACGCGACAATTTATTGACAGACGAACTCGAGAAAAATTGGGAAAAATTTCCTGTCATCGCTGCAATGCCTGTGCCAAAGTCCAAAAAATTTGATCCTGCACCCCAGTTTAATTTGGATGAAACATCCTACCATAATCCACAAAATCTACCCTGTTATTTTGATGATAGTAATCAATACGAAAGGGGCTCTGCCAATTTACCTCGCATTCGGAAACCTGATTATTCGATCTCAAATCCTCAAAAACTAAGTTTTAAATTTTATGGCAATACAATTGTCGTTTCGTACGACAAACTATTAGCATTACCTGTAAATCTGCCAGTTGATCACGATATCGTTGTTGATTTTTGGAAAAGATTTCTGGTAGGAAATAGTAATCATCTGGTCAACCAATTGACTATTTATCGGGACCGCTTGGGATTAAACGATTGGGGATTTATGCAATTGGTAAAAACCTGTTCTCTTTCTCTTTTCCCATCAGACGAATCAGCTAGTAATCTCCTAAGCTGGGCAATTATGATTCGTGCCGGGTATGATGTAAAAATTGGATTTAACCAGCTTGGGAGCTCTATTTTGTACCCTGCCTCAATGGAACTTTATGGAATCCCATCTGTTAAGATTAACAGTACCATCTATTATATTGACAAATCAATTTCTTCCTTCCCAATAGCTTCTTACGCTGCCAAACATACCGGAGCAACCGGAATTATACACATAAAGATTAACAAATCATTGAATTTTCAAGGAGAAATTCTTGTTAAGAAAATCCAATTCTCGTGGAATAAAAAGTCTTACGAATTTAACCTAAAATACAATCCTCAAGAGATTAGATATCTCGAAGAATATCCGCAAACAGACCCAAAACTTTATTTTGATGCCCCTTTCAGCTTTCTTTCAGGTGAGAGTCTTTTGAAGCAATTTAAACCTATTTTGGCAGGTATGAGAAATGAAGAGAGCGCAGCATTTCTTCAGCAGTTTGTTCAAAAGGTCTTTGGCTACAGACCTTACAATGATATTTTTGGTTACGATCGGTTTATGTTTCCCGAGGAACTTCTTTTTAAGGATGAAAGTAACGATAAAGGAAAATCATTGCTGTACGCCTGGATGATAACTAATTTATTAAATCAGAAAGCAGCATTAGTTGAGTTTCCCGGATTTTTCTCGGTAGCAATCTCATTGGGGCAACCGATGACAGGAGATAATTTCATTTTAAATGGCAGATCATACACGATCGCTGATCCTACTTTTGAAAATGCCCCGATTGGATTAGTTATGAAGGATTATTCCCTTCTTAAGCCATTTATACGGTTATTGAATACCTCCAAAGAAGAGGAATATAAAAAAACTTCAGTTTGGAAACTTGCTATGGCTTTTGGAGCCGAGCGTAGCGGATCATCAATGGATTATATCAGGGATGAAAATGGAAATGCGTTTATAACCGGATATTTCAAAGAAAAAAATTCCGTCAATTCTACTAATTCGCCTTCTCCGTTTGTGGCAAAATTCGGTGAAAATAATTCTCTGGAA
>JBBQJE010000112.1:0-10571 GCA_038325635.1 Bacteroidales bacterium
GGCCAGGCCCTGTTCGAGGTGGGTCTTGCCGACGCCTGACGGCCCATGCATGAACACCGGCAAATCCTTGTGGCGATTCTTTTTATCAAGAACAGTATATTCGGCATGGTCTCCTTCTCTGAATTCTCCCCGATAAGCTGTTTCAACAGAACCATCCGGGAATACCAAAACAGCACCCACATAAGGACTTGGATCTTTTTTCTTACGTTCGGGTATTGAATTTCTCATTACCTCAACCGCAAGTTTCATATACTCCTTTGGTTCTTTTCGCATAATAATATCATTACAAAGTTTTCCAATTATTCATCCTCAGCTAAAAGTAACAATTCTAATTCACTGGTAAATTTATCTTCCAGTAGTTTTCCGTTTTTCAAATGGTCAAAAAATACAATGTATGAACTTGGACTGAGAAAATGAAAATGACACAATTCTTTTATTTTCTTGGTCTTAAGCTCTAAATTCAGATTCTCAAAATGAAGTTTGGCATTTTCACTTTTGCATAAATGTTCAATGAACTTTCTTTCGGGCTCTCCTTTTGTGAAAACTAAATCCAAAGGAGTTTTAAAAATAAAAGAGTTAATTTCTTTTGAAGAACTTTTTGGTAAACTTTCATCTTCAATTACAGCATTTAATATTTCTGTTTTCAACTTCAAGCTCTGTTGAGAAATTAGATGAATAAAACGCAGTAGAATTGTTTCTTAAGTTACCTACTGCAATACTTTCTCGTTCAATGTTTTTAGTTGATAATATGAATGGCTCTTTTGCCTTTCCAATTCCCGGAATTTTAGTTAGCATTTCTAAAGTAATGTTTTCCTTTTCGGTTTCAATTACTTTCAAAATATCTTTTGCAAGCGTTGAAACATCTCTACCAATAGTCCCGCTCCCAAGCAAAACCATTATCAATTCATGGCTCGATAATGACTGAACGCCTCGTGCAGCAAGTTTTTCACGAGGTTTGTCAATGTTCGGTATATCGGAAAGTTTCTTCACGTTTCAATTTTAAATACGAATATAGTTAATGTCCTCAACATACGGGTAAGCAAAATTGCACACTGTGCCAAAGCTTTGGTTTTAGCGCAGGCTCGTGGGGCTTCGTCAATTTGTGGAATGTGGGTCGGCAATTGTTTTAAAAATGTACGGTGAGCAAAAAGTAAAAAATATCGGGTCGGAATGAGTGTCGGCTTTCTGGTTCTGTCAATATTTCTCTATTCTGTCCTTTCACAATGGGTTACTTTCTGTTTTTGTACTGTTGCCCGTCTCATTACACTTGGCGGTAACTTCACGCTTTAAGTATTTCTTACTCCTCCGCCCAGGCAATTGCTGCCCTCACGGATTTGTGCCATCCTTTAATTAACGAGGTAGTCTCGCTCGCCGGAATACCCGGAGAAAAAGTGCGATCCAGTTTCCATTGATCCCTGATATCCTGAATATTGCTCCAGTAGCCTACAGCAAGTCCGGCCAGGTAAGCGGCACCTAACGCTGTCGTTTCTGTAATCTTAGGCCTCACGACATTTGCCTGCAGCAAGTCGGCCTGAAACTGAAGAAGGCTGTTGTTGACTGTTGCTCCACCGTCGACTCTCAATTCTCGAATAGTAACGCCGGAGTCATTCTGCATTGCAAGCAATACTTCCAATGTCTGGTAGGCGATGCTGTCGACGGCTGCTCTGGCAATGTGTGCAGAAGTGGAACCCCGGGTGATACCCGTAATGGTTCCACGTGCATGCTGATTCCAATAAGGAGCCCCTAGTCCGGCAAATGCCGGGACAAAATAAACACCTTCACTACTTTTCACTTTTGCTGCGAGTCGTTCAACATCCTGGGAAGTGTGGATTACACCTAGGCTATCACGAAGCCATTGAACAACGGCTCCACCGATAAAAATACTTCCTTCGAGGGCATAGGTTGTCTCTCCTCCAATCTTCCAAGCAACAGTTGTCAAAAGTTTGCTCTTTGATTCGATCGGCTTATCACCAATATTCATCATCATGAAGCAACCTGTACCGTAGGTGTTTTTCACCATTCCTGGCTCGATGCACATTTGACCGAAAAGTGCCGATTGCTGGTCGCCGGCTATTCCTGCAATAGGTATCGGTCTACCTAACTGCCCTCCTGTCTTACCATAAATTTCGCTTGATGATTTCACTTCCGGTAGAATGCTCGGAGGAATATTAAATAGTTTGAGTAACTCATCATCCCATTTCAGTGTATGGATATTGAAAAGCATCGTCCGGGAAGCATTAGAGACATCCGTAATGTGTAATTTACCCTGAGTAAGGTTCCAAACTAACCAACTGTCGATGTTACCAAAAGCTAATTTCCCATGATTGGCCAAATTCCTGGCTCCTTCTACATTGTCGAGGATCCACCTAATTTTGGTAGCCGAAAAATAGGCGTCCGGTATCAATCCGGTCTTATCCAAAATCAGTTGACCGTATCCTTCATTTTTCAACTGATCGCAGTAGTCGGCTGTGCGACGATCCTGCCAAACAATGGCATTGTAAATTGGTTTGCCTGTTTTGCGATCCCAAACTACGGTTGTCTCACGCTGATTGGTGATTCCGATTGCTGCCATATTGGATGAACTCAAACCGGCTTTCGTCATTGCCTCAACACCGACTCCTGCCTGAGTTGACCATATCTCCTCCGGGTCATGCTCAACCCAGCCGGGTTTTGGATAAATCTGAGTGAACTCTTTTTGTGCAATTGATACTGGTAAACCATTGTGATCGAAGACTATTGCACGTGAACTGGTCGTGCCCTGATCGAATGCCAGGATAAATTTTTTCATTGTTTAGTTTTAATGTAACCTCAAACGGAACGAATTTCCCCGATGGGAAAATTTCAATCTCCAAGTTTTGCATGAATAGCTTGCAAAATACAAATAATTGCAGATAAAATCTGTTTTCTGAAATTGGTTTCTATTCATACTTAAATACACCACAATAGGCACATAGGTCACATGGAAATTCCATGTAACCTATGTGCCTATTGTGGTAAACTATTTCGCTGTCTCCAAATATTTTAAAACAAATTTGATTTCGGAATAGCTGTACGTATCCCCTAGTTTTGCTTTTAGGTCGCTGAGTTGTCTGAAATTATTGAGTTCGATACATTCCTCGATAACTTTTATCTTTCGTTGTTCCACCAATCTGTCGATGTCAATTTGACCGCTTCCAACATAGTTCAGCAAGTGGCTCTCAATAGTCGAAACAGCCATTTGTCTGTTTCTGGCAATTTCAGGAATAGTCAATCCATTCTTAAAGAGTTCATAACTAACTTGCCTTGAGTCCATTCCTGCTCTTTCCGCCTCCTTCTCCGCTTCCGCGGGAACATCCATTCCATGGCTTCCGCGATATGCCAGAATCATCTCGAGAATTTCCCGACCAAACTGTTTCATTCGTACACCACCCATTCCTTTCACCTCCTTTAATTCCTTCCCGGTTACGGGTAAGGTCTGCACGATCTCAAGAAGCGTTTTCTGAGTCAGTATGCGGGCAATCTCCACTTGCATCAATTCGGCCTTTTCGGCTCGCCAACGCTTAAGTTGTGAATAGAAATCAGGATTAGCGGAAAATGCTGCCGGAGTATCTGATTTTTTGCGGGTATGGGATGTTTCCTCGATTTCAATGGCGGCCTTCGATCGGGTTTCTAAATATTCTTTGGTGCTAAATCCATTTTTGCAATGGTGAAGGCAAATTTGTTTGATACGAATCTCTTTTCTAAGCTTATCGGTTGCCTCACCCAAACTCTTACGAACAGCTTTATTGTCGGTCTCCAAGGTCGCTTCAGCTAAAGGTTGCTCCAAAATCTGCTCCACTTTAGAGCAGAAAAATTCCGAGGCCTTTTGAATTCTTTCCTGCAGAAGAGGGTTTTCTTCTGCGTTCGATCCGTTGTAGAGCAATTGCCGTACCTGATTTTCGAATCGCCCGGCGACCTCTATCATTTCACTTTGTACCGGAGATATCATCCCCCGAAGAACGAAATTTAGGGAACCAAGCAGCTGGGAAGAATGTTCCTCCCACAATTTCTGAATATACTGAATCTGACGAATAATTGGTCTGAAATCAAACAATTCATTAAGTAACTGCTGCAAATATTCCTTGCGTGATTGCTCCAATTCGGCCGGTCCCGGCTGATTTTGCTCCACCTCTTCACTAAATTGCACAACCGTTGAATCGCTCTTGACACTGTGAATAGCAATAGGGGTGCTGAGAACCAATCCTTCGAAAGTCTTGCAACGGCTCAGCGCAACATAAACCTGTCCATGGGCAAAAGAAGAACGCGCATCAATAATTGCTTTTTCAAACGTCAAGCCCTGACTTTTGTGTATCGTAATTGCCCAGGCAAGCTTAAGCGGAAACTGACTAAAGGTGCCAATTACCTCCTCCTCTATCTCCTGTGTTGCATCGTTTAGTGAATACTTTGTATTCTTCCATACCACTCGTTCGACGATAATTGGGGTTTCATCTCCCGGACAGATTACTTCAATCTGGTCCTCATCCAAATCATTGATCTTACCGATCTTCCCGTTATAGAATCGCTTGGCAGGAGTAAGATCGTTTTTTACGAACATCACCTGAGCACCGGCTTTCAATTCCAGCTCTGAATCCGTTGGATAGGAATATTCCGGGAATTCGCCGTTTACTTCAGCGGAATAGCAAACAACTTTTGCTTTGAGTTGACCCAGCTTGGAGCTATTTATTTGCTGCGATTGGTAATTATGAGTCGTGAGTGTGATGTAACCCTCTTTTTCATCCGGACTAAACCCCGGTTGGTACCGCCGATTAAGCTGTTGTAAAGTTGCTGTATCAAGATGATTTTCACGTATTTTATTGAGCAGATCGATAAATATCTGATCTGTCTGACGGAAAATATGTTTCAGTTCAATGCCTGTGAATTTTGACTTTTTAAGTGCTCTGCTACTGAAGAAAAATGCTGTATCATAATAAGGTTTCAGTATTTCCCACTCCTCGTCCTTCACGATTGGTGCTAACTGCTGCAGGTCGCCGATCATCAAAAGCTGAATACCTCCGAATGGTTTATAACGAGTTCGGTAACGTCGCAGAACTTCATCGATGGCATCCAAAATATCTGCGCGCACCATACTTATCTCGTCAATCACCAGCAAATCCAGACTGCGTATGATGTTGATCTTTTCGCGACTAAACCGTTTGAAGGTTGCAGCGGAAGAACTCTCAAAAGGAGCTGCAGGGGTTTGTTGCCTGTCCGGATCTTGTGGAACCTGCGGACCGAACGAAAGTTGAAAAAAGGAATGAATCGTTACTCCGCCAGCATTAATGGCCGCAACTCCTGTAGGAGCAACTACGACCATTCTTTTGGGCGACTTCTGTTTCAAACTTTTGAGAAAAGTAGTTTTGCCTGTCCCTGCCTTTCCTGTTAGGAAAAGATTTTGACCCGTATATTGAATATAGTCAAATGCAAGATCTAGTTGTGGATTGCTAAGGTAATTAAGGGTGTCTGGAGTGTTCATGAAAATCCTTTCCAACAAATATAAGGTAATTTGAGGAGAAGAAGGAATTATAGCACAATTTTCGATTTTGGATTTTGGAATGCCTGCCGGGATTGCTGAAGATAACGCACTTACTATTTATGCGGCATGGAAATACATCGTAACGTCTGCAAAGGATTAACGTATAATAAAAAATATTCCCAATTCAGTCTTTGTTACAAAAAATTCTTCTTAATGAAACAAACGATACTGGGCTCAGGCGGGGCAATAGGAATCCCTCTTGCCAAGGAATTGAAAAAATACACCAGAGATATAAGGCTAATAAGCCGAAATCCCAAAAAAGTGAATGATACGGACGAACTTTATCCTTTGGACGTAAGTGATTTAAGTAAACTTCCGGAAGCAATCCGCGGAAGCGAAATAGTCTATTTGACTATCGGATTTGAATATAGTTTATCGGTTTGGCAGGAACTTTGGCCACCTTTTATGAAGGCTGTTATCGAAGCATGTAAAATTCATGGGGCAAAATTGGTATTTTTCGATAATGTGTATATGTATTCTGAAAATTCCATTCCGCTAATGACGGAAGATTCACCTATTTATCCGCCAAGCAGGAAGGGTGAAGTTCGAGAGGAAATTTTTGAGATGCTCGAAACGGAAATGGAGCAGAAGCGTTTAACCGCATTGGTTGCAAGAGCCGCCGATTTCTATGGTCCGGACAGCAAGAACAGCATGCTCGCACAAATGGTTGCAAAAAACCTACTGGCAGGGAAAAAAGCTCAGATATTTGGTAACCCTGAATGCATTCATACTTATACGTACACCCCTGATGCAGCTAAGGCAACTGCATTGTTGGGAAATACACCGGATGCCTACAGTCAGGTATGGCATTTGCCTACCACAAAAGAGCTGATCACCGGAAAGCAATGGATTGATCTATTTGCAAGAGAACTAGGCGTTGAACCCAGAACTCAGAAAGTACCAACTTGGTTGGTTCATTTGTTGGGATTGTTTATTCCTATAATGAAGGAATTTCCAGAAATGATGTACCAGTATAATCAGGATTATATCTTCGACAGCACTAAGTTTGAAAGACGCTTTGGAATTATGGCAACTTCTCCTGAAGAAGGAGTGAGAAGCATGCTTGCAAGTAGGATAGAAAAATTCCATTCAAATCAGATAGACTCGGTGTGATTACCCTTCAAAAATCAGACATAAAAAAGATGTCACTTCTGAACGCTAAACAGTTGAAAGGATATATTTGCCTAATTCTTTCTAATTTCTGAAGAAGCTAATTTTATGAAACAAGTATTCGGGAACCTGATGCAGTATATCACTACCCATTAATAATTAATTCCTACCTTGCAGGCTGCCTCAACTACTACTAATATTTTTTTCAAATGATCAGAAATTTACTATCTCTTGGCTTGTTGCTGCTTTGTACATTCGGCGGCCAAGCGCAATCAACTGTTACCTCAAAAGCAATTGTGCAACAGGAATTGATGTTCCCTTTCCAGGATGAGCACACTCACGGCAGCTCAATCGCTCAACTGCCCAATGGGGATATTCTTGCCGCTTGGTTTCAGGGTAGCGGCGAACGAACAGCCGACGATGTTCGTATTATGGGATCCCGACAGAAAAAGGGTAGCTCAACGTGGGCTGTTCCATTTTTGATGGCCGACACGAAAGGTATACCCGATTGCAATCCGGTACTCTTCCTCAACAACGAAGGAAAACTATTCCTATTCTGGGTTGCTGTTCAGGCTAATGAATGGGAATATTCCATTCTGCGCTTCCGTACCTCCGCTAGTTATTTGGCTGATGGGGCACCTAAATGGGATTGGCAGGATGATATACTGCTAAAACCGGATGATAATTTTGCCCTTGAAGTAGCCAAAAAATTTAAGGAGATGGGAGATCAAAACCATGGCTGGGCGGCTTACGCCAGGAAATACGATGATCAGATCATCGAGGCGAGCAAAGTTAAAATGAAGCGCAGCTTTGGCTGGATGACGCGTATTCCGCCAATCACCCTAAAAAGCGGTAGAATTTTGCTGCCTCTTTATTCCGACGGATTCAATATGTCGATGGTGGCCATCTCCGACGATAATGGCACCACCTGGCGTCCAAGCCTTCCGATTGTAGGCCGCGGACCAATTCAACCTGCCTTGGCGGTGCGTAAAAGCGGCCAGATTGTGGCTTATATGCGCGACAGCGGCGATGCACCTGCCAGAGTTTGGATAAGCACTTCCGACGATCAGGGTGAATCGTGGGCATTGGCTAAAAAGACAGAAATTCCAAACGAGGCAAGCGTCGAGATTGCAGCTTTGAAAGATGGAAGATGGGTTTATTTTGGTAATGACATCAATGACGGACGATACAAATTATCGCTTTACCTATCTGATGATGAAGGCAATACATGGAATAAAAAAGAAGTGATTGAATATGCTGCCGATAAAAAAGGGAGCTTCTCCTACCCTTGCCTAATTCAAACTACCGATGGAATGATCCATATTTCGTACTCTTATGCCTTCGGAGCAGGGAAAAAAGCGATCAAACACATAGTAATTGACCCTAATAAAGTGAAAAATGAAAAATGAAAAATGAAAAATGGAAGAAACTCTTCTTCCATTTTTCATTTTTCACTTTTCACTTTTCATTCTGCTTTTCATTCTGCTTTTTTCCGTGGTCCGGCATGGTTACCCCGGTCTCGATGCCTGAATTCCTTTTTTGCCGGAGCTCTGCTGCCACTGTCTCTTCTTCCTCCGGAGGAGGGCCTGAAGGCAGCTTTTTTACTTGCTGCTGGATTGTACTCAGGTGCATCACCCATTCCTGCAGGTAATGGTATCTTGATAATATCCCGCTCGATCAGATCTTCTATCTTCTTGAAATTGTGGGCATCGTTGTCCGAAATCAGCGTGATAGCGACCCCAGAAAGTGAAGCCCTGGCCGTTCGTCCGATGCGGTGCACATAGTCCTCCGGATCGCGCGGCACATCATAATTCATCACCAGATCAATTCCATCGATGTCAATCCCGCGAGAAACGATATCAGTGGCAACCAATATTTGGGTTTCACGGTTACGGAAACGAAGCATTACTTCTTCCCGCTCTTTCTGTTCGAGATCAGATAACATGCCGTCTGCCGAGAATCCCATTCGTCTCAGTTCGCGCACGAGTCCATTCACATTAGCTTTGCGTGAAGTGAAAATCAATACGCTTTTGTAATCAGTTTTTCCCTTCAATAATTCCCTCAGCAGCTGTACTTTCTGGCCTTCGTAGACCATATAGGCCGCCTGAATAATGTTCTCCGCTGGCTTCGAAATGGCGATATTTATCTGCTCCGGGTTCTTCAAAATCATCCCGGCCATTTGGCGAATCTTCTGGGGCATCGTTGCTGAAAAAAGCAGTGTCTGCCTTTCGACAGGAAGCTCACCAACGATACGCATGATATCATCAAAAAATCCCATGTCGAGCATTCGGTCTGCCTCATCCAAAATCAGTGTTTGGATCGTGCTGAAATCCGAATATTTCATGTTGATATGAGAAAGTAATCTGCCAGGTGTTGCGACGATGATGTCTGCCCCTTGCACCAAGGCTGATTTTTGCTGATCAAATGCAGCACCTACTCCTCCGCCGTAAACGGCTAGCGAAGAGGCTCCTGTAAAATAGGAGAATCCCTCAATTTGCTGATCGATCTGTAACACAAGCTCTCTGGTTGGAGCGATAATCAGCGTATGCATGCCGGTATGACCCTCTTTTGAAATATTATTAAGGATAGGAAGAAGATAAGCGGCAGTCTTTCCTGTGCCAGTCTGCGCACAGGCAATCAGGTCTTTCCCCTGCATGATAACCGGTATGGCAAATTCCTGAACCGGTGTACAATTCTCGAAGCCCATGGAGTTCAAACCATCCATTACTTCGTGTGTAAAGTCAAAATCTTTAAAATTCAATTTCTTATAAACTTAAATGAGCGATGCTATTCTACGTATAATACCAAACCTTTCAAATATTCACCTTCGGGATGGTAAATATTGATTGGATGGTCTACCGGTTGGGATAATTGGTGCAGAATCCGCACTTCCCTTCCGGCTATCGCGGCAGCCGAAAAAATGGCTTCGCGGAAGTTGTTCCTGGTCACAACTTGCGAGCAGGAAAAGGTAAAAAGAATGCCTCCAGGCTTAATTTGCTGAAAAGCTTTGGCATTGAGTCGTTTATAACCTTGCAAGGCTTGACTCAGAACATTACGGTGTTTGGCAAAAGCAGGAGGATCCAGCACAATTATGTCGTATTTGTTTTTGATGTCTTGCATGAAGTCAAAGGCATCCGCCACAAAAGCCTCGTGTCGCAAATCTCCGGGGAAATTCAATGCCACATTTTCATTCGTCAATTCGATTGCTTTAGCGGATGAATCGACCGAATGTACCAGTTTGGCTCCACCCCGCAATGCAGAAAAGGAAAAACCTCCTGTATAACAAAACATATTAAGCACCGTTTTGTTTTGCGCGTATTGGGAAAGTAGTCGGCGGTTTTCTCTTTGGTCGATAAAGAATCCAGTTTTCTGACCTTCCTCCCAGTCGACCTTAAAATGATTCCCGTATTCAACCACTTCTCCGACCGATGAATTTCCGAAAAGATATCCATCTTTGGCTTCAATATTTGCTTTAAATGGCAGTGTTTTAGCACTTTTGTCGTATACCGCAATCAGTTTATCACCTAAAACAACTTTAAGCGCTTCGACAATTGCTTCGCGCACCAGCCACATCCCAACGGAGTGAGCCTGAAAGACGACTGTTCCATTGTAATAATCTGCAATTAATCCGGGTAATCCATCACCTTCACCATGGATCAACCTGAAAACATTGGTATCCGGAGCATCTGTAAGGCCCATTCTTTGGCGCAGAAGGTACGCTTGTTCGATCCGGTTTTTCCAGAATGAATCGTCTGGGAGTGTCTCGCCAAAAGAAAAAACCCGTACAGCTATGGATCCGATGGCACAATGACCGTATCCTATAATTTTACCGTCGCTTTTTTGAACCGAAACCAAATCGCCCGCGTCAACAGAGCCGTCAAGGCGGTCGATTTCACCCCAAAAAAACCAG
>JBBQJE010000113.1:0-10563 GCA_038325635.1 Bacteroidales bacterium
CTATTTCAGGCTGATCTCCATGTGGGGTGATGTTCCCTATTTCAGTAAAATTATTTATGACAACTCAGAAGTGGCAACGCTTGCCAGAATTCCAATAGCACAAATCAAGGATTCTATTATGGCAGATTTCACTTATGCTTACAATAAACTTCCGCTCAAGGGAGCAACGCTGGGACGTGCCGGTAAACCTGCTGCATTGGCTTTCAGAGGAAAATTGCAATTGTACTGGGCATGCTGGAACAAAAACGGCTGGCCTGAACTGGATACTTTTAAGCCCTCACCTACCGAAGCAACTGCTGCCTTTACAGCTGCGGCTGCCGACTTCAAAGCCGTTATTACAAATTTCGGCCTGAACCTTTTCCGCAATGGCGATCCGGGAAACTGGGGAACCATGGGCAATGCAGAGATTTTGCCTAACTATTACTATCTCTTTACCAATGCTGCCAACGCCAATACAGAAGGCGAGCTGATCATGTATTTTACCCACGGAGGTACAGGTACCAGTCAGGGTGAGGAATTAATGCGTGATGTAGCAGGTCGTTCGCATGAAGGTTCACAATGCTGGGAATTTCCTTACTTCGAAATTGCTGACCGTTACCAGTCAACCATTACAGGTGATTTCACCACAAAGCTGGTGCCAATGCTTCCAACGGCAACGGGCGCCAGAACGGCTCCAAATTCGACACTTAATCCGGCGAGTTATGCAAACCGGGATTATCGCATGAAATCATCGATTTTATGGGATTATGAGACGTGTGTTGGATTTACATCGCTTAAGTCAACTGGCTGGTGTCCTTTTATTTACAAAACTTGGAACCAGAATATCGTCATCAATGGTGCTTCCTACATTACCTACAATACCGATGCGTCTGTCTATGGCTACGTTTTTCGCAAATTCTTGCGCAACACTGCCGGTTTGGGACGAAGTGAGGGTGATTACAGTTTCCCGGTCATGCGTCTGGCGGATGTCTATTTGATGTATGCTGAAGCAACCAACGAACTGAGTGGTCCGCAGGTCGATGCGATTGATCTGGTTAACAAAATCCGCAAAAGAGGCAATCTGCCGGCATTGGCATCCTCCAAAACCGCTGATAAGGTTTCTTTCTTTTCTGCGATTGAACAGGAACGAATCATTGAGTTATTGGGAGAAGGACAGCGTGGATTTGACCTCCGCCGCTGGAGAGCTATCGAAAGAGTTTGGTGCCCGCCTTATGGATTGGGAGTATGGAGAATAGACACACATGGAGCTAACCGCGACCGCTATTTCCAGAACTCATCTGAGTTGACTTATCAGCAATGCTATATCTTCAAAATTCCACAATCCGAAAGGGACAGGAATCCAAATTTAACCCAGAATAAACCCTGGATGTAATCCACCAAGATTTAACATAAATAAAAGTATACCATGAAAAAATTTATACTCACTTCTATTTCACTTCTGATAATCATCTTTGCCCTTGTCAGGTGTTCAAATAAATTCCCGATTGACGAGGATGGACTGCTGATTACCGACAGAGGACAGTGCTATGTCAGTAATTTTGAATTACTTGGACCTGATTTTCAGACAGTAAGAAATGCTGCTGCAGTAATCGATACAACTGCACTGACGATTAATACCATCGTGAATTATGGAACAGACTTAAAGAACCTGTATCCACAGTTTTCGTTGATAACTGATGCAAAACTTGATCCAAAGATTACCGGCAAAGTAGATTTTTCTGATTTGGCCAACCCTAAAAAGTACACGGTCATATCCGGTAATCGTCTGGTTAAGAAGACTTATACCGTTTACATTACAGTTCAAGCAAAACCTTAAATTCGCAGATCATGCAACTGAAATATTATAATTTGTCGTTTCTGATTTTGCTGGTTATCTTTTTAGCCTCATGTCAGGATAAGGAATATGCTATTCCTACATTGGAACCCGGGTTACACAATGATGTCATTAAAAGGACTCTGGGACCCAACATCGTTGGTCAAACCATCGAATTCGCTTACGCTATGGCATTGCCCAAACCAGAAGGTAAGATTGTATCTGCACAAGTTGAAGCAACCATTGCCGGCGGAGCATCCACCTACCTGGAAAACCGCTCATTCTATACCAATGGTAGCGGAATAGATGTCGGTATAGTCGTAGGATCGCCATCGGTCAATACGGCCTCCAAAACTGAAGTAGTCTTTAACAAGGATACTTGTGCTTCTACCCTGCGCTATTTTTATACCATTCCGCCGGAGGCGAAAGGGAAATCAGTATCTTTCACCTTTACCGCCAAAGCAAGTAACGGACAGACTGTCAGCTACAACATGGGACCCTATGCCATTTCAAATATGGACATGAAACTGGATCTTGTGCTGAGTGACGCTAATAACAGCTATTTGTCGATCGCGGATATGGCCGTTTACAGTGCTGCAGGTGCAGCCTCAAATTCAGCAAACATTGACCTGGTTTATCTTTACCGCGTCGTTACAGGGATTACCTTTGCCCATGCTTTGGTAGCACCAGCCACCACTCCGGAATATCTCTCGGGGATTACGCTTCCTGCAGGCGTCAATAAAAACACAAAGATCAGCAAAGCCTGGGCCGTTAGGGATTTTAACCTGGCCAGACTCCAGTATGGAGTTTATATTGACGATTTGGACTTTCAGGCTATAGATTTGAAAGATGCGCCAAATTTTGCGATAAATGTGAAGGCTGAAGCCGGAGTGTGGGTTGAAACCGCTGATGGAAAATACCGTGCTTATGTGTATACAAATAAAATTGATAATACTGCCAAAACAATGACTGTCAGTATTAAACGGATGACCATGAAGTAATTGAAAATCATAAAAGGGAGGTCGTTTTTGACGGCCTCTCTTTTTATTTGGCATCAATCAAATGAAAAAGATAGCATTCAAAATCCTTTTGGCAACTTTCGTAATTTTCTTTCTTACCAAGGAAAATTCGTTTGCACAAAAATTTATCCATCCCGGAATTGACCAGACTGCGGCCGATCTGGCTTACATGAAAAAACAGGTAAAAGCCGGTGTTCAACCTTGGAAAGATGCTTTCGAACAATTAAAAATAGC
The DNA here is from genome assembly GCA_038325635.1 of Bacteroidales bacterium. Taxonomy (GTDB): domain Bacteria; phylum Bacteroidota; class Bacteroidia; order Bacteroidales; family Prolixibacteraceae; genus CAINVV01. The sequence goes on from JBBQJE010000113.1 coordinate 3,067, forward strand.
CACAGATATTTCCTTTCAGGTAACCCCGTTTACCCATGTTCTGAGAGGACCTTACGGTAAACCGAATATCGGAGGAGACGATCTGTCAAAAGGCTCAAACATGGCATACAACTGTGCATTGATGGGCTATCTAACTGATGATAAGACATATACTACCAAAGCAATTGAAATCATTAATGCCTGGTCGCCAGTTATCTGGGATCTGGACTACAACGATGCCAAATTATTAGCCGGCTGGACCGGACACCTGTTATGCAATGCCGCCGAAATTCTCCGTTATACCAATTCCGGTTGGCAACAAAAAGACATGGATCGTTTTACGCAGATGCTGATGACGGTCTATTATCCATTGATGCGGTTTTATTATCCGCAAGCCAATGGCAACTGGGATGGCGCTATCATCCATTCCATCCTAGCCATTGCCATTTTTACCGATAACCACGAAATGTTCGACAATGCCATTGACCATTTTTACCACGCACCGGTCAACGGCAGTATCTTCAAATATATCTATCCCAGCGGTCAGTGTCAGGAATCGATGCGCGATCAGGGACATGTACAACTAGGGCTTGGCGAGTTTGCCGGAGCTGCCAAGGTAGCTTTTACACAGGGCGTCGACTTGTTTTCTGCGGCGAATAACCGCATTGGGTTGGGCTATGAATACACGGCCCAATTTCTTTTGGGAAAGACTCCTCATTGCTACGGAAAAATTTCGGACAGAGCCAAAAATTGGCGCGACGATTACGAATATGTATACCGGCATTATGCGGCTCAGGGCATCGAACTACCGTTTACAAAAATGGCAGCAGACTCTGTTCGTTCAAAGGCCACCAGAAGTGTATTAACAGCCTTCCGAGCTCCTACCGGGAAAGTCCTGACTATAAAAGAATTACCCGTTCCCTCGCCCATTGCCTATCCGGCAGGAGCCTTGGACAAGGCTGTCAGCATTGTACCGGCTGAAGCAATCCGTGTAAATCCAGGAGAATCGCTTCAGGAAGCCCTGGATGCAGCCGCCACAAAAAAAGGATGGGTCATCGCAACTGCCGGTCTTCATAAGCTTCCGGGTACATTAAAAATACCTTCCGGTGTAACCCTTTCGGGGGAAGGTCTGGGTACCATATTGTTACTGGATCCTGCATCGGGCCTACGGGATGCGATCGTCAATGCGACCGACGATTTACATGATATTACTCTCTGTGATTTCGTGTTAGAAGGTGCTCCTGATCCTGATCCGGGCAGTGATCCAAACAGCAAGCGTTCCTACCGAAGCGGATACAACCGCGGCGGAATCATGTTTCTGGGTAAACAGGATGGAGCGATGAAAAATATTTCGTTCAAAAATTTGACTGTTCGAAATTGTACCTTTAATGGCCTATTTCTCACAGGGGTGCAGGAATTGAATATCCTTTCCTGCGATCTTAGTGAAAATGGAGCCAGTGTTCCTTCCGGGGCAAGACAGCTCCACAATTTGTTATTGTCGCACTGCAAAGGTGTGCACATCAAAGGATCTCGCATGGATACATCACCTCTGGGATGCGGAATTGCCTTGAACAATTGTAGTGATATTTCAGTAAACAATTGTGAATTAGCACGTAATGGCTGGAATGGATTGTTGGTGTCAGAAAGCAAATATGTTGTAATTTCCAGCAATCTGATAGAAGCCAACGACGCCGAAGGTGTTATGATCCAATTTTTGTATGCAGGATCCGAAAATATTACGGTCAGCAACAATGTGATTCATTACAACAATGGATTTGGAGTCACTTCCTATGCAGGAAAAAATATAAAATCGACCAACAACAAATTTGCCGGAAACGGAACCGATTTAAGGTCAAATGAGAAGATTAGTGATGAAAAGTATATCATTATGCAGTAGAACACCTGTCAGGTTTTGTAAACCTAACAGGTATACCCAATTGTTATTTGCCTTCCAGCTGTTGTTTTTTTCGGCTTGCGCACAGGAAAAGCAGACAGAAAAAGCGAATGGGACGCTGCTATTTCAATCCGGTTTCGAGCCTGACTCTAAGATAGTTGCAGCAGGTTCAGAAGCGGATATTGTTGGCACTGACCATTCGTTTTCGGATCACAACGACTGGGTAACTGATCTGGACAATAATCCGGATATCGGGAATTTCAACCTGCAATATCAGGGCGGCGATTCAACCATGCGTTACGCCAAAATCATCCCCGAACCGGGTAATCCCTCCAACCATGTATTGCAATTCTGGCTAAACAAACCGAATGTCGAAGGATCAAAAGGCCGGATACAAGCAAATCTTTATGGGAATAAAGGGATGAAGGAATTTTACCAGTCGGAGCGTATTTTTCTGCACAATGATTTCAGCGCAGTTCGCTCTTTTCCTAACAAAATTACCTGGCTAACGATTGCTGAATTTTGGAACAACATCACTTGGAGTCAGACCGTTCCGTACGGATTCCGGATTACATTGGGGATTGGTAAACCCGTAACAACGGAAAGTGACCTTTACTTTATCCTAGAAGCCCAAAATTGTGAATTATTTGCAGATGGCAGTCAGAAGTACACCACCCTTTGGTTTGAGACCAATCAGAAAGTGAAAGTTCCTATTGGCAAATGGTTTACCATGGACTATTATTACAAAGAAGGCAACGGCGAAAATGGCAAATTCTATCTAACCATCCAGCCTGATGGAGGTCCAAAAGAGGTAATTTACGACCTCACCGCCATCACCCACAATTCGAAAGATCCGAATCCGGACGGGGTTACCGACTTTAATCCAATTAAACTTTATACTTCGAAATCGCTGATTGATTACATGACCTCACAAGGGAAAACGCTTCAAATTTATTGGGATGATTTCAAACTTTGGAAGGATAAACGGCCCTGAGAGGTTAATCGCTGAAAAAAATAACAACGAATGACTAAATCCAAGATCTGTATTATTGCGACAATTGTCCTATCAATCAGCGTATTTAGTTATTTTGCAGAATCCACGCTATCAGGAAAAGGTGGATTTGTATTGCTCCTATCGAGGTTAAATCTAGATGCCAAAGCATTGGAACAGGTTAAGCTGCCTATGAAAAATCCGGAATTAGCCTTGCAGAATCTGTTAAAATATTATCAGACGCGCATTTCTGTCAAACACCCCGTTGATCCAAATGGTAAGCGTGAAGCTTGGGGATACTGCCAGCCCGACAAGGGTACTTTTGAACTTTCGGCAGGAGGTAGAAACCTGATGCCTGACGGAGGAAGCTACATCTAAAGCAGAGATCCGGAGGACAGAGCATGATTCCGGTGAACTCAAACTCGAAATAACTGAAAATGGGCGTAAGAAACAGATAGGGTATTCACTTTAAAATTGCAAATAGCTAAAAATGTGACCATGAAAAGAAAAATTAAATTAATTGTCGGGCTGGTATTCTTGGTCGGACTGACCACTTTGTTCGCCCGGACCTTGAGAAGTCCGAAAGCATCCGACAATAAGCCAAAAAAACTTGAAAACCCGATTACGGTGCAATATCTCAAACAGAACATGCGCAAATCAACGCCTCGGCTGGTACTAACTCCGGCCATTGAACAAACGCTGAAACAAAAGCTTAAAACCGATCCGGTAGTCAAAAATTATTTTGCTGCTATGAAGTTGAATGCGGAACAGATCGTGAAACAGAATCTGCTTACCCGCAAACTGGAGGGTCGCCGCCTGCTCAGTACCTCTCGCGAGATGCTCTATCGGATGAACATCCTTTGCATGGTTTACAGAATGGAGAAAAATCCGGCAATCCTGAATAGAATTACGGAAGAGTTAACTGCCGTGTGTAATTTCACAGACTGGAATCCCTCCCATTTCCTCGATGTAGCAGAAATGTCTATGGCAGTGGCCATTGCCATCGATTGGACAGGAAAAGACTTGCCGGGAAAAACAGTGGCATTAGTACAGAAATCACTGATCGAAAAGGGGATTAAACCGAGCTATTCACTAAAAGGGATGAGCTGGATCAAAGGGACCAACAACTGGAACCAGGTTTGCAATGGCGGAATGATTGCTGCCTCCATCGCCATTGCAGACATAGATCCAGAACTGGCCGCAAAAACCATTGCGCGTTCCCTCGACGGGATGCCTTATGCTCTGCAGGAATATGCTCCGGATGGTGTCTATCCGGAAGGATCCACCTACTGGGGATACGGAACAGGCTTTTCGATCACCACCTCCTCCATGCTGACCAGTTCTTTCGGTACCGACTTCGGATTGGCCGACTATCCGGCTTTCCTGAAGAGTGCCGATTTTCGCTTACTCAGCATTGCTCCTTCCGGTTATTTTTTCAATTATGCCGATTGCGGCGATAAGATCAGCGAAGAAGGCGATATTCCGCTGGCATGGTTTGCAGTCAAAACGGGCAATTCAGCCTATCTCGACAAGGAGAAATATTTAATATCACCCGAATCGATGGGGAAATTACCGCGCATAGCAGGTGCTGGACTCGTTTGGTTGTCCGAATTCAAAGCCACAACCACCACTACGCTACCGCTGGTCTGGAAGGGTGACGGAATGAACCCGATCGTTATTTTCCGCGGAGGCGAAAATGATCCGGGCAAATATTATTTTGGCGGCAAAGGCGGAAAGGCGACCTCCAGTCATGGCAACATGGATGCAGGTTCATTTATTTTTGAATTGGACGGCGTGCGCTGGTCGGTAGATCCGGGAAACCAGAGTTACAACCAAATTGAACAGACCGGCTTCGACCTGTGGGGCAATTGCCAGGAGTGCCAGCGCTGGATTTTGCTCACAAAAAACAATTTCGGTCACAGCACGATAACCGTTAACAATGCCTTATTTGTGAACAACGGATTTGCTGCACTGACCAACTTTAAAGACGGATCGACACCGGAAGCAACCTTCGATTTGAGTGCTGTCTACGGTGAAAACATGCAAAGTATGGTCCGCCGTTTTGTGAAAGAAAATGACCGGTCCATCCTGATTGAAGATCACTACGCGACCAACAAAGCGACGCAGTCAATTACTTGGCAGATGATGACAACCGCCGATGTGGAAATCGTTCAAGGCGGGGCAATCCTCCGTCAGGATGGTAAAGAGCTGAAATTAAGCAATCTATCCAATCCTGATTTGACTGTGTCTGTCATTTCTCTCGATCCGCCACCGTTCTACCTCGATCGCAAAATCAAAGGATTGAAACGAATTGAGATACGCCAACCAGCTTACCTTATAAAAAATGGCGAAGGAATTTTCAAGGTACTGCTATCAGGAAAATAATAAATAGCCTATCCTTCACAGTCAAATCATTAAGCTCCCACAAATGCAGAAGATGAAACGTATTGTAATGTTGATTACCCTGATAACAGGATTCCTAAACGGTGGAATCTCAGTCGCAGCAACCAATCCAGACCTTGAATTGCTCCGGAAAAAAGCCATAGAGGAGCTGTTGGTTCAGAAAGTGGATGAAAAACAGGTGCAGGCACTTATCTCCACTATCCGCGAAGACGGCAGTTGGCCGGGCATCAACTACGAGGATTTGTCACGGATCGGATACGATAATGTGCGTCATTTGAACAATATCTGGACGATGTGTGTTGCCTGGAAACTGCAGAAATCACCTCTGGTCGGAAATATGGATTTACTGAAGGCTATAGGTCTTGCGATTAACTTCTGGACGACCAAAGACTATATTGCCGGGAACTGGCACACCAACGAAATAGGCAATCCCGCTACCCTGACCAATATTCTATTACTGATGGATACCGATTTGACGGAAAAACAGCAAACCGACCTTTCCAAATTAGCCCAAAGGGCAAATCTGGATGCATGGGGTGCTCGCCCCGGAGGAGATTACGTCCGTATTTGCGGCATAATGGCGGATATGGCTCTTTTCAAAAGAGATGAAGCCACGCTTAAAACGGCAATCGATGCCATGGCTGCTCAGATTAAAATTACATCCGGACTGGGAATTAAAGCAGACATGGGTTTCCACCACCGTACCGACAGGGTAACTGCTATCCTCACTTATGGAACAAATTATGCATCCACATTGACCGAATGGGCATTCATGCTTTCCGGAACCCGGTACAGTTTGCCTACATCAAGTATCAACTTAGTCATCGATTACTACTTGGATGGAATTTGTAAGGCATTGGTTCACGGAAGGTACAGGGCACCCGGACTGGTAAACCGCGACATGTCGCGCAAAGGGGCACTGGGTCCGGTTAACAGCGACATCCCGCAAAAATTGATGATGGTTTCGGATTACCGCAAAAAGGAGCTCGAAAATATTGTAAAAATCCGGAATGGTGAGCAGAAACCCAACCTGACCTACAACAGCTTCTTCTGGCATTCAGAGTACGCAGTTCACCAGCGTCCGGGGTACTATTCAACTGTTCGGATGTTTTCAAACCGCAACAACACCATGGAATACCCGCATAACATGGAATCGCTGAAACACCACCATTATGCAGATGGCGCCAATTTTGTTTCCGTTACAGGGAAGGAATATGACAACATTTTTCCGCTATGGGACTGGCAAAAAATTCCCGGGACTACCGTAGTTCAAAGGCCTTCCCTTCCACCATATACCGAAATAGTCAAGAAAGGAAAGACTGCATTTGTTGGGGCGGTTTCCGACGGCACCTACGGCGCAGCGGCATTTGATTTTGATAGTCCGCTGGACCCATTAAAGGCTCGAAAGTCATGGTTTTTCTTCGACAGCGAATACGTCTGTCTGGGGGCAGGAATTACCTCGTCCTCCGATTACGCAGTGGCAACAACGGTTAACCAGTGCCTGCTCAACGGCGAAGTGGTTGCAAACGCCGGAAATGAGAAAACGACGTTGTCAAAGGGCGAACACAAGCTAAATAAAGTCTCCTGGGTACTTCACGACGGCATCGCCTACCTCTTCCCCGATCTAACCGACATCTCCTTGAACAACAAGAGTTATTCAGGCAGCTGGGGTGATCTGGTTCAGACGACAAGGAAAAATCGCTCTGACCTGGAAACAAATGACCTCTTCTCCTTGTGGATCGATCATGGCAAAAAGCCCCAAAATGCCTCCTACGCCTATATTGTAGCCCCCGGAAGCACTATTTCAGCCGGAAATCCTGCGGCAGCGCTGTCAAAGGTTAAAATCCTTTCGAACACTACCCAAATTCAAGCAGTTGAACAGACCGGGTTAACTATCACTCAGATAGTATTTTACGAACCTGGTACACTCCAATTAACTGACGGCACTACCTTGAGGGCACATCAGCCGGGCATGGTAATCCTGCGGAAAGCAGGTGGAAACATCGACCGGATAAGCGTTGCAGATCCCGGACGAAAAATGCACGCCTTTCAGCTTAGCGTTTCGTCTAAATTTGTTGGCAGCGGCGAAAACTGGAAATCTACTTTGAGCCAGCAAAAGAAAATGTACGATATCGATTTTGATCTCCCTTCCGGGGATTATGCGGGACAAAGCATGACCATCAAAAACAACACGTTCGAACCGTATGTAGTGAAAGAAAACAGCAGCTTG
>JBBQJE010000114.1:0-10484 GCA_038325635.1 Bacteroidales bacterium
TAAGTAGTGGTTTTGATGATGAATTGCTTTTTGACGTGTAACTAACTCAAATATAGCAATTTAAAATCTATTTTACCACTACTTATATGCTTTAATAACCTATCGAAATCAACTCTTTCCTACGTGGGAAACTTTAGTTAATATTTACCCACTTGTGACATTCTTTGTAAAAATCTTTTTAACTGCTTTACGTTAAAACTCAATTTTTACTCTTCTTGCCATATCAAACATTTCCGGATTTGATCTATTATTGTCAATACCAATACTTACGATTTCTATTTTAGCAGGATCAACACCTAAATTCACTAATTTATCTTTAACTGCATTTGCTCTATTTTGTGCTAATTTCAAATTATATTCTGAAGATGCAACATTTGAACAATATGCAGTAATAGTAACTTTATCTTTAATCTTATGTACGGATTGTTCAATATTTTCCAATCCATCCTTATCTATTTTATAACTATCATTATTAAAATATACATATTCTGGATATGTTGTAGAAGTTGCAGATGTTGTAGAAGTTGCAGATGTTGCAGGTTTTGAAATTTCTTCACCAACTTTTGTGTAGTAATTATTTGTTACTTTTCTTGTTGAATCAACATAGACAATATTATTTGTTGGAGCTAATTCTGGCTCAAGATAAAAATCTGCATGATCCTTTTTCTTACCTAAAACAAAAATAGCTTTAATATTAAAATCAATAATTGATGTTTTGGCAACACCATTAATAATGGCTTGATTAACATTTGTTGCACCAGTTGGTGCCGAAAGATTCACGCCTGTAATAACATTTAATCCTACTGTTAGGAAAAATTTATCAGTAACCCTGAATTCATTATCAACAAATCCAGCCAAATGAAAATTAGTTACACGATCAAACATTTGCGTATTAGTAAAATCGTGAGAATTAGAAAGATCACCACCAATACCTCCAACAATAGTATATCTATTATTAGCTAGTCGTTCCAATTTAAGCAATCTGCCAAAATTGCAAACACCCAAAATTTGACCTTCAGCATATTTCACTGATTGATTTGTTAAGGTATAATTGTGATTTGTATAACTACCGGATACTCTAAACCCAAATAATGGAGTAGCCATATATCTAACGCCTATTCCAGCATTATATAATCCAACTGTACTACCGCCATATGGCATATCTTGCAATTTTGTCAGGCCAAATTCTGGTTCAATTGACCACTTATTGAATTCCTGTGCAAACATAAACGTTGCACTAAACACTAAACAAATAATTACGAATAGTTTTTTCATTTTATTCTCTTTTGGGTTTAATTCTCCGACTTTTGGGTCGGTTTAGCTTTTAAAATGTTCGTTAGTTTTTGATGCCTAGCGAGCGTGCTCAGAGGTTGTTTATTTTTTATTGATACTAAGATACAAAAATAGTAGTTATTAAATCGCAGGAAATATAACAATTAACCGAATAACTTCATAATGTTTTTGTTGATTTTTGATTTCAGTTTCTTTTGTTGATCGTATTATGACATAGCCTTCTGTGTCTGCTCTTGATTCTAAAAGATGCAAAGATGAGTATTTGATCTTCCGTTTCTGAATTAGTACAAGTTCTTTGATTTTCTGATTCGCAGGTTCCTATTTGAATTATGGAAAGTCTGGACACTTTGGGATGAGAAATTTCAGTGCTCTTATTCATGAATCTAACCTCTTTGACAGGGGACTTAGGTGGCTCTATATTTATCTTATGCAAGTTTAGTTAGTATAAAAACAAAAAGGTAGAACCTCTGTCCTACCTTTTCTCTCTTAAACTAACTAACCTAACTAAACCTAAACTTATGAAAAAAAATGTATTACAAAGATAGGCTTCGGGATTGATTTTCAGGTAAAATAATTCTTAAATGATGTTAAAGAAATTGTGTTGTCGTGTTAATTAATTCTAAACAGATCTGGATTAAACTAAAAACGGTGAACCTCATTTCAAAAGAAGTTCACCGTTTTTTATTTAATTGGGCTTTAAGTAACACAAATGAAAGCGGCAAATATTTATTTCAGGAAATACGGAATCAACGTTACGTATAAGCCAGTAATTATTGCGGTAGTTATTACTCCTGAAATATTAGCGCCCAATGCGTCCTGAAGTATAATTGCTTTCGGATTCACTTGACTTACGGCTTTTTGAGCCACTTTTGCGGTACTTGGTACACAACTTACACCTGCAATGCCAATTACAGGATTGAATTTTCCACCAGTTACCCAGTAAACAATATATCCGCCTAGTAATCCGCCTATTCCCGAAATTAGCAATGCCAAAATACCAAGAAGAAGCAGTGGCAGAATCTTAGGATTAAGAATTAAGTGTGCTTCACATAAAATTCCGAGCAAAAGCCCTAGGAAAAAGGTTGATCCATAGAGTAATGGACCTTGAATGAAATCAACCACAGGTTTAATATCTGCTTCTCGTACGGCTACTCCAAGGAAAAGTGAAAAGAATAACGGCGCTGCTACTGGAAATAATAGGCAAAGTACAACACACATGACAACTGCAAATGTGAGTTTCTGCGATGAACTTATTTGATTTACTTTTTTTGGAGGAGGAGGTTGGATTCCTCTAATGTGTTTGGGAACCAGTAATTTAATTAGGTATGGGTATCCTCCATAAGTAAAGCCAAGATATAAATACGCCACGATTGTGATTGGGACAAATAGGTCTTTGGAAAGAATCATTGACGTAAACAAAACCATTGGTCCGTCGGCTCCACCTACCATTGCAATTGAGGCGCTGTCTTGAAGGCTCATTCCCATAGCTGATGCAATTGGTACGACTAAAAATGTGCCCATTTCGGCGAATAATGCCAAAAATATACTCAGGAAAGGACGGCGAAGCATATATCCGACATCAAGCAGAACACCTATTCCCATGAATATACAGCATGCAATTAATCCATTAGAAAACGTAAACGTATAAATAGGCTGTAGCCAGTCGATTTGGAGAATATTAAAAAGGTCTTTTGTGTCGGTAATTAATGGGTCAACAAATAAATTTCCTTGCTTGCCTCCCGGAAGCACCATAACTGCCGCATTGATGGTTGCCATACCCAAACCCATGGGTATCATAAGCAAGGGTTCAAGAATTTTCTTTTTCCCAAGATAAATCAGAAATAAGCCAAGCGCAATTAAGGCCAGCCGCGCTAAAAAAACATCAGTGCCACCGGTGAATAACGTACCAATTCCCGGGAATAAGGTTCCTAAATTAATTCTTTCCATAGTGATACTGGTAAAGCTCTTGATTAAATACTGATTCATTGTTTGTTCCCTCCGAACTGTGACCAGGCACTACAAATCCTTTATTCAAATCTTGCTTTGAGAAAATATGCAATAAATGAACTGATTTTGTAGATTCCCCGACTTCTTTTGGCGATAGGATCCATTTTATACTCCAAATAATTGAAGCAACGAAAAAGCCTGTAGCAAACGTCAAAGACGCAGCTATCAATACAAAATAACTTGCAATCATGATTTAAGGTATGTTAAATTTTTAATGAAAAACCCTTAAGGATTATCTTATATCGTCAGATAACTTGGATAAGTTATTTGATGTAAAACAAATAATAGATGCTTATGTAGTAAATGAGTTTCGGTGATTATCACCGATGTTGTGAAGCGTAATAATCATTGCAGAAAGATCTGCCAGAGAGAAAGTGTGAAATGATAGATCAGAAATAAATTGATCTTCGAAATTGAAGTTGTATTTAAATTGTAAGTTGAATTAGAAACTTGATCGAAGGAATTTGAAGATTTTGTAGTCGATCCGAAGTCGCGTTTTTTTTGTACTGGTAATTGATTGTTGTAAGAAGTTATAAGTAAGGTTTCTGTTTTTTCAATGCCTTGTATATCATTAGATTGGTCATCTTCTACCCAATACGAAATTGTCGAATTTGGTAAATTAAGATAAGGGTTGGTATGGCACCTCCCGTTATAGGAAAAAATTAAACTAAATAGCCCAATAAATAAAACTATTAACTTCATTTTTCAGTACATGAATTCAGGATAAAAATACGAACATTATTGTTTGATAACCCTTGATTCTAAAGGGAATTAATGTTCATTTAATATAGAAAACAATGGCTCTAAAATTTCATAATAAACAATCAGAAATTAGAATGAAGAGTCCAGAACTTCATGGAAACTGGGCATAATTATTTTCAGTATTTATAAAAAAAGAGGTTGCCAAAAATGACAACCTCTTGAAAATTATTTTAAAAATATTTTTTAGTACAGGAAGCTTAGCAATACTCCGGCAGCAACTGCTGAACCGATTACTCCAGCGACATTTGGTCCCATGGCGTGCATTAACAGGTAATTGGTTTTGTCATATTTCAAACCTTCAACTTGCGAAACACGTGCAGCAGCAGGAACTGCTGATACACCGGCATTTCCAATCAGAGGATTAAGTTTGTCGCCTTCTTTCAAGAAAAGGTTCATGATTTTGACAAACATTACCCCGCCAAATGTGGCAATTACAAATGATAATGCACCAAGGAAGAATATTCCCAATGATTTAGTTGTAAGAAAAGTCGTTGCTTGTGTCGATGCGCCAACTGTTAAACCCAAAACAATGGTTACAATATCTATCATAGGGCCTTTTGCAGTATCGGCCAAACGCTTTGTTACAGTACTTTCTTTAAGCAAATTACCAAAAAACAACATTCCTAGAAGAGGTATCGCCGTCGGCACCACAAAAGTAGTGAACAACATCCCTAAAATTGGGAAGATGATTTTTTCCATTTTTGAAACCTGACGAGGAGGTTTCATGCGGATCAAACGTTCTTTTTTAGTAGTAAGTAACCTCATAACTGGCGGTTGAATAACAGGAACCAAAGCCATGTATGAATAAGCCGAAATGGCAATTGCACCCATCATTTCAGGGGCTAATTTTGAAGAAAGGAAGATCGCAGTTGGACCATCAGCACCACCAATAATACCGATAGCACCAGCTTCAGCGCCCGTATAGCCCAAGGCGAGAGCAATGCCATAAGCACCAAAAATACCTAACTGGGCGGCGGCTCCAACCAATAAAAGTTTAGGGTTGGATATGATTGCCGAGAAATCCGTCATAGCTCCAATACCTAAAAATATCAGAGGTGGATAAATGCCTTTATTTACTCCAAAATACAGGTAATTTAAAACGCTTCCTTCTTCATAAATACCGGTTTCGTTTCCTGGAAGAAAAGCGATGTTTCCTACAAGTATCCCAAAGCCAATTGGCACCAATAACATGGGCTCAAAACCTTTTGCAATGGCCAGGAATAAAAAGACCAGTCCCACGCAGATCATAACAAAATGACCCATGGTGACATTCGCAAAAGCAGTATATTGGAAGAACTGGTTTAGATGTTCACCCAAAAAATTCATAAATCCTGCTGATTCACCCATAACTTATTCTCCTATTGAAATTAATATGTCACCTTCCATTACGGAGTCGCCCTTTTGCTTAACGATTGCTGCAACGGTGCCTTCTTTATCCGATTCAATTAGATTTTCCATTTTCATGGCTTCTAATGTTAAAAGCTTTTGACCGACTTTTACCCGATCGCCAACTTTAACATATATATCAAGAATGACTCCGGGAAGAGGCGATTTAATATTTCCAGTTCCTTTAGGTCCTTGAGGGCTACTTGTTTTTGCCATAGATGGGTGGGCGTCAGTTGATGGAATTGAAACCGAACGCACTAATTTTGGCGTTTTTGAAGGTTCTAATTTTTGATCAACCTCAACCGTATATGGACTTCCGTTCACTTCTAACTCAACAAGATTATCTTCAACATTCTTGATGTCGACCTCGTAATCATTTCCGTTTATTTTAAATTTAAATTTTCTCATTTTTCTACATAATTTTTTTCAATAACTAATTTACTTTCAAGGGTACAGATAGCTGATTCCTATTTTACCGGAGGTCTATTGATCATATATAATTTAGAATTCCAGGGAGAATAAAGTTTTGCAACTTTTTGAATCGTAATTTTAAGGCTTTCCATGTCATGCTGCTTACTATTATACATATACAAGGCCATGCCAATGGCAGCCGAAACTTCAGCTTCTATGCCTTTAGGTGCAATTTCTACAACCTTATCATGCTCTTGTTTTTTAGCAGGTTTTTTCTGTAAAGCAAAATATAGTTTTGAAATGTTATTGAAAAACAAAAAAACAATTGCTAAAACGGAAAATACGATTGTCATTGCAATTATAGCCATGCCAATTCCATATGGATCAAATTTTACAAATTCGTCGGCTGCTGCATGCCCCATTTTTAACGATTCCTCTGGAACAGTTAAAAGTACTGTGCACAAGTTGTGAGTCATCATAAAGGCAGATTTGAGTGTTTCTTAGGTGGATTGGAGGCCTTCTTGGTCGAAAGAGTCTGCAATGCCCTAATGATGCGGAATCTGGTATTGCGAGGTTCAATTACATCGTCGATATAACCGTATTCAGCAGCTTTGTATGGATTCGCAAATTTTTCTTTGTAATCTTCTTCAGCCTGGGTAATGTAGGCAGCACGTTCTGCTTCGTCTTCAATGGCAGAAATCTTTTTACTGCGAAGTACTTCAATGGCACCTTTGGGACCCATTACTGCAATTTCTCCTGATGGCCATGAGTAATTAATGTCGCCACGAAGATGTTTTGAAGCCATTACACAATAGGCACCGCCATAAGCCTTACGCAGAATCACAGTCACTTTGGGAACTGTAGCTTCACCATAAGCAAAAAGTAATTTAGCTCCGTGAGTAATAATCCCACCATATTCTTGAGTTGTTCCAGGCAAGAATCCAGGTACATCGACTAATGTTACAATCGGAATATTAAAAGCATCGCAGAAACGTACAAAACGAGCTGCTTTGCGCGAAGCATTGATGTCGAGAACTCCTGCAAGGTAGTTCGGTTGATTGGCCACAATTCCAACAGACGTTCCATTGAAACGAGCAAACCCAGTAACTATGTTTTGAGCGTAATTACGTTGAACTTCAAGAAATTCGCTGTAGTCAACTATTGAATGAACGACATTTTTTACGTCGTAGGGTTTGTTTGGATTGTCAGGAATGAGTTCATTCAGTGAATCATCCAGCCGGTCGATAGAGTCGTCGCAAAATGCGATAGGAGCATCTTCAAGGTTGTTTTGCGGTAAGTAACTCAGCAGCTTGCGGATTAACGAAATACCTTCATGTTCATCTTCGGCAATGAAGTGCGAAACACCCGATTTTGCCCCATGAACGGAAGCTCCACCCAATTGTTCGTCGGTAACGATTTCGCCAGTAACGGTTTTTACTACTTTAGGCCCGGTTACGAACATGTAACTGGTATTCTTGCTCATGATGATGAAGTCGGTCAAGGCTGGCGAATAAACTGCACCTCCGGCGCATGGGCCAAAAATTGCAGATATCTGCGGAATCACGCCGGAAGCCATGATGTTACGCTGGAAAATTTCTGAATATCCGGCCAAGGCAGTTACACCTTCCTGAATACGGGCGCCACCTGAGTCGTTGATTCCGATAACCGGAGCGCCGATTTTCATGGCCATATCCATAACTTTGCAAATTTTCAATGCATAAGTTTCAGACAATGAACCTCCGAATACGGTAAAATCTTGTGCGTAAATATACACAATACGTCCATCGATGGTTCCTTGACCTGTAACTACTCCGTCGCCCAAAAACTTGGTCTTTTCCATGCCAAAGTTGTCGCAACGGTGTGTCATAAACATGTCATATTCTTCAAAGCTGCCTTCATCAAGCAGCAGGTCAACACGTTCGCGGGCTGTTAATTTGCCTTTTGCATGTTGTGCCTCAATTCTTTTTTCTCCACCTCCGAGTTTTGCTTCAACGCGTAGGTTAATGAGTTTTTGTATTTTATCTTGATTATTCATAGGTTGTATTGATGGTAATTTGATTATTTGTCAGAACAAAGTTCAGTTAATACTCCTAAAGTCGATTTCGGATGAAGGAATCCAATGTTTAAACCTTCAGCACCTTTACGGCTTGTTTTATCGATCAGTTGAACCCCATTGGCAGATACGTCAGCCAGAGCTTCATTTACATTTTCTACGGCAAAGGCTAAATGGTGGACACCAGGGCCTTTCTTTTCGATAAATTTGCCGATTGGTCCTTCCGGATCGGTTGACTCTAATAGTTCAATTTTAGTTTGACCCACCTTGAAAAAGGCAGTTTTAACTTTTTGGTCGGCAACCACTTCAACAGCATAACATTTCAAGCCTAGAACATTTTCATAATAAGGAATTGCTTCTTCCAAATTGTTTACTGCGATTCCAATGTGTTCAATATGAGTTATTTCCATTTGTATAGGTGTTTAATAAAAAAGAATAATTTGATTTTAACTGTAGTTTTTTTCGCGCTGCAAAAGTACGCTTACATTCTATCTTTTTTAACCAATTGCTCAATTATTCGAAAAATAGAGCGTGTGTTCTTTAGCAGAGACATTGTAAAGAATAAATTTTTGTATTGGCTTTTCCTAAATATTTTGATTGTTAAAATTCAGAATTTGCCTGATTTGATCGTAAAAGAAAAGGCAGATTTTAAGCCCGCCTTTTCTTTATCTATTTTATAGTCTGCTACTATCTTTTACAAAATGGAAATGTGATCCATAACGTTCAAATGAAGCTTTGTCCAAGGCTTCCCTATGAGCAGGGTGAGCAATTGATGTAAGC
Source organism: Bacteroidales bacterium (assembly GCA_038325635.1). Lineage (GTDB taxonomy): Bacteria > Bacteroidota > Bacteroidia > Bacteroidales > Prolixibacteraceae > CAINVV01. The sequence goes on from JBBQJE010000114.1 coordinate 8,693, forward strand.
AGCTTGGCGCGTTCCTGTAAAGCTTTTCCGTAGAGATTAACTGCACCATATTCGGTTACAACCCAATGCATATTCGAGCGGGTGCTTACAACACCTGAACCTTCGATCAGGGTTGGACTTATTTTAGATACTCCTTTGGTAGTAACCGATGGAATTGCAATAATTGGTTTACCTCCTTTGGAATGACCAGCTCCACGGATGAAGTCAATCTGACCACCAACGCCTGAGTAATGTTTTGTTCCTATTGAGTCGGCGCAAACCTGACCGGTTAAGTCGATTGCCAATGCCGAGTTGATAGCAGTTACTTTGTCGAGTTTGCGGATAACAGCTACGTTGTTTGTGTGACCAACGTCCATCATGGCAACCAATGGGTTGTCATCAACAAAGTCGTAAACGGCTTTTGTTCCCATAAGGAACGATGCTACCATTTTGCCTCTATCGATACATTTATGTTTTCCGGTAACGATTCCTTTTTCAACCAATGGTAAAATACCATCAGAGAACATTTCGGTATGAACACCCAAATCTTTATGGTTTCCTAATTGAGCCAATACTGCATTTGGGATACCGCCGATACCCATTTGCAAACAAGCGCCATCTTCAACCAATGCAGCAACATTCTTACCTAACTGGATTTCAATGTCAGTAAGTGGTGCATTACCATGAGCATACAATGGAATATCATCTTCAACGAAAATATCGATCATATCTATGCTAATCATAGCATCACCCCAACAGCGTGGTACATTAGGATTTACTGCTGCAATAACAACATCAGCGCATTCGATAGCAGCTAATGTTGCATCAACTGAAGTTCCCAGCGAAACAAAACCGTGTTTGTCAGGAGGAGAAACCATAACCATCGCTACGTTAACTTTTAGGTAGCCATCTCTGATTAATTTTTGAGTCTCGCTCAGGAAAACCGGAATGTAATCTGCATAACCAGCTTGTGTTTGTTTGCGCATGTTTCCGGCAACAAAAAATTGTTCGCCCCAAAAAATTCCTTCGAATTCAGGATTGGCGTAGTCAACTTGTCCCTCAATATGGATGTGTTGAATTTTAACATCGTACAGCTCGCCATTTCGTCCGCGTTCAACCATTGGTTTAATTAACGTGTGCGGAGTAACCGCAACCGAACTCAGATGGACTCTGTCGCCCGATTTGATAACTTTTACTGCTTCTTGAGGAGATACGTATTTAATTTGTTTCATAAATATGATTTTGAATGTATTGTCGTTTAAAATCGCCGGCAAATATAGATATTAAATTTTCACCCGACCTTGAGGAAAATTCTATTTAAAACGTATCTACATAAAAGAACCGGTATGTAAAATTAGTGTTAAGAAATGTCTTTTGCGCTAGTTTACAGTTATATATGTAGAACTTTAGATGTGTTTGGGGCGAGGATTGTTGAGTGGTTGAACGGTTGAATGGTTGTATCCAAATGACCATTACGCAACTCAATTTCCCTTTACCCAATTGTTAACACTGTCCTGTTATTTACTTTTTTAACTGCTTTAAGCCTGAAATATTTATCTTTGTCGCGTTCGTTTTTTGAAGGCATTTGCAAATCAAATATATATCTAAATATTCCCAAATGATTCTATTCTTTAAGACTCCGGAAGACACGTTTATTGCATTGAATTCTGTTGAAAGCCTTAATCAGGAAGATATTACAAAGTTGGTTTGGCTGTTTGGCGAAGCCGAAAAACTTAATGAAGCGGAGGAGTGCGGCTTCACCAACCACCTGTTCGACGCGGTCGAGGATCTGCTCGGGCTGCCGCGCCACACG
>JBBQJE010000115.1:0-10465 GCA_038325635.1 Bacteroidales bacterium
GTGCGAATAGTCAATTCTTCATTCAAAGAAGCTATTTCGCTTTCCATTTCATGAATTCGGGCAAATGCTTGGGCGGCTTCATCAAAAACGGTACGATTATCTTCAGTAAGCAAATATTGAGGTAGGTAAGCAATTACAGCATCTTTTGGCGCTGAGATTCGACCCTTACTGGCCGACTTTACACCTGACATTATTTTCAAAAGTGTCGATTTGCCGGCTCCATTCTTCCCCATCAATGCGATTCTGTCTTTGTCGTTTACAACAAAAGAGATATCCGAAAAAAGGGTTGATCCACCAAACTCTACTGTTAATCCATCAACTGAAATCATACAAATCGTATTTTTGAAGGCGCAAAGATATCCTTTTAGGGGTTAGAACCCATTTTCGCAATCTATAAATTACTTCATTGAACCAAATTATGCTCTAAAAACAGATAATATTCACTTTTTCTGAAACATTCCTCGACTAATATTGTTAAATAGAAAAACAAATTATAATTTACCGTTATGCTTTCTCAATTTTCTCGTAATTGTTTACAGAAAAATTCTTTTAAAAAGATTATTGAGAAAATATAATCGGTTCTGATTTAAATACTTAGCACAATTTCAGTTTATGACTTCTCAAGAAAAAAATCACACGCGTGAGCTTGAAAAGGAGCTGGCAGATAGTACGTTAGCGGTTGAAGCTCTTCGTGAAAGCGAATTTCTATTCAGAGAATCTCAACGTGCTGCATTTATCGGCTCCTACAAATTCAATATCAATTTAAACAATTGGACATCCTCAGAGATTCTTGAACAAATTTTCGGTATTGATGAAAACTATCACAGGAGCTTTGATGGCTGGTTAGATATTGCCCACCCAGACGACAGGGAGATGATGGCAAATTATTTTGAGGAGGATGTACTTACGAAACAAATTCCCTTTAATAAAGAATATCGCATAATTCGCAAGTCAGATGGTGCAATCAGATGGGTTCTTGGTTTGGGAAAACTCAATTTTGATGACAATGGGGTTATTACTACAATGATTGGTACAATTCAGGATATCACCGATCGCAAACTACAAGAAGAGTCGTTGAGACAATCCAATGAATTAAATCAATCCCTTCTGCAATCCATTCCTTTTGGAATGGATATTGTGGATGAATTTGGAAATATTTTATTCATTAGTAATAATTTAAAAAAACATGCTAGCCCTGTTGTCATCGGACAAAAATGCTGGGAACTCTATCGTGATGATCAAACTCAATGCGTGAATTGTCCATTGCTCAGAGGTATTCGGATTGGAGAAACTGATATTTATGAATCTTCCGGCGTTCTGGGCGGGAAAATTTTTCAGATTAGCCACACCGGCATGATGTTTCAGGGGAAGAAGGCCATGCTGGAAATATTTCAGGATATCACGGAGAAAAAAGATATTGAGAAAAGGGTTCTGCTTATGGCTCATGCACTCGAAAGTATAAGTGAATGTGTTACTGTGACCGACAACAGCGATATTCTTATTTATGTCAATAGATCTTTCCTGAATACGTACGGGTACTCTGCCGATGAAGTTATTGGACAACATGCCAACATACTAAGGTCACCGGATGCGACCATGGAACGTGCAAGAGATTTCCTTCCGGGAACGAGTGAATTGGGTTGGAGAGGAGAAATAATGAATCGAAAAAAAGATGGAACCCTATTCCCTATTTTGCTTTCAACCTCGTTAATTCTTGATGACAACGAAAATCCCATTGCCTTAATCGGCGTAGCCATGGATATTACCGAGATGAGAAGTACTCGTGAAGAATTAATCGCTGCAAAAGAATTGGCTGAAGAGAATAACCACTTAAAAACGGCCTTTCTCAATAACATGAGCCACGAAATACGCACACCGATGAACCACATCATGGGCTTTTCCAGCTTGATGGCAGAGGCAAAAGGCAATGATAAGGATTCCTATTCAGATATCATCTTAAACAGTTCAAACCAACTTCTTTCGCTGATTGAAGATATAATTCTTTTATCAAGACTTCAAAGTGAGAAAATTGAAATGGACTTGAATGATTTTAGTCCCAAGTCTCTACTAACAAGCATTTTAGAAAAAACCCAGAACGATGAATCAAAAAAATTGATTTCCTGGCATTTGGGAGTCCCGAAAGAATATCAACAGTTATCCATTCATGCTGATTTTGAGAAAATCAAGCAGATTTTAATCATTCTTATCTCGAATGCGCTAAAATACACATTTGAAGGCTCGATAGAATTGGGCTTTCAAGTACAATCCGGAATACTTACCTTTTATGTGGAAGATACCGGAATTGGTATCCCCGCACAGGAACAATCAAAAATTTATGATTCGTTTTATCGGGGTGATCAGGCGATATCCCTTGTTATCGGAGGTACCGGTCTTGGACTTAGTATTGCCAAAGAGTTGGTCCGTGCTTTGAATAGTAAATTAGAGTTATCCTCTGTACCAGGTAAAGGCTCCATTTTCTCCTTTTCAATACCCATTGCACTTTCCGCTGCAATGCCTCTCGCAAGAAAAAATTCGCATACTTTTCAACTACCTATGAATGAATTGAGTATACTAATCGCAGATGATGAAATGATAAATTTTTTATATCTCGAAATCTTGTTAAAAGGCAGCGTCAAAAGGTTAGATCATGCGCTAAATGGGAAGGTTGCCCTGGATATGGCTATCAAAAACAGATATGACTTAATCTTGATGGATTTGAAAATGCCGGTAATGGATGGCTTTAATGCTACAAGAGAATTAAAACTTAGGTTTCCTCAGATTCCTGTTATTGCTCAGACTGCCTACTCGACTCCTGAAGATAAAACATTGGCAATTTTGGCTGGATGCGATGATTTCATCCCCAAACCAATTAAGAAAGATATCCTCATGGAAATTATACAGAAATATATATGAACCAATCAAATAAAATAGTCAATAGCGAAACTATCAAGTTTAAATCTCTTGTTGAGCATTTGCACGCAGGGGTTGTTGTCCACGATCCGGATACCAGTATACTGTTTTCCAACACAGCTGCCTCACATCTTCTTGGTTTATCCGTTGAACAGATGCAAGGGAAAGTGGCAATGGATCCCGCCTGGTGTTTTGTAGGTGAAGATGGCAGACCCCTTCCTCTACCTGAATATCCTGTACAAAAAGTTGTATCATCATTACAATCTATTGATAATTACGTAATAGGAATTAAAAAATGCGATAAGGAGGATATAATTTGGGTTCTTGTTAATGCAATTCCGGAATTCGACAGCAACCAGCAATTAAGTCAGGTCGTTGTGACTTTTGTCGACATTACTGAACGAAAACAGGTCGAGTTTGAAATTAATATTCTTTCTGAAATCGTTTGGGGAGCTGTCCATACGAATGATCTTAGCGATCTCTTAAAGCTTATTCATCAATCACTTAAGAAAGCCCTTTACGCCGAGAATTGCTTCGTGGCGCTATACGATCCATCAACCTCATTATTCAATTTTCCTTATTTTGTTGACAAATTTGATGATGCCCCTGCTCCACTACCCATGACGAAAAGTTGTACAAACTATGTCTTTCGCTCTGGTAATTCCTTACTAATTACACCAAAGGTGTTCCAGCAACTGAAAGATCAAAATGAAATTCAGTTGGTGGGATCGGCATCTCCATCCTGGATTGGCATCCCATTGCAAACCTCTTCCGGAATAATAGGAGTTTTGGTGCTTCAGCATTACGAAAAGGAAAACATCTACAACGAGCGACATCTAAAATTTCTGGATTCAATTGGAAGTCAGATAGCCAATGTCATCGAACGGAAACGGGCCGAAGAAGAACTGGAAAAATCATTTTCGCTGATTAGTGCGACTCTTGAATCAACCGCAGATGGCATACTGGTCGTGGATAAACATGGGCAAATTACCAACTACAACAAGAAATTTTTAGAGCTATGGAATATTCCGGACAGTATCGTGTCAAAAAGAAATGATGAATTACTTCTGACATTTGTACTTGACCAGCTGAAGGACCCAGTTGCCTTCACTACGAAAATAAAAGAATTATATCAAAATGAAGAAGAAATTTCTTCCGATATTATTGATTTCAAGGACGGACGCATCTTTAAGCGCTATTCTCAAGCACAAAGATTTAAGGGGAAATGCCTAGGAAGGGTATGGAGTTTTCGCAATGTTACGGATCAACGAAAAACCATGCTGGCTTTACAAGAAAGTGAAACTCAACTTCGTGAGATTAATGCCACAAAAGATAAATTCTTTTCAATAATTAGTCATGATCTAAAAAGTCCTTTTAATGGTATTCTTGGATTCAGCGGACTTCTCATCGACCAGATCAATATTAACGACTATGATTGTGTTCTGGAATACGCCAAAATTATTCAGCAATCTTCGCAAAGAGCCATGGATTTATTAACAAATCTGATAGAATGGTCTCGTACCCAGTCGGGTCATATCGAATTCAATCCCGAATATGTTGAAATTGGTCAACTAATCAACGAAGTTTATGAATTAGCAAATGTTTCAGCACTACAAAAATCAATACTTCTAACGAAAGAAATCACACACCATATAAATGTATTTATTGATAAAGGTATGATTGGCAGCGTACTACGAAATCTCATCTCCAATGCGATTAAATTTTCGCATACGGGGGGGGAAATCACTATTAAAGCCGAGCTGTTAGATCAGAATCTGAAAGTAACGATAATCGATGAAGGAGTTGGAGTCGAGCATAAAAACCTTGATAAGCTCTTCAGAATTGGTGAAATCTACTCGCATCCTGGAACTCAAGGTGAAAGAGGTACCGGACTTGGTCTTATACTTTGTAGAGAATTTATTGATATGCACAAAGGTAAAATTTGGGTCGAAAGTGAACTTGGAAAAGGAAGTAGTTTTATTTTTACGATTCCCAAATTTAAAGTTCACTAAATTATTTGCTTATCACCTGTGTATTTTATATAGTTTGCCAATATCAGTGCATCCCCAACAATCCTCCACAATTCATTTATCTTGGCCCCCGGCATAGGATCTTTTAGTCTCATTTTCCACTAATTGACCAAACTGCGAATACTTTTCATATAATAGTTTATACTTCTGCACATTAGAAGGAATTGGAGTGTATTCATTTTCGAATCCGCCTCCCATTGCATTTTGAGCATCAGCTATCGATGCGTAGATACCTCCCACCACGGCAGCAGCCATGGCTGATCCGAGTGCACATGCCTGCTCACTGTGTGCCACAAGAATCGGTTTATTAATTACATCGGCAACAACCTGCATGACAAAAGGTGATTTCTTCGCAACGCCACCAAGTGCGATGACACCTTTAATAGGGATGCCCTCATCGATAAATCGATCGATAATTTTTTTTGATCCAAAGGCTGTTGCTTCAACGAGGGCTCGGAAAATTCCGGGAGCATCCGAACCAAGGTTTAATCCGAAGATCGCACCCTTTAACAATTGATTTGCATCAGGCGTTCTGCGGCCATTTAACCAGTCGAGCGCGACAATTCCGGTCTCCCCTATTTCGATTTTTTCAGCCTCTCTGGTTAACCATGGGATCATCTTATCCGCCATTTCATCTATTAACTCCAGTTTCAAGGCTTCATCCAGCTTGGCTGATTGAGTGATCATTTGCTCTACCGGTCCCATCAGTAGCTTTTTAAACCAGGCATACACATCACCAAAGGCCGACTGACCTGCCTCCAGACCAAGCATTCCGGGCACAACTGAACCGTCAACCTGACCACAAATACCCTTTACAAACTTTTCGCCAACCTCTTCGGATGGAGCAATCAGAATATCGCAGGTGGATGTACCCATAATTTTGCTGAGGTAGTAAGGTTTAATTTCACCGCCCAGGGCACCAATGTGTGCGTCGAATGACCCAACACCTACAGAAACCGATTCACTCAACCCGAGTCGATTCGCCCATTCAGCTGTAAGGTGACCTGCCTTAACATCGCAAGTGTACGTTTCTGAATAAAGCCTGGACCGCAGTCCTGACAGTACCGGATCCAATTTTACCAAAAATTCCTCGGATGGTAATCCGTCGAATTGAGCATGCCACATGGCTTTATGTCCTGCTGCGCAACGGCTCCGTTTCATCTGAACAGGATCTGTGATACCTGTCAATAATGCCGGAATCCAGTCACAATGCTCCACCCATGAGTAGGCAGCGGAGCGAACAGATGCATCCGCACGAAGAACGTGCAGAATTTTTGCCCAAAACCATTCAGAAGAATAGATACCGCCTTCAAATTTCGTATAATCTACCCCACCCCAACTCCTTGCAAGGAGGTTTATTTCTTCGGCTTCTGATGTGGCTGTGTGGTCTTTCCACAATACAAACATTGCATTGGGATTTTCTGCAAATTCGGGAAGTAATGCGAGCGGAGATCCATTTTTATCTACTGCGACCGGAGTTGAGCCTGTTGTGTCAATGGAAATGGCGAGAATATGTTCAGCTATACCCTGTGGGGCTTTAGCAATGGCTTCAACAATGGTTCTTTCGATGCCTTCCAAATAATCAAGAGGGTGCTGACGAAAGCGATTATTGATCGGATCGCAGTATTTACCCGCCTTCCAACGTGGATAATAATAAACGCTGTGCGAAATTTCCTCTCCATTGGCAGTATCTACCAAAACAGTACGAACTGAATCCGTACCATAATCAACTCCTAAAGTATATTTTGTCATATCTTCTTAATTAGTAATATTTTAACTGTTTAATATTAAGTGAAAAGTGAATAATGAAAAGTGAAAAATGGAGGAAGACTAACATCCGCATTTTCCATTTTCTCTTTTCTCTTAACACTTTTCATTTTTCACTTTTCATTTTTCACTTTTCTGCCCATAATACGCATTCTTCCCATGTTTCCGGTTAAAATGTTTGTCCAGCAGATACTGCCTGATTGGACTTTCATTCCCCAACTGAGTAGTATATAAGGCCATTCGCGCAACTTCCTCAAGAACAACTGCATGATAAACTGCCTTTTCAGCCGAACCTCCCCAGGTGAAGGGTCCGTGATTAGCAACCAGAACACCGGGAGTATGCAGTGGATTCAAATTTTTAAAAGTCTCGACAATTACCAAACCAGTCTCCTTTTCGTATCCACGGGTAACCTCCTCCTGCGTTAAAATTCTGGTGCAGGGAATTTCACCATAAAAGTGGTCGGCATGTGTGGTGCCCATTGCAGGAATTGCCTTTAAAGCCTGAGCCCAGGCAACAGCATGCGTAGAATGAGTATGCACAATTCCGCCAATTTCCGAGAATGCTTTGTATAACTCAATATGCGTCAGTGAGTCGGACGATGGTTTGAATTTCCCTTCAACGACATCCCCATCAAAATTAACAACGACCATATCTTCCGGTTTCATCTCTTCGTACGAGACACCGCTGGGCTTAATAACCACGAGATTATTGGTGCGATCAATTCCACTGACATTGCCCCAGGTGTACATTACCAATTTTTGACGCACTAATTCGAGATTAGCCTGGAAAACGGTGTTTTTTAATTCTTCGAGCATAGGCAATTAGTGAAAAGTGAAAAATTGGTAATGTGAAAAATGAAAAGTGGAGGATTAGAATTTTAATCCGGCAGAAAGGTGGTAATAGACTTCATTCCATTTCAGCTCCTTTCTGAATTCGGTCAGATTCGTTTCGTTACCTATATGAACATATTCGATTCCGGCCATGTCACAGAAATCCTCAATATATCTGGCGTCAATTGCCTGGCTGAATGCGGTATGGTGTGCACCTCCGGCATAAATCCATGCTCCTGCACCAATCTTCAAATCCGGTTGTGGTACCCATAATGCACGGGCAACAGGCAAATTAGGCAGATCGGCATCCGGCACTACGCAATCAACTGAATTAACAATCATGCGAAAACGATTGCCCATATCTACGAGGCTTGCATTGATAGCTGGTCCGGCTGGAACATTAAAGACCAATCTCGCCGGAGCATCCTTGCCGCCAATTCCGAGCGGGTGGACTTCCAAATTTGATTTCCCCTCAGCAATCGACGGACAAACTTCCAGCATGTGAGATCCCAGCACTTTCATTCCGTTTGGATTCAAGTGATAGGTGTAATCTTCCATGAAAGAACAACCTCCTTCCAGTCCCTTGCCCATTACTTTGCATGCGCGAACCATGGCCGAATGTTTCCAGTCGCCTTCCGCACCAAACCCATAACCGGCTGCCATTAATCGTTGTGACGCCAATCCTGGAAGCTGCTTTAATCCGTGAAGATCTTCGAATGTGGTTGTAAAAGCGCCAAAATTTCCCTTTTCCAGAAAACTGCCTATTCCCAATTCGAGACGAGCCTGGTAACGAACATTCTCTTCGTATTTTCCACCCTTTTTCCCTTCTGCATCCAGATTATAAATGGCATGATATTCTTTAACTAATTCGTCAATAGCCGATTCAGTTACTTCATTTACAATTTTTACCAGATCGCCAATTCCATACCCATTAACAGAAACTCCAAATTGTATCTGAGCAGCCACTTTATCGCCTTCTGTTACAGCGACTTCACGCATGTTGTCACCAAATCTGGCAATTTTTAAATTCTGCATGTCGAACCATCCGGCAGCAGCGCGTGTCCAAATTGCGATATTCTCAATTACCTCGGTATCCTGCCAGTGACCGACAACCACTTTTCGGCTGATACGCATGCGGGTCATGATATAACCATGCTCGCGATCGCCATGTGCCGACTGGTTGAGGTTCATGAAATCCATGTCAATATCTGCCCACGGAAGATCCCGATTGAACTGTGTATGCAAATGAAGAATTGGTTTCTGAAGTTTCTTTAGTCCGTTGATCCACATTTTGGAAGGAGAAAATGTGTGGCACCAGGTAATCAGGCCAATACAAGCAGGAGCAGAATTGGCTTCAATGCACAAGGAAGTGATGCTATCCGGGTTAATCAAAACGGGTTTAAAAATGATATTCACAGGGATCTGTTCGGATTCATTGAATGCCTTGGCAATTATTTTTGAATCTTCAGCAACCTGCTTCAATGTTTCAGGTCCGTACAAATGTTGGCTTCCGGTTACAAACCAAACTTCTAAGTCTTTAAATGCCTTCATGATAATTCATATTTATATGTTAAATTGTTTTTAAATCGGAATATTAAAAAATATCCCTTTTTTACAAGACTCTTTGTATTTCTCCACATTAAACTGATAAAGCCAGGCTCCTTTTCGGGAATTCTCTTTATCTTTTTCATCCAGCTTTTCCAATAAATCCATTTTCAGAATATTTTTTCTAAAATTACGGTTGTCAAACTTTTGCAGATAAATAGCTTCGTACAGGGATTGAAGTTCCGGGATGGTAAATTTATGCGGCAACAATTCAAATCCGATCGGCTTATTTTGAGCTTCGATTTTCAAATGCTGCAACGCATTCGCTACCATATTATTATGATCAAAAATCAAATCCGGCAGTTGCGATATCGGGCACCATTTAGCATGACTCAATTCCACCCGCGACGGATCGAGATCCTGTACTTTAATCAAAGCATAATAAGGCGTTGAGAATACACGAGCCTTTGAGTCCCTATTAATCTCACTTTGGGTAATCAGTTGATTAAGATTGATATTATCCAGTCCTGTTAACTCGTACAAGACTCTATTTGCAGCCTTGTCCAATGTTTCGGTTGGTTGGACGAACCCACCCATCAGCGACCATTTCCCCATTTCTGGCTCAAATATCCTATTGATTATCAAAAGTTTAAGTTCAGAATCCTCAAACCCAAAAATGATACAGTCTACGGCCATATAATACGGATATTCCCCGGAGTAAATTCCAGAATCAGTGATGTTAGATGGCAACTGTGTAATAGTGATATCACTCATAAGCAAAGTCTGATCTTTAACCTTAATTGAAAATATTACCAGAAATAGGCATAAAATGCAATACAAACCACAACAACGACAGCAGAAGTTGCTACGTCCCAAGCTGACCAGCTATTGCGTGTTTCTGCAATTTGCTCAGGTGATTGCGAAAAGTAGGTAAGTCCTTGGAGCTGTTGCTCTCCGGCCTTTGGTGTAAACATACTGATAACCACCATTATTGCCATTGTAAAGAAGAATAAGAATAGACAGAAATGCAACCAATTTATATTTAACAACATTCCAAAAAGTGATTCAGGTGCAAAGGAGCCCTTGAAGATCATCAGAGTAAGGCGGAACATCCCGATAAAAAATCCTATCAGCAATCCCCATTCACCTGCTTTTGGAGTTATTTTTCGATTGAAAACACCCAACAGGAAAACAGCAGCAATTGCAGGTGCAATAAGTGACTGAACGTTTTGCAGATACTCGTAAAGAACGCTGCCTAAACTCCTCATTATCGGTATCCAGACTAAACCTAACACTACCACAGCGATCGTAGCCAAGCGGCCTACCCAGACCAATTTATGTTCAGTTGCTTCCGGTTTGTAATTTTTGTAAAAATCTATGGT
>JBBQJE010000116.1:0-10445 GCA_038325635.1 Bacteroidales bacterium
GGGCAGAAGAGGTATGTAAGCATGCCGGGCATTGAGTTTTGGCCCGTAAATCTTAAGGCTCAAACAATTAGTTGGCGCAGATAACTACGCTCTTGCCGCTTAATCGACGTAACGTTGATCAGCTAATCCGGTATTAGATACTGGAGCGAGACATCTCCCGGGTGCCATGTCCTGAAGCGGCCCGGCTCGGAGATGCTGATAAATCGGGAATAGTCAGAGGCTTACTCCGCGTCTCTGATAAAATAACTGGAGTTAAGATGACAGTCGGTGGCTCTTAGCCAGCCGTCATTCGAAAATTAAATAAGAGCTAAGCATGGAGAAAGCGTATTGCTTCCTCGTTTGGACAGGGGTTCGACTCCCCTCAGCTCCACCCTCTAAAAAAAGCTGCCAGATTTCGATCTGGCAGCTTTTTTATAACCATCCCACTCTGGTGGGACTATTTTTTAGTTGGCAGAAAAATCACATCCACCAAATCGGCAGACTTGAAGAAATCTGCTGCATACTTTTTCACATCTTCCCTAGTAACACTCCCGAGGATCTTTTCAAAATTCTCTGGCGAATCATTGTTGATCTTGTCCTGATAGAATCCAACCAAAATATTCATCCAGTAGTTGTTGTGTAACTTATTCTGTTCGCGGTCTTTCAGGAGGTTCTTCGTTACTTTATCGAGATCTTCAGCCGTCGGGCCATTGGCCACAATCTTGTCAATTTCGCTGTAGAGAATAGATTTCAGATGTGCCGAACGCTCCGGTTCTGCGTCAAACATCATCTGCAGGCTTTTCTCTGCCTTTGGATAATGTTGGCTAACTGATTGTACGCTTACTCCATAGGAACCGCCTTCTTTCTCACGAATTTCTTCCGTATATCTCAAATTCAATACGCCTTTTAAAATATTGGCCAATATATTGGATTTTGCATCAAAAGCCGACATTTTGTTGTAATTGACCACAACAGTAGCCTTTTTAACCTCCATCGGAATAAATACCTCCTTCACGGTTTTCCCTTTGGGTCCGTTGACGTTGTTATCTTTCCAATTCTCTTTTCTAGGTAAATCAGTCAGTGAACCAATGTATTTCTCTACCAAAGGTTTCACTTGAGCTTCATCCAGATTTCCAACAATAAAAAAGGTGAAATCACCAACATCGGCAATACGTTCGCGGTAGATTTTCTCCATTTGCTCAATAGAAAGTTCATCAACCAAGGCCGAAGTAACCAGTTTGGTACGCTTGTTATGGCTGGTCATTATTAATTGTAACGAGTCACTCACTATTTTCTGTGGATTATTAGCCAATCCGGCAACCATTCCGGCATATCTCGCCTTCAGTGCTTGAAAAGCTTCCTTGTCGAACCGTGGCTTTTCGAACTGCAGGTACAATAATTGCATTAATGTCTCAAAATCTTTTGGCGAGGCCATTCCGCTGAAAGTCTCGTTCAGATTGGATAAACCGGAATTGAGACTAACATTTTTGCCTGTCAGCATCTTTTTCAAAGTAGTTGCATCGAAATCTCCAACTCCAAACATGCCAATAAATTGTGAAAGCATCATGGCATTTGCCAGTTCGTTAACAGGAAGCAATGAGCTACCACCGGGACTGATACCACGAATAGAAATGTTGTCTTTCTCATAGTCGGCCAAACGGTAGATAACTTTTGCATTGTTTGCTAGCGTCCATTCTACTGCTTTAAATTCAGGTAGCAGAGTCGTTTTAACTACCGCAGATCCTTTTAATGGCTTATCAATCAATGTTGAGCTAACTTTGGTATCTTCATAAGGCTTGATATCTGAGTTTTCAACCTCTTTCATGATGGCAAGTGCCTCCGGTTCTGACAATAATTTGGCGCCTTCCTTGTCGGGTCCCATCACTATAATCGTCCGGTTTTCAGGAACAATCCACTGTTTCGCTTTTGCAGAAACCTCTTCTACAGTGACAGTAGGGAGAAGTTTTTGAAGCATCTTCCAGTCAAAATCAATGGAAGTAAGTGGTTCGCCTTCAAGAAAATGACCTTGAATATCATTTACATAAGTATCGTTACTAATTTTATCGCGTTGTTTCCAACGGCTTTCTGTCTGTGTAAGCAAGTTAAGTTTAGCCCTGTCTAGTTCTCCTTGCGTGAAGCCGAAACGAGCCAACCGCTGCGCTTCTGTATAGATGGCTTTCAACGCGATATCTTCCTGGTCAGGTTTCGCGGTAGCGGAGATAGACATGACATTATATCCGCGGACAAATCCGCCAAAATTTACAGCGCCATTCGTAAATGGAGGAACACCCTTTTGCAACAATTCCTGGATACGATTACCCATCATGGCATTAAACAACGGCTGCACGGTGTACATTTCGCGGTAATAAGTCATGTCCTTAGATGCAGGTTTCGGTGCCTGATGCTTGATGTAAATATTTACAGCATAATTAGTTGACTCTTTATCCTTAACCAAAACATACCTGGTCTCTTTGTGTGGAGGCACTAATTCATCGACACGTGGATTTTCATTTTCAACAGCCGGGATAGAAGTAAACATATCCTTAATGGATTTCTCCACATCGTCAACATTGACATCACCCACAATAGCAATACACTGAAGATCTGTGCGATACCAATCGTGATAGAATTTACGCAATGTTTCGTGATCGAAATGTTTGATAATAGCGGAGTCACCAATAATATCCCTTACGGCGTATTTTGAATCTTTGAAAAGAACCGGGAACATGGCTCTTTGCATTCTGAACTGTGCAGTACGGCGAGTTCTCCACTCCTCTACGATGACACCTCTTTCGGCATCAATCTCTTTGTCGGAAAGAGTGAGGTAATGCGACCAATCGTGTAATACGAGCAGACAAGAGTCTACGAGTACCTTATCTTTGGATGGCACATCGCTCAGGTTATAAACTGTTTCGGTGAAAGCAGTGTAGGCATTGATGTTACGTCCAAAGGCTACTCCATGCTTTTCGAGTGTGTTAAGAATTCCTTTATCAGGGAAATTCTTGGTGCCATTAAATGCCATGTGCTCCAAAAAGTGAGCCAAACCATTTTGGCTGTCATTTTCGAGGATAGCGCCAACATTCTGAATGATGTAAAAACTAGCCCGCTCCTTCGGCTCTTCATTATGCCGGATGTAATAAGTCATCCCGTTTGGCAATTTGCCGATGCGGAAAGATGGATCGGGAGCTATTGGTTGTGCACCGGAGCTAAATGCCAAGGCGGTAAACAACAAGGTACCAACGAAAGCAATTCCAAAGAATCTGTTCAATTTCATGTGATTTAATTTAGGTGTAAAATCCTTTCCAGGAAAATTCAAATCCAAAAATACAATATATTATTATTTAAAAGCAGAATCCAATATCCGTATAAGTATAATAAAACTAAAGATTATTACACTTATAAATCCTCGCAACACCCAAATCCTAAATGATTCTTCTCCCCAAAACCAAGATAGTACCCTGCCCGGATCAAATCAGGATCGGCCTGAAGCCGGAAACGTAGCTGATAACCTATTAGTTTTGTTTGACTTAGTGTGCCAGCTTGGATAGTGATCCCCTTCTGCGAAACGGGTGATCTTAATTTAAACTTTCCTGCTAAGGGGTCGTGCGGATGGTCGTGACCCGAAAGTAGCTTGTATTTTTGATGAAGGTTTTCGTAAAAAAATTGAGCATATTCAGGGTGCTCCGGGGAAAGAAAGAGTTCATTCTTTCTGCCCTTTATTTTTACGGAAAGATACAATGGAGAGAGTGTTTTGAAAGTCATCTTGTCTGTAAACTCTGGCTCGGGCAAAACCTCTATTTTTTCGAGGTGAAAAGGAATCTGAGAAATCCGATCGCCCAATAGAAACTTCACATTTTGAAAATTTCCGATCACCAATGGAATAAGTGCTTCATCCGGAATGGTGGAGAAAATCAGGCCAATTCGCTCGCTCTGAATGTGCAGCCGGTCTCCTTCAATCTTCCGATCGGGAACCATCAGATGGGAGAAGACGAAATGGCGAAAGGGCTCATCTGCCTTTATATAACCATTATCAACCAGATAATTATAAAGAGCAGCATCCTGATTGTTAAGCATGCGATAAAACCACGAACCCAACTCAAACTGGTAGTTCACCGGCAACGTGGTGCGGAGCAAGTCAGTTAGTTTGAGGGTGAATTTGTAACGCATTTAAAAAAATGAAAAATGAAAAATGAAAAATGAAAAATCAATTAATGAATCAGGAATTAGGGAACTATGTTTTGCCCATGTTTCATTTTTCATTTTTCATTTTTCATTAATTATCCTTGGTAAGAATTTATTCCGGCAGTAACAACCGCCCTATCCACCTTCTTGATCATCCCTTGCAACGCACTGCCCGGACCAACTTCGGTGAAGGAGTCGGCTCCATCGGCCAGCATGTTGATGACCGTCTGGGTCCAGCGAACAGGAGCCGTCAGCTGGGCAATCAGATTGGTCTTGATCTGCGCCGGATCAGAAACCGGAGAGGCATTAACATTCTGATATACAGGGCAAACAGGTTTCTGGAAGTTGGTCGAATTGATTGCCTCGGCCAGTTCGGTGCGAGCCGGCTCCATCAGTGGTGAATGGAAAGCGCCTCCAACATTGAGTTTCAGCGCGCGTTTCGCACCCAGTTCGGTAAGCCGAGTACATGCTTTGTCTATGCCTTCGATCGATCCGGAGATAACCAGCTGTCCCGGACAGTTGTAATTAGCCGGAACGACGATTTCTGCAATTTCGTTGCAAACTTGTTCAACAACAGCATCTTCGACACCAAGAATGGCTGCCATTGTGGATGGTTCTGCCTCACACGCTTTCTGCATGGCCATGGCTCTTTTAGAAACCAGTAGCAGTCCGTCTTCGAATGAGAGCGCGTTGGCCGCAACTAATGCAGAAAATTCACCCAACGAATGACCGGCTACCATATCCGGTTGAAACGAGTCACCCATGGTTTTTGCCAGTAACACAGAATGCAGAAAGATAGCAGGTTGTGTTACGCGTGTTTGTTTCAACTCCTCATCCGTTCCGTTGAACATGATTTCGGTGATGTTGAAACCTAAAATTTCGTTCGCTTTTTCAAAGAGAGATTTTGCCAAAGGAGATTGATCGTATAGGTCTTTGCCCATTCCAACAAATTGGGCTCCCTGACCTGGAAAAACGTATGCCTTCATCGATGTAATTTATGTAAAATTTTTGGCAAAGATAAACAATTTTGGATTTTCGATTTTCGATTTTGGATTTGCGCCGCAATCATAATTTGAAGGTTCAAAGATTGGAAAAGGATTTAATAATATCTGCTATGAATGTTTACTCCTAATTGCTTCAAAGCCTCTCTTCCTTCCTTCCAAAATCCAAAATCCAAAATCCAAAATCCAAAATTCTTACGACAGTCTTGAGCTAATCAATCGTATAAACTCCTCTCGCGTTGCCACCTTTTCAAACGCTCCGGTGAAGTCAGAAGTGGTTGTCACAGAGTTCTGTTTTTCGATTCCGCGCATGCACATACACATGTGTTTGGCTTCAATAACGACCGCTACACCTAGCGGCGAAAGGGTATTCTGAATGCATTCCTTGATCTGTAAAGTGAGTCTTTCCTGCACTTGCAAGCGTCGGGAATAGGCTTCCACCACCCTGGCAATCTTACTCAATCCTGTGATATATCCATTCGGAATATAGGCCACATGGGCTTTCCCGAAAAATGGTAGCAAATGGTGTTCGCACAACGAATAGATCTCAATATCTTTAACAATAACCATCTGGCGATAATCCTCCTTGAACATGGCCGACCGCAATATTTCCTCAGGATCCATACTGTATCCTTGTGTCATAAACTGCATGGCTTTGGCAATCCTCAATGGCGACTTATCCAAGCCTTCACGCGTGGAATCTTCTCCAATAAGCTCAAGAATTTGACGATAATGGTCTGCTATCTTAAGGACCGTCTCCTTGGGATAATGTTCTATTTTCTGATAGCCATCCGATTTTTTTCGGTGTAAGGAAAATTGCATACAAGTAAATTTAACTGGTCCGGAGTCAAAACATCAAAAAGACAGTAAACAGTAAGGGTGCGGACTTTTGTCAAAACATCTTTTAATTAATCTGAGTACAAATAAACAACTTTTATTAACTTTTTTCACCAATTTAAGTATGAATGTTAACAAGGGGTTCAATTTAGATAAACTTAACTTTACATTTGCACCTCTAATTTAATTAGACCAGTTTCTTTAGCATGAGAATCTTATTTGTCGGTGCAACCTGTTTTGAACTCTATCAGTTTTTCGAAAATCTGATCGAAATTGAGGGTGAAGGGAAGAATATCTTCCACTACAAATGGTATGATCTGGAAATTGATCTTCTTATTCCGGGAATCGGTATGACCTTCACGGCCTACCACCTCACAAGAGCACTTTATACGACCAAATACGACCTTGTCATTAATGCCGGGATAGCAGGAAGTTTCCGTGACGAGCTTTCCATTGGTACAGTCGTCAACGTTAAAAGTGAGCAGATTTGTGATTTAGGCATTGAGAAAGAGTGCAAGTCAGTTGTCTCTCTTTTTGATGCCGGATTTATGGAGACCAGTCAGTTTCCTTTCGAAAACGGAAGAATGATCAATCCAAATAATTTCAAAGCACTTGAACTCGCCTCCGTGGATGGTGTAACAGGAAATATCAGCCATGGCAGTCCCGAAAGTATTGCCAAAATTACCTGCAGCTTTAATCCGGATGTTGAATCGATGGAAGGTGCGGCAATATTTTATGTCTGTATGCACGAGAAGGTTCCATTCTTGGAAATCCGCGCCATATCTAACTATGTAGAGTCCAGAGATACTACTAAATGGGACATTCCACTAGCCATCGAAAATCTCACCGACGAGCTTTTTCGCTTTCTTCGGAAATTTGCTACAATCAAACAGCTTTCTTAATGGACTTCACGCTAGGTTTTTCTACCTGCCCCAACGATACTTTTATTTTTGATGCAATGGTTAACGGGAGAATCGACACCGAAGGGTTGCGATTCGAACTTCATCTTGCTGATGTGGAAGAACTCAATCAGCTGGCATTTAAATCCACGCTGGATATTACGAAAGTCAGTTATCATGCTTTCGCCTATCTTTCAGAGACTTATCAACTGCTTACTGCCGGTAGCGCGCTGGGTTTCAATAACGGTCCACTACTGATTAGCAAGCACAAAATATTTCCGGACGAGCTCGCCGGATTGAAAATTGCGATTCCTGGTAAGTTCACCACAGCTAATTTGCTTCTATCCATTGCCTATCCCCATCTTCTTCATAAAAAGGAATACCTTTTTTCGAATATTGAAGAGGTTATCCTATCGGGGGAAGCCGATGCCGGAGTAATCATCCACGAAAACAGATTTACGTATCACGCGAGAGGACTAAAAAAAATTGTTGATCTGGGCGAATATTGGGATCAGCTTACCGGTTTGCCAATTCCTCTTGGAGGAATAATCATCCGGCGCAGTCTTCCTTTGGAAGTTCGCTTAAAGGTGAACAGGGTGCTTCGTCGCAGTGTTGAATATGCACTGGATAATCCAAACGAGTCGCTTTCATTTGTAAAACAACATGCACAAGCCATGGAGGAAGAGGTCATGCGAAATCATATTCAACTCTATGTGAATGATTTCTCCATAGATCTTGGGACTAAAGGCAGGGAGGCAATTACCACACTTTACAACAAAGGCATCGAAAAAGCGATCTTCCCTCCGCTTCTGCCTTCTTACTTTGTGGAGTAATGTAGTAAGATCTTTCCCAAAATAGCGTAGTATTAAACAAATCTGATTTCTTTGACGTAATTTTGCGCCATCGAACTTGCTATGGAAAAACTTCTTCGACTTTATCGCGACAATATTAATGGGGTAATTGCCACACTCGCTATCCACGTCATCTTGCTGGGGTCACTTCTATTTGCCGAGTTGAAAAATAATCAACTGATACCGGAACAAGCTCTTTTTCTCGATCTATCTACGGAAGAAATCAAACAACAGGAACCTGAAAAAGAAAATCTGGATTTGGGGGCTCAGTCAATGGCCATGAATGGTTCATCAAAAGGTGCAAACAACTCCAACAGAGCGGTTAACATGGGTGATATATCCAGTCAGTCGGCACGTGATCCGTTTTTCGATAAAGAATATGCCAAAGAAGTGGCAGAAGCAAAAAAATTAGCCAGCGATGTGAACAAAAATCTGGCACAGAAAATACCGGTCATCGGAGATATTCCAATGCCGGTGGCCAGCACAGAAGGAATGACCCGGGAAGAAGCAAAACGCTCCTCCTTCAAGGGAAAATCAAATATTAAATACCTACTGGGAAACCGCTACCATCTTCAGTTGCCCATCCCAGTTTATCTGGCTCAAGGTGGAGGTGAAGTCATTGTGGATATCGTCGTTGACCGCAATGGTGAAGTTTTGAGCGCTTCTCCTCGGGGAACCGCCAACTTAAGTGACCCAACTATCCTGGCCTATGCCAAACAAGCAGCGGAAAAAACAATCTTCAACTCAGACAATTCGGCTCCCGAAAAACAAAACGGTACCATCACCTATCTCTTCGTAGCCCAATAACTAACTCCCTTCATTTTTCACTTTTCATTTTTCATTTAACATTTATTCTGTTTGTATATTTGGAATGATTACAAATAATAAGCAACTTTGTCGAAAGTTAAAACAAGAAATATGTCAACTCAAATATTTTTAGTCGAAGGAATGACCTGCAAGAACTGCAAAGCACACGTCGAAAACGACATCAAAAAGATTGCAGGTGTTGATGAGGTTGTTGCAGATAACCTAACCGGCCACGTGAAAGTAAAAGGTGATCACCTCAATGAAGAATTGATCAAATCAGCCGTAGAAAATGCAGGCTATCGTTTTAAGGGAGCAGACAAATCTGCTCCACCCGGTTCCGATATGTGGCTCAGCTAACCATCTGTCAAAACGACTTTCTTCTCAGGAAATTTCTGACATTATTTCCTCTTTATCAGAAAGTTAGTGTCATTGTGTCGGAATTCTAATCTGTGGCAGGTATTTTGATAATGAGTAGGTGTCATCACAATGATACATTAAAAAATACAGCTATGAATTTTAACAATTTCACGATCAAGGCTCAGGAAGCTGTCCAGCAAGCCATTCAGATAGTAGCCGGAAATAACCAGCAGTCTGTCGAGACGGCTCACCTAATGAAAGGCTTATTATCGGAGGCTGAAAATGTAACTTCTTTCCTCCTTCAGAAAACCGGAGTCAACATCACTTGGTTTAGCAAGGAGCTGGATCGTATCATAGCAAGTTTCCCCAAGGTAACCGGTGGCGAGCCCTATCTTTCAAATACCTCCAATTCCGCTATTCAGAAGGCTATAGCACTTTCGCAAAAGATGGGCGACAAATTTGTCTCCGTAGAGCATCTGCTGATGTCACTTCTGGAAACAGGCGATGTCGTCAGCAAACTCATGAAGGAGCAGGGCGTTGAAAAAAAAGGATTGGAAGTAGCTATACGTGAATTAAGAAAGGGTTCAAAAGTAGAAAGCCAGACAGCAGAAGATACTTTTAACTCACTCAACCGATTTGCCGTCAACCTAAACGATGCTGCCCGTTCGGGAAAACTTGATCCGGTAATTGGTCGTGATGAAGAGATACGAAGGGTATTGCAGATTCTATCGAGAAGGACGAAAAATAATCCAATTTTGGTGGGCGAACCTGGGACAGGAAAGACGGCCATTGCCGAAGGACTTGCTCAACGAATTGTGCGCGGCGATGTTCCGGAAAACCTCCAAAGCAAACAAATTTTCTCCCTTGACATGGGGGCTCTGATTGCAGGAGCTAAGTACAAAGGAGAGTTTGAAGAGCGGCTGAAGTCTGTTATTCAGGAAGTTGAACAAGCCGAAGGTGAAGTCATCCTCTTTATCGATGAAATACATACCCTTGTTGGTGCCGGAAAAGGCGAAGGTGCCATGGACGCCGCTAACATTCTAAAACCTGCATTAGCTCGTGGCGATTTACGTGCCGTAGGTGCTACCACATTGGGAGAATACCAAAAATATTTTGAGAAAGACAAGGCATTGGAACGTCGTTTTCAATTGGTTATGGTGGATGAACCGGATACCCAATCGGCTATTTCTATCCTCCGCGGACTGAAAGAAAGATACGAAAATCACCATAAAGTACGGATCAAAGATGACGCCATCATTGCAGCAGTGGAGCTTTCACAACGTTATATTACCGATCGGGTCCTCCCTGATAAGGCGATCGATTTAATGGATGAAGCGGCTGCAAAATTGCGAATGGAGATGAATTCGTTGCCCGAAGGATTGGATGAGATCGAACGAAAATTAACTCAATTAGAGATCGAAAGGGCTGCTATTCAGCGGGAAAACGATCGCACCAAGCTTTCACGACTGGAGGAAGATATTGCTAATCTCAAAGAGGAGCAGAAGAAATTCAGGGCTTCCTGGCAGGCAGAG
>JBBQJE010000117.1:0-10416 GCA_038325635.1 Bacteroidales bacterium
ACTCCTAAACGGCCGCTGGTTCCGGCTCCCATATAGAAAAGCCTCCCACCCTTTTTCATTCGAGAATAAACCTGCTCAACGAGTAGTTCAATTTGCGGCAATACTAAACTAATTGCAGGTAATACCTTTTTATCTTCCTCATGAATGTTAAGAAGTAACTCCCTTATCGACATCTTCTCTAAATCGTAGTACAAGGAATCTTGTTCTGTTATGCTTATGGTAGTCATTTCGTTCAACTTAAATGTTTTTCTTTAAATGATATTTAACCAGGTCATCCATCGGCTCACGAAGGATGGAAATACAATTCATTTTAAATTTTTCACATACCTCCAATACAATCGCTTTGAAATAAAAAGCAACCGATCCAACGAAACCGATTGAATAAAAATTATAGTCAGGTATCTTGGCTATATTACGTTCAAAAAATTCTACTAAACTGTTCTTTACAAGATTATGTGCATAATCTTCAGCAATTTCCTCAGAGAGGAACGGTGCAAAGGAAGCCAGAAAATGGTTTGGTCTTTCAGTTTTGTAGACTCTTTGAAGTACTTCATCTCTGGTAAGATGATATTTAACTTCAAATTTCTCTCTCATATAATCAGGCATAACCTCCTTAAAAAAATCACCTATCAATTTTTTCCCTAAGACAGCCCCACTGCACTCATCTCCCAAGATAAAGCCAAGCGGTGAGATGCCGGCAATAACTGTTTTACCATCATACAGACAAGCATTGGAACCTGTACCTAAAATACAAGCAATTCCGGAAGAATTACCGAATAGCGAATGCGAAGCAGCTAAAACATCACTGAAAAGTTCAATTTTAGCCCTGGGGTAAAGTTTTTGAAGTGCAATACGGATAATTCCAGCTTTTGAATCATTTATTATACCTGACCCGTAGAAAAATATCTCATCAACACTCTCCTTTGTATAAGGTAACAAATCCATTAACAGCTCATCATAGATTGATTCTGTTGTGCGAAAGAATGGATTTATGCCGGAGGTAATAATATCATTGGATTCCCCGCTTTGGGAAATCAATTTCCAGGCACATTTGGTTGATCCGCTATCTGCAATTAATATCACGCTGGCAATTTTGAATTTTTCATTTATAGTCAGATATTTGTCCTAACTCCGATGATTGCAATACTGCAATTCTTTCTCCTTCAATGATCTGCTTTATATTCGCCTCATGGAATCTCGCACCTACAGGAAGAAGATTATTATCATTCTGATCGGTGATTGACAAATGATGGCTATTTCTATCGTAAAGATAACAAATTTATAAACATAACACAGGTATTATATAACATGTATTACCAATGTTGTATTTTTCGAATATTAGGCTAATTTTGATGTTTGCTTTCACCGCATTTTATTTCTAATAACTCATTGGTATGGTAAGATTCTACGGAATTTGTGCGTTTATCATCTGCTTCATATTTCAGTCATTTGGAGGCTCCGTGATTCGTATTAATCAATTAGGTTACCTTCCGGAAGGACTTAAAATTGCGGTATTTCTTAGTGATCAGCCCAATTCTTTAAAAAAATTCAAACTAGTCGAAAACCTGTCAGGCAAGGTAATATTTGAGGGCATTCCTCAACTTTCAGATGGAACAATATGGGGACAGACTAGTGCCTACCAGCTTGATTTTTCATCTGTAGTACAACCTGGAGGTTACCATCTTGAAACAGCCCTCGCCATTTCACCTTCATTTACTATCTCATCCCTAATATACAAAGGCACAGCGGATTATATACTTCAATATATGAGGCAACAGCGTTGCGGCTTCAACCCCTTTCTGAATGACTCTTGTCATACCGCTGATGGAATTATTGTGGATCATCCCAATAAATCCGGAAAATGGCTGGATGTTACCGGTGGATGGCACGACGCCTCCGATTATCTTCAATATACACTCACATCAGCTAATGCGGTTTACCAGATGCTCTTTGCGTACCACGAAAACCCTGCTGTATATAAAGACAATTTCAATGCAAAGGGACTACCCGGATCTAACGGCATTCCAGATATACTGGATGAAGCCCGATGGGGAATAGATTGGCTGTTAAAGATGAATCCAGCGAAGGATGAGATGTATTACCAGATTGCTGATGACCGTGATCATCGCGGGTATAGGCTTCCCAACAAGGATACAACATCGTATGGGTTTGGAAAGAAATTCAGACCGGTCTATTTTGTTACCGGAAAGCCTCAAGGCACTGGAACGCATCGAAACAGGACTACCGGCGTCGCCTCCATAGCCGCCAAATTTAGCTCCTCATTTGCCCTTGGAGCAGAAGTGTTCAAAAGTATTGATCCAACACTTTCGGTACAATTAAGAAATAAATCAAGAGAGGCATGGGAATTCGCTTTATCTGACCCCGGGGTATGCCAGACAGCTTGTGTAGTCTCACCATATTTCTATGAAGAGGAAAATTACACTGACGATCTGGAACTGGCAGCAGCCTCCTTATTTCAATTATCAAAATTAGACGACGACCAAAAATCAGCAAGTAAATGGGGCGAACTCGAACAAGTTACACCTTGGATGGAGTTGCATCGTGCTCGCCATTACCAATACTATCCTTTTGTTAATCTGGGTCATGCTTTACTGGCGAAATCACAGGATAGCCTCATTTCTAAAAAATTTATTGCCTTTATGAAACAGGGATTGATTTCCTTGCAAGGATTTTCCAAAAATGATCCATTCCAAATAGGCATTCCTTTCATCTGGTGCTCCAATAATCTCGTAGTGGCTGCTGCCACTCAAGCAAGACTTTATCGCCAAATATCCGGTGACATTCAATTTGAAAAACTCGAAACCGCCCTCGTCGATTGGCTTTTCGGATGTAATCCATGGGGAACTTCTATGGTTTGTGGTCTGCCGGCAACAGGTGATAATCCGGTAGATCCGCATTCTGCCATTACTTATTGGATGAAAAAAAATACTTATGGCGGGTTGGTTGATGGACCGGTATACCAGTCAATTTACAAATCCCTCCTTGGAATCAGGCTTCTTCACGCCGATTCTTATGCTTCTTTTCAAGGTGGACAAGCAGTCTATCATGACGATAATGGTGATTATTCTACAAATGAACCCACCATGGACGGCACAGCAAGCCTTAGCTTTCTCCTCTCCTCCCTCGAAGCTAAAATAAGTTACGAATTACCAGCTGGGATTTTGCAAGATAAACAGGGCGCCATAGTTAGAATGAATACACATGAAAAAAAAGTCTTCTTGATATTTTCAGCTCACGAATTTGCAGAAGGGGGGAGCGCTATTGAACAGTCACTCCGAAGATTTAATGCAAAAGGTTCATTTTTCTTTACTGGTGATTTTTACCGAAACAAGCGAAATCACCAACTAATTTCGAGTCTGTTATCAGAAGGTCATTATCTTGGAGCACATTCAGATCGTCATCTATTGTATGCTGATTGGAACAAAAGAGATTCCCTATTAGTTAAGAAAACTGATTTCGAAAACGATCTAAAAGCGAATTACAGAGAGATGAAATCATTTGGCATAGAACCGAAAGACGCAAAATTTTTTCTGCCTCCTTACGAGTGGTATAATTCAGATGTGGTAACCTGGGTAAATCAAATGGGGCTTACAACAATCAATTTTACGCCAGAAATCCGTTCAAACGCGGATTATACAACCCCAGATATGGCCAATTATCGTTCGTCGGATCAAATCATGAGAGATTTAAAGCAGTTTGAATCAGCCACCTCAAATGGGCTTAACGGTGCCATTATATTAATACACATGGGTACTTCACCTCTTCGAACAGATAAATTCTATTTGAGACTGGATGAATTACTAAAATATTTAACTGATAAAGGTTACTCACTAAGTAAAATTGATAAATAACAATTCGTATCATCTTTCTATTGAGCTCAATAATAATCGTAAAAAAATTTTAATTTTAGCGTATGTCCTGCTTAAAAAAAATTACAACTCTGTTCGTTCTTGTCTTGATATTTATGTCAGGTTGCAATTTTAAACCAGGACATAAAGTGTATACTTATGCTGAAGAATTACTCGCAAAAGGCGAACTCACAAAAGCATCAAAGCTTGCTGGTGAAATTCTAAAGTCCTACAACCTCTCACCTGCTGAAAAAGCAAAAATCGATTCGATACTAGAGATCAGCTTCCGAATCAGGAAGGATTTTACGCTGTCAGACAGTGATGTATTCCACAAACTAATTAAATATCAGCCCTATATGGATGATGCTGATCTTCTGAAACTGGAAAAAGAACATAAAATTGACGTACTAAATATAGATGGTGAAAAAAGGTACTTCAAAAATAGTGTTCGCAATCTGTTTCTTTTAGACTCTGCGTACGCAAAATTAAAATCACAACTTGATGGAACCAACACAGATTCACTATCGATTTTCAGAGTCGCCAATACAACTTCAGTCGTTGCGAACACTGTGGATTTCGGTAAGCCCGTCAATTCTGTGAAAATGAAACTCTCTTATACCATTAAGGTTCAAGCTGATGCAGTCCCTTCGGGGGATACGATCCGTTGCTGGATGCCATTCCCCAGAGAAAACGATTCAAGACAACAGGACATTCGATTACTTAATACCGATCCAATTAAAAATTCAATTTCGCCTCCCTCTAATTTACAAAGGTCCATCTATTTCGAGAAGATTGCTGTTGCCGGCAAACCAACTTCATTTCATACTGAAATCGAATATAAATCATTTGCCCAATCATTTCAGATAACTCCCAAAATGGTCAAACCTTATCAAAAAGAAAGTGGTTCTTATAAAGAATATACATCAGAGCGACCACCTCAAATTGTATTCAATGATAAGATCAAATCATTAGCCAATAATATATTAGAAGATGAATCGAATCCTTTACTTCAGGTAAAGAAATTGTATAAGTGGATTAATGATTCTGTTACGTGGGCAAGTGCTTTGGAATATAGTATTATACCGGATATCCCGGGATTTGTTATAGAACGTCGCCATGGAGATTGCGGCATGCAGACACTTTTATTTATGACGCTGGCAAGGTCGGTGGGTATTCCTGTAAAATGGCAAAGTGGTTGGATGCTTCATCCCGGTGAAGTTAACTTGCACGATTGGGCTGAAGTCTGGTACGAAGGAATCGGCTGGGTTCCTGTTGATCAATCTTTTGGATTACAAGTCAGTCCTGATCCAAGGGTTCGAGATTTTTATATGACCGGAATTGATGCTTATCGGCTTATTGTCAATGATGATTTCAGTAAACCACTGACTCCGCGGAAGAAATTTTTTAGAAGTGAACCATACGATTTTCAAAGAGGAGAAGTGGAATGGAAAGGCGGAAATTTATATTTTGATAAGTGGTCATGGCATATAGATGTCGTTTATCAATGACGCATGGAGGGCAGAGAAGATCGGCACAGACTAGGTGAGTGGTTGAAATTGAATACTTGAAACAAAATAAATATTAATAAATTATATAAAGCATTAAATATAAAACTACTAAATTATTTGACCTCGTGAAAAAGATTAATTACCTATTTGTATTATTCCTATTGCTTGGAGTGTCTTTTGCTCTCAAAGCAAAAGAATATCCCAAGCGGGAAATGAGAGCTTTATGGATTGCAACCGTAGAGAATATTGACTGGCCTTCTTCCCCTCAACTTACAACCGATCAACAAAAGGCTGAAATGATCTGCCTCCTTGATTCAGTTAAAGCATACAACATGAATACTATTGTGTTTCAGATCAGGCCAGATGCTGATGCCCTCTACTCATCCACCCTGGAGCCGTGGTCCGAATGGCTTACTGGTAAGCAAGGCCAAGCACCTGATCCATGGTACGATCCTTTGCAATTTACCATCAATGAGTGTCGGAAACGTGGAATCGATATTCATGTTTGGCTCAATCCTTACCGTGCCATTCAAAATATTGACAAAACAAAAGCTGCTCCAACACATGTCTCCAATACTCATCCGGAATGGATGCTAACATACGGAAATAAAAAATATTTTGATCCCGGACTTCCGGCTGTTCGAAACCATGTCGCTCAGGTGGTAAGCGATATTGTAAGAAGATATGACATCGATGCCATTCATTTTGATGACTATTTTTACCCCTATAAGATTTCCGGAGTTGAATTCCCGGATGATAAATCCTTTAAAAAATTTCCCGAAGGATATGGGCCACTGGACAAAGAAAATTGGCGTAGAAACAATGTAGATTTAATCATTAAACAGCTTCACGACAGCATAAAATCGATCAAACCTTATGTCGAATTCGGCATTTCACCTTTTGGCGTATGGCGCAATAAGAAAAATGATCCGAATGGTTCAGATACCAGAGCCGGAGTTTCAAATTACGACGATTTGTACGCTGACATTCTTAAATGGCAGAAAGAAAAATGGATCGATTACGTAACACCTCAATTATACTGGCATATTGGCAAGGAAGTAGCTGATTATGCCATTCTTGCAAAATGGTGGGCGGCAAATAGTTATGGGTGCAATCTTTATATTGGCCAAGCGTTGTACTTGTTAGATCCCGCTTCCAAAGATCAATCCTGGAGAACTTCCGATGAAATTACAAATCAGCTATCTTTAAACCGAACCATGCCCGAAATTAAAGGTAGTATGTACTTCAGTGCTAAATTCGTAAAGAAAAACCCACTATCTATTCAGGAAAATTTATTAAAAGAGAATTACCGATATCCTTCTTTAACACCAGTCAATTCCTTCATCATACCGATAAATCCAGCGAGGCCTATCGATGCCGTTCTGCAGAAAGTTGGGAAAAACGTAATTCTATCGTGGCAAAAACAAGAAAACAATAGCCTGTTTGTTGTATATCGATTCAAAAAACTCCAAAGAACAAGGATCGACCGTCCTGATAAGATCATTTCAGTTACTTCCTACGAAAAACTACTTCTAAATGCAGGGAAAAGATACAGGCCTTCGCGTTACAGATATGCAGTAACAGCCTTAAGTCCAACCCATGCAGAGAGCGATCCTGTGAAATTTAAAAAGGACTAATCTAATGCCAAGCCAAACAACAAAAAATCAAAGATACCTGGCCTTAGATGTTCTTCGGGGGATGACCGTGGCCATGATGATTCTGGTCAACAATCCCGGCAGTTGGTCGCATATTTATGCTCCATTAGAACATGCAGCATGGGTTGGATGTACCCCAACTGACTTGGTATTTCCATTCTTTCTATTTGTTGTTGGAGTCTCAATGTTCTTTTCCTTTTCGAAATATGACAATCAACTCAACAAGGAATCGCTGCTGAAAATCGGCAAACGCA
Source organism: Bacteroidales bacterium (assembly GCA_038325635.1). Taxonomy (GTDB): domain Bacteria; phylum Bacteroidota; class Bacteroidia; order Bacteroidales; family Prolixibacteraceae; genus CAINVV01. Next base: position 7,287 of record JBBQJE010000117.1, read on the forward strand.
CCCTATTGATATTTGCTATCGGGCTTTTTCTTAATTCATTCCCGCAATGGAGTCAGGATTTTTCAAAGCTAAGAATCATGGGAGTACTTCAGCGGATCGCACTGTCTTATGGATTTGCTGCTTTGCTAGCATTATCTGTGAACAAGAAATTCTTACCTTATATTGGAGGATTAATCCTATTGGCCTACTGGGGACTAGTGATAATTGTTGGAGGGACAGATCCCTATTCCTTGGCGGGAAACCCTGCTAGTCCGGTGGATACTTTTCTTATGGGTGTAAACCATCTTTACAAAGGATTCGGTATCCCTTTCGATCCGGAAGGACTTTTCAGCACTCTCCCGGCTATTGTAACAGTTATTATTGGCTACATTATTGGATCCGTAATTAAAGAAACACCTAAGTTGAAAGTGCCTCTTAAATTGATTGTTTTTGGAATTATGGCTGTTATCGCTGGCTGGCTTTGGGGTTTGTACTTCCCCATTTCTAAACCAATCTGGACAAGTTCTTATGTTCTCTTCACAGCAGGATGTGCTTCGATTTTACTGGCATTCTTAGTATGGATTATTGATTTGAAAGGATTTACACGTTGGACTTCATTCTTTGTCGTTTTCGGGGTAAACCCATTATTTATTTTTGCCTTCTCTGGATTGTGGGCCAGAATTCTTGGCAGAATAATACATTTTACAGCAATTGACGGGAAATCAGTGAATGGATCAACCTGGTTATACAATACAATCTTTGTTCCGATTGGAGGAGACCTGAACGGATCACTATTATTTGCCATCTTCCACGTTATTCTTTTCTGGCTGCTTGGCTATGTGCTTTACAAAAAGAAAATATTTATTAAAGTGTAATCAGGATTATGAAAAAAAATAAAATCGGAAAATATATATGGGTTTTTTCTTCTCAAATAAAAACCATGATCCTTCTTTCTGCATTACTCCTGATATCAGGAAGTTCACGCGCCGATAAGGCACAAAGACTTTATAAGAAGGCAAAGGGAGCATCCCAAAAATTTGCCTTAAAAGCTTCGGGAGGAAGAACCTATAAATTCAAGGTCGATACAGTTAAAATGGATGCTAAGGGATCGGCACTCAGTCTGGAAATGTCGACTTCATTTTCTGATGTGCCTTTTCGGCCTGAGAATGTTCATCAGTATTACGCTGATTACAAACAGCTTCTGGGTAGAAAATTCAGAAATAGTACTATCTCAATCAATTCAACTGGCAAGGAAATCGGTGAATTAATTCCAAATTTTTACCGCGACAAATCATTTAAAGTTGATGGTTCAAGGATCGCGATACCAAAGGCAAGAACGTCACAAATTGTTCGAAATCAATCTAAAAATGTTCAATTCCCAAATGGATTGGATAACCGTAACATCGCCATGTGGCAAAGTCATGGCTGGTATTATGAAAATACGCTCGATCGCTGGGAATGGCAGCGGGCGCGCGACTTCTTAACTGCAGAGGATATTTGGACATTTAGTTTTGTTGTACCTTTCCTGACACCTATGCTGGAAAATGCTGGCGCCTCCGTCTGGCTTCCTCGCGAAAGGGACCTGGGTAAGAATGAATTGATTGTTGATGCAGAAAAGTCTTCCCCCGGATCTGAATATATTGAAGTCGGGAACAGTTGGCAAATTTCTCCTCAATCCGGATTCGCATTGAAGTATCCTTTCTTATTTGATGGCGAAAATCCTTTCCAATTTGGTCATGCAAAAAGAACCATTACTAAGTTACAGGCTGATGCTTCTGCAAAGTATGTACCCAATCTACCTGAAACAAGAAATTATTCGGTTTATGTCTCCTATTCTTCGGATGATAAAAATATCACTGATGCTGAATATATAGTTACCCATTCGGGAGGGAAAACGGTGTTTAAGGTAAACCAGTCTATTGGAGGCGGAACCTGGATTTACCTCGGAAATTTCAAGTTTGATAAAGGGAAAAATCCGGATAAAGGAATGGTGGAACTAACAAATTCCTCTTCTGAACCAGGCAAGTTAGTGTCCGCAGATGCGGTTCGCTTCGGTGGCGGAATGGGTAATATTGTCCGTGGCAAGGAAGCTCAACTTAAAAAGTTATACAATTTAAGAGAAAAGGATGGTTGGAATATTGATTCCACCGCCTGGGTTCCTTTTTCAAGTCAGCGTCCGAGGTATCAAGAGGGGGCTCGCTATTTTCTTCAATATTCCGGATTTCCGGATTCACTGGTTTATAGTCTGAATCAAACGAAAGTCGATTATTCGAGCCGAGGTACCGATGCCACATTATACGCCAGCCGTGAAAGTGGGAAAGAGGATTATAAGGATGATTATATGTCGCGTGGTGAGTGGGTAAATTATCTGATGGGCGAACCAAACGGGCCGACTAAGGCCCCTCACGTGAAAGGAATGGGTGTTCCGATGGATATGTCGTTGGCTTTTCACACCGATGCCGGCACAACCAAAGATAGTTCCATTATTGGTACTTTGGTGATTTATGAAACTTCGTTCGAGAAGGATGTATTTCCGAACGGTCAATCCAAATGGGCCAGTCGCGATTTGGCTGATATCGTTCAATCACAAGTGGTGAATGACTTGCGCCTCTTACATAAGGCTGACTGGACAAGGCGTGGCATGTGGAACAAGAAATATTTTGAAGCATCGCGGCCAAAAGTACCCGCCATTTTGACGGAGTTGCTATCCCACCAGAACTATGCAGATATGTATTTGGCGCAGGATCCTCGATTTAAATTTGATGTGTGCCGTGCCTACTACAAAGGAATTCTGAAATTTCTCACTTTTCAAAATGGGTATAATTATGTAGTTCAGCCCCTTCCTGTAAATAATTTTGCGATGAGGCTGGATGGCACTAAACTTCAGCTTTCCTGGAAACCAGTGAATGACCCATTGGAGCCTACTGCAAAACCTACCAGTTACAGGATTTACAAAAGAGTAGAAGATGGTGGTTTCGATGAAGGAATAGCCGTATCAGATAGTGTTTTTTCGTTGACAGACCTTTCACCAGGTGCAATATACAGTTTCAAAGTTACAGCCATCAACGATGGGGGTGAGAGCTTCCCATCTGAGATTCTTGCCTGCTCCTTACCAACCGATTCAAAAAAACCAGTCCTGATCGTCAATGGA
>JBBQJE010000118.1:0-10362 GCA_038325635.1 Bacteroidales bacterium
ATCGCTGCAACCAGGTAAATTGGGTCAGAATGTCCAACCTTTTATTGGAACAGGCGGTTATTTCTGGGTCTGTGCAAACAATTTCCCGGGTGCTTCCCTGCCTTTTGGGGTGGTGCGCTTGAGTCCGGATACAGAATCATCCGTTTTCCATAAAAAAGCGCTGAACACTTCAGGGTATTATTTTCCGGATAACCGTATTATGGGATTCAGTCACACCCGATTGAGTGGTACCGGAGCCACCGACGGCGGGCAATTTCGTATCATTCCTTCCACTAGGGAGAATGCGTGGAAATCTTACCAGGAAGGCAGATATGCATCCTTCGATCATAAAAATGAGCGGGCATTTCCAGGTTATTATGCTGTCAAATTGAAAGATCCGAATGTTTTGGTAGAGTTGACCTCCACTCAACGAACCGGTATTCACAGATACCAGTTTGCCGGGAGGAAACAACCTCATATTTTGTTGGATGTTTGCAGCATTTTGGGAGATAAAAGAATTGAAGGCGGGAAAATTGCTGTTAACGCCGAAAAAGGCGAATTGGAGGGCGAAGTTAAGGCATTTGGTACATTTTCAGGCAGGTATGGCGGACTAAAATTATTCTTCTTTGCTCACTTTGATCAACCATTTTCAAGTTTTAAGATTTGGGATGGAAATACCTCTTTTAGTGGTATATCGGAAGGTTCAGGAACAAAATTAGGGGTCGATTTTACTTTTTCGGCTAACAATCCATTGATTGGATTGAGATTAGGGATTTCTCATGTAAGCATTGGAAATGCGAAATTAAATCTCGAAACGGAAACTTCCGGAAAGAGTTTTGATTCTTTGGTTGAAGAAGCAAAGAATACATGGGAGGAGAAATTAATCTTGATGCAACCCGAGTTTGAAAATGAAAAAGAGAAGGCAATTTTTTATACTGCTTTATATCGTTCTTTCCAGATGCCAACGTTATTCCAGGATGTAAATGGCGAATATTTGGGTTTTGACAAACAAATTCACAAGGCCGAGGGCTTCAACTATTATACAGACCTCTCGTTATGGGATACCTTCAGAACACTTCATCCTCTGTACATTCTAATTGCCCCGAAGGAACAGCGAGACATGCTGGTTTCGTTGGTGAAAATGAAAGAGCAGGGCGGATGGTTACCACGATGGCCTTCGGGCGGAGGATATACCGGATCCATGCTTGGATCGCCCGCCGACATGGTTATTTCAGAATCCTGGCAGAAAGGGATTCGCGATTTTGATGTAAATAGCGCTTACGAAGGGATGAAGTTTCTGGCATTAAACCCTACGCCAAAAGGTTCCAGTTATGGCGGACGAAGTGGCATTGCTGAGTACAATAAATATGGATATTGTCCCACTGATCTAATGGACAAGGCAGTATCCAGGACCTTAGAATATGCCTGGGCCGACCATGCGATTGCCATTCTGGCTGATTCGTTGGGGCACAAAGAGGATGCAAAACTTTTTTATGAGCATTCAGGGTACTACAAGAATCTTTGGAATCCGGCTACAAAATATTTTCAATCCCGTAATTCAAAGGGCCATTTCTCTGTACTTTTTAATCCTTTAAAGTTGTCCTATTTTGATACTGACGGTAAGTATACCAAAGATTATGTAGAGGGAAGTGCCTTGCAGTGGAGGTTTGCTGTTCCTTATGACCAGCAGGGTTTAATAGCGCTTTTTGGGGGAAAGGAATCTTTTGTGAAGGAGCTAAATGATTTTTTTGAAAGGTCTGATCCAAAGATGAGTAGCTGGAATCCAGGTTCCTATTACTGGCATGGAAATGAACCTGATATTCATTCCGCATTTCTATTTAATGAAGCGGGAAGACCAGATCTGACGCAAAAATGGACGAGGTGGATACTCGAAAATAAATATGCGGTAAATGCGGAAGGTGTTGATGGAAATGATGACGGAGCAACGCTCTCCTCCTGGTATCTTTTCGCTTCGTTAGGATTATTTCCGATTGCCGGTTCGGATATTTACGAGTTAGGAGCGCCTCTTTTTAAAAATGCGAGCATACTTATTGGAAACAAAGTTTTAAAAATTTCGACGGAAAACTATTCTTCTCAAAACAAGTTTGTCTCAAGAATTTGGCTAAATGGAAATCTCCTAAATTCCAGAAAGCTTAAGCATAGTGAATTAGCGGAGGGGGGTATTTTAAAATTTGAAATGAGCTACCTTTCAAATAATTAAGAACAAGAAATTAATTGTAATGAAATTTTAACTCGATCTTATGATTATTTATTGGTATTGTAATTATTTCAATTTCTTTGCGCAAAATATCATCTATTAAGGTTTTTTAACTAATATTGTAATGATTTAATCCAAATTATTAACTTTAATTCCGATTGACAGACTTAAAGCTACTTGTTCCCAATACTACTCTAAATGATGCCAGAATCATTAACAAAATAAATTATTAACGTTCATTAATTTTAGACAAAGTTTATAAATTTCTTAGGTTTCTCAATCTTTTTGGAAGGTTGTGAAGCTGTCTTAATAATCAATTAAAATCCAGTATTGTATATAATTTAACACTAAATGTACTTTCTATGAAAAAACACTTCAAATTAGCCGGCTACGTTTTTTTAGGGTTGATTCTTTTTGTCTCCTGTAAAAAAGAAACTCCTCTGCCGTCAGCTGCCTTTACGTATTCAGTCACAGGTAATACCGTTACTTTTTATCCTCAGGTTTCCAATCAGACTAAATTGGAATGGAATTTTGGGGATGGTAGTTATATTAATACAATTACCTCTCCTTCACATGCTTATTCTTCTTATGGGCAAGATTTTCCAGTTACACTGACTGTTATTGGTCCAGGTGGAACAACTTCAATAACCAGTCCGGTAACAATTCCTCCAAAAACAAAAACTCAATTGTTAACAGGAGGCACTACAGGTTCTACAAGTAGTAAAAAGTGGCGTATAAGTTCTGCCGCTCCTTCCTTCCTAATTACGGCTGCAACTGCGAACTTCCAACCTGTCGTGAAAGATTACCCGGGCAGTATATTAGGTGCAGTTGGTTTAAGTGCTGTCTACATGGATGAATTTGTTTTTAAAGGCGATGGCACTATGACTATTAATTCAAAGGGCGGTGGAATTTTTGCCGGTTATGTCTATTGTCTGGTGTCAGGAATACCAATTGTACCAAACCCAGATGCAGCAGGTGCCGGCTTAGCCTATATCAAACCTTTTACTCCTCCCGTAGGTGCAACATGGAAAATTACAGAAGCTACAACTTTGACTCTTACTACGACTCTTGATGGTAAAACATCCGCAAGTACTTCATGGCCAAATGTTACTACCATGACTTTCACCAAGGGTGGATTTTTGGGAATTTTGGATTTCAAGAGCGATTGTATGATTCAGCAATTGACGGATACTAAAATGGTCGCTGCAGTATTTGTTTCTTCTGTAAGTTCAGGCTTGATTAGTACACCCAATATGGTTTTGACATTAACATTTGAGGTTGCACCATAAGTGTTTTTTGGAAAGGCTTTTAGCCTATTGCTAAGCAGCCTTTGTAAATTGAAATAAAAATAAAAAATAGCAATTATTACAACTAATAAAAATTATTTATGATGAAGAGAAAAATGCTTAAAGCAATGTTTCTGTGCATTTTAATGGTTGTATCCAGCAGCCTCTTTGCTCAAAATATTGTTACAGGTAATGTCAAGGATGATACCGGACAATCTTTACCTGGAGTCAGTGTGGTGGTTAAAGGAACGACAACAGGTACAGTGACGGATATAGATGGTAAATTCTCACTTTCGGTTCCCGGGAATGCTACTTTGGTATTTTCTTTCGTGGGGATGCAATCGAGAGAGATAGTAGTCGGAAATCAGCACAAGATTGAAATTTCGTTAGCTTCCAATACAATTGGAGTGGACGAGGTAGTGGTTACTGCGCTTGGTATTTCAAGAGAGAAAAAATCGCTGGCTTATTCAGTTTCTGAGGTTAAATCTAATGATCTTGCCAGAGCTGGTAGTCCCAACCTTGTTAAATCGTTGGACGGACGTGTTAGTGGGGTTAACTTCACTTCTGCAAGTACAGATCCAGCCGGTTCGGTATTCGTTACTATTCGTGGCGCCACGAGTTTAAATATCCAGTCTTCCACGGCTGCAAGTCAACCGCTTTTTGTCATCGATGGTATCCCAATGGGAGCATCATCTGTAGATAGCCGCAACGGTGCTGACTTTGGTAACCTGATGTCGCAGTTAAACCCTGATGATATTGAAGCAATTTCGGTTTTGAAGGGAGCGAGTGCCGGTGCGCTATATGGTTCTGCCGCAGGTAATGGCGTTATCATGATCACTACCAAATCTGGAAAGGGTGGCAAAAAAGGTATTGGGGTTTCCGTAAATACTTCAATGTTTTGGGATCAACCCTACAATTTCTTTAAGACACAGACGGAATATGGCGTTGGAATTAGAGCTTCCTATATGTATCCTGGACAAGGTTACGACTGGGGTGCGAAGTTTTCTGATTTCCCTAATCTTCCAATCGATCAATACAATACCTTGACTCAAAGGGTAGAAACAAGATTATTTCAACCAGCCGATGAGATTCGTATGAAAGAATTTATGCAGACGGGTGCAACTCAAAATTTCAATGCGAGTGTGGCTGGTAATTACAAAGATGGTTCTTTTCGTTTTGGTATTGGAAAAATGAGCAATATCGGTGTTATGCCAAATAACCGGACAGATCGTATCAATGCTAACTTCAGTGCAGAATACAAAATTACAAAAAAATTAAAGATTTCTGTTAATGGTAATTACATGGGTCAATACAGTCCAAACAAGACCTCTGCCAATAGTGATGTGATTGAGTTACTTACGATGAAATTCTTAGCACATTTGCAGCCAATAAAAGAAATGCAGGAAGTTTGGAAAACTGGTTTCGAAGGGGTTAAGCAAAATGCTCCGTATTACAAACCTGACGGTTCTCCATACCAAAACAATCCATATATGTATGTTTACGGCGAAATAAATACCTACCGCAAAGACAACATCTTTGGAAAGGCTCAGTTAGATTGGGAAATTGCCAAGCCACTGAAACTTATGGTACGTTCGGGTATCGACTATAATGGCGACAATTATGAATACAAACGCGCTAAAGACTTCGAATCATCCGACCAGAGAGATGGTAAATATTCTGTTCAGGCAAGCAACGGACTATCCGTACAGAACGATGTGATGCTGATGTGGGAAAAAGATTTGGGAAAATTTACAACCAATGCTACGGTAGGTTATAACTATGCATTTAGCAATGGTTACAATTATTCCGCGAATGCTGAAAAGCTTGTCAGGGCCAACGATTATTCATTGAGTAATGCAGTTGCCGGAACAATGACAGCTTCCAACAGTTGGGGTATCGGTAAATCACAAAGTATATATGCAACCGGTCAGGTTGGATATGCGAACCAAATTTTTGTGGATGCATCCGGAAGGAACGACTGGAGTGGGATCCTTGAAGAAGATAAGAACCAACATTTTTATCCCTCATTATCCTTGAGCTGGTTACCTTCTACAACTTTTAAATTGCCTAAAGCGATAAATTTATTAAAACTGAGAGCCGGTGTTGCGCAGGTTGGACACGGTATTGGGAAACCCAGGAGTAATAATACTTTTAGCTTCAGTCCGCTTGACTATGGAAGCACCAAAATCGTTAACATTGGCGGTAATCTTGTCGATCCAAAAATTAAAGCCGAAATTACCACCTCCTACGAAGGCGGATTCGATCTTGCCATGTTCGATCGTCGGATATCAGCTGAATTCACGATTTATAAGAAAATTCACGATAATCAACAAGGATTTATTCCAACCTCCCCGGGAACTGGTTATGGTGGTATGTTAACTAATGTTGGTACTGTAGAGGCCAATGGATACGAATTCTCACTTAATTTTACACCTGTTCGTACGAAAGATTGGAACTGGGATTTTGGCGTTAACTACAGTAAAGTCGAATCTGAAATCACCAAGCTTTCAAAAGAGTATGTGCCAAACGGATATACATTCTATGGCAATGGACCAAACCTCAATATCAGACTCGCTGAAGGCGAAAAAATTGGAACCATGTGGGCAGGCAGAACATTCCAGAGAATGCCTGCAACTAGTAAATATGCCGGTATGCTTGTCATTGCTGATAGTGGAACTGACTGGAAATATTCAACAAACGACAAAGACAAACAGTCTATCGGTAACTATAATCCCGATTTCATTCTGGGCATGAACACTTCGATAAAATGGAAGAATTTGAGATTTGGAATGGTTGGCAGTTTTAGAGCCGGAGGTAAATATGTTTCTGATATTGAACGTAGAGCCGTCACAAACGGACACTCTTTAAGGACATTGGGTGATAAAGTTAACGGACCTAATGACTACGAAGTAGGTGGCCGCGATGCAGCATCAGGAGGTTTCCCTTGGCCAAAAGCAACAGACATGAAATATCAGATCATGGCGAACCTTGTTCAAACCTATTCCATGTACGGAACAAACGTAAAAACGGATGACGCATGTTACATGAAGGGCGTATGGTTAAAACCAGGCGGAAATCCTGCTAACGATGCCGACTATATTGTTAACGGTGCTGATCCATTGGCAACTTTCTGGGGATTACCAGGATATCTGTTAGGTCAGGAATTATATGCTTTTCCTCAATCATTGATACGTGATGCTACCAATTTCAAGGTAAAGGAAGTTACATTGGATTACACTATTCCTTCTCGTTTTACCAAGAAACTTAGTATTGATAACGTTGTGGTTGGTTTTGTTGGAAGAAATATCTTCCAGTGGAACAAAGACGATGCCAATTGTGATCCTGAATCTGCCTTCACCGGAATCGGCTCACAACAGGGTATTGTTGGTAAAGCTATGCCTTCAATCGGATCTTATGGATTCAAATTATCATTCGATTTTTAATCGTTAAATTTTTGCAATTATGAAAAAACAGATACTATTTGCACTTGCGGTTCTTTTCCTCTTCACTGCATGCTCCAAACAATTGTTGAGAGAGGATGAAATCCTGCAAAAACGCGATGTCCTTGAATCAGCTCAGCCAAATCTTTTGCTCTCTTCGGTCATTCAAAAGTCTGCATACACCTATTATGGACTAGGGGGTGTAAATACAACCAGACTAGCATGTGCCATGCAATATATGCAAGCCAACAGAGGTGCCGGAGACAATATATATGAACCTTTTCAAAAGCCAATTGGTGATTTGTATTCGCTTACAGCACAAATAAAATTGGTACAGGCTTCTATCCAGATTGTTCACGACAAGAAGCTTAAAACTTACGAAGGTGTATTCACTATATTTAAAGCATTGCTTTGGTCGGCCGCCACAGATTTGTATGGTGATATGTATTACAATGAAGGCTTACGCGGTCAGGACGGAATTCTCTTTCCTATATTTGACGACCAAAAGAATATCTATCCCGCTCTGATTCAGGATCTAAAGAATGCTACTCAGTTACTTACAGAGGGTACTGAGAATCTTGACAAGACATACGACTTGTTCTATGCCGGTGATAAGAGCAAATGGATTAAATTGGCAAATTCACTTAGATTGAGATTGTTAATGAGAGTGTCTACAAAATTAGCTACGGCCCCTGCGGAAATTGCTTCCGTGTCGGCACTACCATTGATGAGCGATACACCTGATAATGCCTCTATCGCGTACCAAGGCGGAGATAGAACGTATTCTTGGCCGTTGGGGGCTCTATATATGGGTTACACCGATAATTTCCTGCTAAATCGTCCATCAAAAACTTTGATTGATTCTCTTAGAGCATTGAATGATGAAAGGTTAAAAGTATGGGTTGCCCCAGTTGAAAAACCCTGGACCAATGTGAAAGCCGACAATGGGAAGAAAGAGACAATCGTTCAGAAAGGATATTCTTATGACATTGCCTGGGAGTATATTGACAGATCCAATGCTCAAATTAACAATGCATACAAGTTTATTCAGGATTCTCTGACTATTTATGCAGGTTACCCTGCAGGGAGCTTTATTAATGCCCTTGCAGCAAATGGTAGCTGGAACTTTCCGGACACCAAATGGAATTACAAGATTTCAATATTCTCAAAATTGCTAAATGAAAATGCAAATCCACTTTTGAGGGCATGCATTATGCAGGCTGATGAGGTTCAGTTCTTACTGGCAGAGGCTGCTGTTAAAGGATATATCAGTGGGTCACCAGAGACTTATTACAAGGCAGGGGTTACTATGGCTTTGAAGAGATGGGGAGAAACAATTCCGGCAACCTATTTTAATACAAAGGCGGCAGCATTTCCGGCAGCTGGAACCAACAACCAGAAACTAGCCAAGATTGCCTTACAAAAATGGCTTGGACTCTTTATGATGGGTGTTGAATCGTATACTGACTTTAGAAGAACCAGACTTCCGGCCATAGAAAAGAATGGAGATTTGCCTTTGAGTACGGTTAGTTTTCCTTTACGTTACAGATACCCTGAAAATGAGCAGACGAACAACAATATAAATTATTCTGCTGCCGTTGCTAAACTCGATAAAGGAGATACCGAGTATTCTAAGATGTGGATTGTACAATAAATTTTTCAAGTAAATTTCAATAATGAAATGCCACGGAGCAGAATGATTTTATTACTCATGCTCCGTGGCTTTTTCATTTATTTTCACTTTTACTTTTTAATTTTCATTTCCTTCTTAACATTTATTAACGCACAACTATTTGTGTATGATCCGGTTTAATCGGATATTCGCACTCGATGAATTTATTCTTCTTAAATTCAGAATCAATATACTATTAGCGAACTACATTATTAATTTCAATTACAAAAGATGAGAATACTACTATTTTCTATTCTATTAACATTCGTCCTTTTTCAACCGGGTTATTCTGCCGAAAAGAAGCCAATAACTCCCGAAACTGCTCTTCAAGCCTACCTTCACAACGGCGATACCTCCTTTAATTGGGAGGTGAAGGATAAATTAAAAGGGGAAGGGCTTACCTATTTCAGGATTGAATTTACCTCGCAAACATGGCAAAAAATTCACTGGACACACGACTTGATGATTATGGTTCCGGATGACTTGAAATTCAATGAGGCGCTTCTATTCATCACCGGCGGCAGTAATAAAAATGAAAAGCCAAACACACATAAATTCACCGACGAATTAGCTGTAGAGTTTGGTAAAATGTCGAAACTCGATAAGGCCGTTATTGCCGTCCTTTGGCAAGTGCCGAATCAACCTTTGTACGATGACTTGACGGAGGATGCGCTTATTTCGCGCACGTTGCATAATTATCAAAATGATCGCGATTATAATTGGCCATTGTTGTTTCCCATGACAAAAAGTGCCGTTCGCGCGATGGATATTCTACAGGCCTTTTCTAAAAAAGAGTTAAACAAAAAGATCAAGGGATTCGTTGTTTCAGGTGCATCAAAGCGCGGCTGGACAACCTGGCTTACCGGTGCAAATGATCCGCGGGTTGTAGCTATCGGACCTATGGTTATTGATATGCTCAATATGCCGGTTAATATTCCGTACCAAAAAGTAGTATGGGGAGATTATAGCATTGAGATTGAAGATTATGTAAAACTTGGCCTGGCACAACAGTTTGGTACCAACCAAAATAATGATCTGGTGAAGATGATTGATCCATATTCTTACCGTAAATCACTTACGATGCCAAAAGTACTTTTCATGGGCACTAACGATCCCTACTGGCCTGTTGATGCCGTGAAAAACTATATCGATGATATTCCCGGCGACAATCATATTTGCTATACACCCAACGCAGGACACGACCAGGGTGACCGAAAACGTGCATTTACAACACTTAGCGCCTTGCTTGGAACAACTATAACCAAAGGTAAACTGCCAATTTGCAAATACACTATTTCAGAATCCAGTGGAAAAATCGTGCTGACAATAAATACTACCGCAGATAAACTCGTGGATGCATCCTTATTCACAACGACCTCTTCAAATCAGGAATTCAGAGATAAAAAATGGAGCTTTGTGGGTTTGAATGCCGCGAAAAAACCGGTTGTTCAGGTTGAAATGGACTATCCAAAAATCGGATTCAAGGCATTTTATGTCGAACTGAAATACAAATCACCCTTTGGCGAAGATTTCACCCAATGTACCCGAATGTTCGTTACTTCGGATAAGCAACTGTTGCTGAAGAAATAATGTGCTAATGTGCTAATATGCTAATGTGCTAATATGCTAATGTGCTTCTATGTTGAAAACCAAATTTCTTTGATTTTTTTTTTAAATATTTTTATCTCACTGCTATTGATGATGTACTGTTGGAATGTTGATAACTATCTCCAATAAATAGACAATAAGATAGTTATCAATATTTCA
>JBBQJE010000119.1:0-10345 GCA_038325635.1 Bacteroidales bacterium
ATCCTATACCGTTCGTCGTGAAGATGTGAATAGACTTTTGCAAGAAAACGCAGTTCCGTTATCGTGGCACCATTATCAAATGTTCCTCCAATTCCGGTTACCTTGATTTTAGCCATCTGTTCCTGATTGGCGGATCCGTTATGAAACCCCGAATTTTTGGGCCATCCTCCAAATTTTGTTTGGTATTTCAAGACACTGTCTGCCACCATCTTTGCTTCGTCAGAACCATACCATGCATCCGGCATACGAGCGGCAACGTATTTCCATGGCATGCTTAGATAATTTTTTGGCTTAATCTCCTGTAGATTTTGCGCTGACACAGAAGTTGTTGTAACCAGGATTACAATGAATAAGAATGCTTTATAAATAGTCATCATATTGAGTTTTTTATTTTATTGGTAAAAATCGCAAAACGGAAATATTCAGTAAAGTCAAAATGTAAGCTATAAAAACTGCCATTACAACGAATGTCCAATTCTCTATTTTTAGTTTCCCGATCTTTTCATCCATTTTCTTTCATTAGTTGCTTTATCTGTAAAGGTAAGTATGCCATACCCGAAAGTGCGCATTATACATATCAAATAGGAGATTCAACTGTACCGGCTGCGATAAATACGTACCAAAATGCGCATAGAAAAATATACTCAAATAGATGACATGAAGTTCATCTCCCTGAATCACAAAACATTAATAGAATAATTGATTATTCGAGGATCCTTCCTAATGGAATTTGTTTGATCTATTAACTCTGATCCTGCGGATGCTTGTTAATGTATTCCGAAGCGCTCATATTAAACTCCTGGTGGAAACATTTCCGGAAATGGGATAAATATTTAAATCCAACTGCATAAGCTACCTCCGATACATTCATCTTTTTCTGGACTAACATCTGGGCAGCTCTTTTTAACCTGATATTCCGAATAAACTCTTTGACCGTCATGTTGGTCAATGAATGAAGTTTGCGGTACAACTGCATGCGGCTTACCCCGATTTCAATTGTAAAAAGGTCGATATCCAAATCAGGATCGGAGATATTTTTTTCTACTACATCAATTGCCTTTTGCAGAAATCTTTCATCCGGCGAACTTAATGTAATATTTTTAGGCTGGAGAAGCATCTCGTTGGTATATTTTTGTTTGAGGGACTGTCTGACCATGAGGATATTTTCAATCTTTGCCTGAAGGATATCCAGATCAAAAGGCTTTGTAATATAGTCATCAGCTCCATGGCTTAACCCTTCCATCTCATGTTCCCTTGATCCCAGGGCTGTAAGCAACAGGATCGGAATATGAGAAGTGCGTTCATCTTTTCTGATTTTATGGCAAAATTCAAATCCGTCCAAGCCTGGCATCATTACATCACTGATAATAATGTTAGGGATGGTTCTTAGCGCAACATCCCATCCCTCCAACCCATCTTTCGCTTCAATAACCTGGTAACTTGGCGAAAAATGTGATTTGATAAAGTAACGGACGTCCGCATTGTCGTCAACCAACAGCATTATTCTTTTTCCGGCAATATTTTGTCCCTCAGAAGTTGTAATTGCAGGATTCTGATCGTTATTGTCAGTATGCTTAATTGTTCCGGTCAATTCTGTTTCCGGGGACTCATCAAAAGGTAGTTGAACGGTAAATTTTGAAAATTCTCCGGGTTTACTTGAAACAAAGATTTTACCATTGTGCAGCTTAACCAGCTCTTTGGTTAATGCCAGCCCAATTCCTGTTCCCGTTTGAGTAGGATTGGCAGCGACCTGGAAAAACCGTTCAAATATTTTTTCAATATTTGACGCTGAGATTCCAATGCCTGTATCTTTCACCGATAATTCAATCATCCTTTTTGCAGAGGATTCGTTCGTTGATTCCTGATCCTCTGAATCAAAGATCAGAGATATATTAACTGTAACTTTACCTCCTTTTGGCGTAAACTTAAAGGCATTCGATAAAAGATTGTTCATGATTTTGAGAACCTTATCGTCATCGAAATTGGTAATTATCTCTTTTCTAACCGTGTTAAATTTAAGTTCTATCTCTTTTTCTTCTGCAAATTTCCTGAATGAACTTAATATGTCAGTTACATAGGACACCAAATCACCCCGTTTCAAATTCAGCTTCATGCTACCGGATTCTATCTTCCTGTAATCAAGCAACTGGTTGATTAGTTGTTTCAACTGATTAGCATTCCGGTGCATCACCTCCATGTGACTATCAATTTCAGCTTCAGGAATAGTATGGTTTCTCAGCTTTATCAGCGGGCCAAGTATCAGGGTCAATGGCGTGCGGATTTCATGGGATATATTGGTGTACAATTGCAGTTTCATCATGTCAATTTCATGCAGTTTTTCTGCTTTAATCTTTTCGAAGGCAAGGCTCTGCTTCAGCATTCCCTTGTCTTTGAAAAATGAAATCAACCAATAGGTTAAACCCATGATAGTCAGGAAAATTGAAATTCTGAACCACCAGGTCAGCCAAAAAGGAGGTAGTACTACAATTTTCAGAAAGGGACCAATTTTACTCTCCTGGCGATCAATGGAAGTCGTCTTCACATGTAGGGTATATTTTCCAGGATTGAGGTTAGTGTAGGTTGCCTGCCTTTTATCCGAAGGCTCATTCCAGTCTTTATCAAAACCCTCCAGGTAGTAAGCGTACTGAACTCCAATTATATTTGCGAAATCTAATGAAGCAAACTCCACTTCTATAGAATTTTGCTGATATTTTAGCACAATTTTTTCAGTTTCCGAGATACATTTCGTAAGTACGTCGTTGTCATCCCGACCTATGTGGACACTTTTATTCAGGACCTTAAGATTAGTGAAGTAAATAGGCGCAAAATAGTCTCCGGCCTTGATTTTAAGCGGATCAAAAATATTGAATCCAGATACACCACCGAATACCATCTCACCAGACGGAAGTTTAAGCGCTGCCCTATAGGTAAACTGATCATTTTGAAAACCATTTTTTGTCGAAAAATTGTGGAAACGCTCCTTTTCAGGATCAAATTTTGAAAGACCGGAGATGGTGCTGATCCACAAAGAATGTTCTGAATCTTCCAGTATTGCCAGGGCCTGGTTGTTGGCCAATCCATTCCTTTCATTGTAATAACGGATCACTCCCTTTTCTTTCGAAAAATGAGCGATTCCGCGGTTTAGTGTTGTCAGCCAAAATCGATTTTTTGAATCCTCAAACATACTTATGGTATGCTCTTTGAATATGGTAATTTTTTGATCTTTTGGGCTGTATATTATCAAACTGTCGGCTCCTATCCACAAGCAATGATCCCTGTCCTCTGCCAGCCAATTTACTTTTTGTCCCTTAACCAGATTCGGATATTCTATAAAACCACCCGTTGACGGGTTGTATTTACTGATGCCATTGGATGTTCCGACCCAAATATTTTGGTTGCTGTCCAGTAATAGGGCCCATATTCGATTGTCTGACAAACTGTTGGAGTCAGAAGGATCATTCTTGAAATGTTTGAAAATTTTGGTTTTCGTATTGTAAACATCCAGTCCTCCCATGTAAGTACCAATCCAAATATTACTCTTGCCATCATCCAAAAGGGCTTTGATACAATTGCTTGAAATTGAGTTTGGATTATTTTTTTGAGGTAACAAATAACTGAATTGCCCGGTTTTCCGATTTAGGATATTAATTCCCCCATTTTCGGTCCCCACCCATAAGTCACCCTTCTGATCCATCAGGAAAGCGTAAATCTCTCCATTGTTTAAATACCGCTTGTCATCGGGCATTGATTTGTATCCAAGAATATTGGTCTTTTCATCAATCAAAAGGTTTAATCCCTGGCGGGTACCTATCCATAAATTGTCCTGGTTATCCAGGCTTAGACATTGTATCGAATTGTTTGCAAGGCTTTTCGGCTCACGATCATCATGAAAATATTTTTCTGTAACCCCACTCAATTTGTCATAGCGATAGAGACCTCCTCTTGTTCCAATCCAATATTTTCCGTTCGGTGATATAGAAATTGCCCGAACCGAGTAACTCCGTTCATTGTTGGGATCAATAATAATTTGCTTTGCCTTGCATGTGGCGCTGTTGACTGCAAACAACCCACTTTCGTTTGTACCAATCCAAAATGTCCCGTCATCGTCAGGCACGATCTCCAAAACTTCTTCTTTGGTAAGGGAGCCCCTGAGATTTATCTTCTCTGTCCTATTCGTATCAGGATCAAATAAATAGAGCCCCCTGATAGTACCGATCCATACTTTGCCATTTTTGTCTAAACGTATATCCCTGATATTCTCGTTAAATTCTTTAGGTTTGAAAGGTTTAAAGGCTGTCAATTTCGTCTCATTTTCAATTTTGAACAAAATTCTTTCCGTGCCAACCCACAAATTTCCCTCCTTATCTTCCTGTATAGAATAAACCGAAACATCCTTCAGAAGAGCAGGTTTTTCATCGTAAAAAAGATGCTGAAAATTCTCTTTTTCGCGGTTGAATTTATTGATGCTGCCATTGTCCGTCCCAATCCATAATTGTCCCTTGTGGTCTTCAAAAATGACCCTAACCATATCCCCTTTCAGGCTGGCAGGATCATCCGGATCATTCTTAAATACAGTAAATTTATATCCGTCGAAGCGGCAAACACCTTGGGAGGTACCAATCCATATCCACCCCTTACTATCCTGAAATACACAGTGAATTTTGTCGTTTGAAAGACCTTGCTCGTGAGTAAATAAATCAAAACTAAGTTTGTTGACTACATCGGTCGCATTTGACTTCAGAGCCGGGATAACAAAGAGAGAAAGAAGCAGCGAGAGAAATCCTAAAATGAAATTCATTCTACCGCAAAACCGATGGCCGGGTCGTTGAACTAAAGTTTTAAAAATTCTCATTTTTAATATTTGTGGAAGATGTTAAAAATACAATGTTTTCTTGCTAACCGAAGTTTTGCATTATAAATTAAACACAAAACAAAATATAATTTAGGACAAAAAAGCATATTTAAATTTGGGGAATAAATAATATTATGTTGTAAAACAAAATAATACGACCATGCTACAACGTAAAGATACTTCAAACATTTCTGAACCTAATGGCTTTTTCACTTCAAACGAAAAAATTTGTTAGACGATCCTATGGATCATTCGTTCTTTGAAGCTCAACAGTAAACGATTCCTATTTACGAATGGTGATCGTTCGACCTGCTCCCTCAGCAACGTTTTGGCCATTCTTCTACTCTTTCCAATATTTCAGATTGAAAACGTATGGAAGTATAGCCAAAGCTCCATGTTCAAACTTTTTAAGGGTGGTAAAGATATGTTCTACAGATTTAAAAACAATGAACTGGTCGACTGGGCGCACTCAATTACAATATTTTCCTTCAATTGATTCGAGTGTCCAAAAGCCGTACCACTGTAATATATTGACTAACAGCGCCAATTACTTTATTTCAGTCGGGGTGACAGGATTTGAACCTGCGGCCTCGTCGTCCCGAACGACGCGCGCTACCAAGCTGCGCTACACCCCGATTTAATGAATAGCACAGCAAAATTAATACTTTTTGCTTTAAAATCACATAAAGTGCATGTAATCGGTTTCAGAAATTATAGAATGAAAGACTCGACCCAAAGCTCCTAATTATTGGTCGCTGTACCTGTTGAAAGATTTATGGTTACATTGTTATCGGCGGAAGGCAAATCAGTCCAAATGCCCTCCAAAGCACCACCCAACAAGGGAATCGTTGATTTAACAGTCTGTATATCTGTAATATCAGCTGTCGAAGCTGTCTCATCACCAGCATAATGCGCAAATAGGGCAGTTGCCAAAATCCGGTCGAGTGCTATGGCGGCAATGGTGGCAGCAGGGATGCTGTATGGTGGTGAACTCAAAATATAAAAGGAAAGATCTTTCATTCCAGAGGCCAAATAACTCTTTGAATATTGTGCGAAAGTATTGCCACTGGGAATCGTACTGAAACTGACATCCGTAATATTCCTGGATTCAATTTTCATTGTATTGTTTATCCTATTATAGCTAACAAGCCGGTAAGGACAAGGAGCAGAAACAGTACTTCCGGTCTCAATATCAAACAAAAATCCGGAGGTGCTCGTTTTTTTCACGATGTCCTGAGCATGGAAGTGACCGGTAAAAATCACCTTTAATCCTATGTCTGACAGGCTGGTTGACACATTTTGCCAGTCAGAGATCAAGTATTCCGGGAATAAAATACCCTGACCAGGAAAATGTTCGACCAAACCATGGTGCATCATGGATATCAACACTTTGTTCTGTGCTTTTGCTTTTGAAATGATTGACTTGATCCAGGCCAATGTAGTTGTCGAAATGCTGCCTGCAGTTTCACTACTTGGTAAATAATGGCAGGCATCGATACCCAGAACCCACAAGCCATCTACGGGCTCCGAAACATAACTTAACGAGGAAGGATCCCGTTCAATTGCAGTTCCATATCCATTATTGTCATAAATAGAGGCAAATTCTGTTGCAGAAATATTTGCAACTTTTGCAACTCCAGACTGAAGATAACTATTCGACGCACCATTGTTTATATCATGATTTCCAGGAATGACGAGTACCTTGATTCCATTATCCGACAGGCCTTTAAAAAGAGTTGCCAGGGTTTGATGATCCAATTTTTCTCCATCCTTTGTCAAATCGCCGGTAACTAGAAGGAAATCGGGCTTCTCAATTTGAACAGAAGCGAGTACACTTTTCAATATGGCACTGCTTTCCATGATCAATTTGCGGTCGGTAGCCAAATATCCTTGAAAACCTGCATTGGCAGGAAGAGTAAACAAAGCCGGATCAAAATAATGGATGTCGGAAATTACCATGAACTTAACTGAATCCGGAATTTTTACATTTTCAGCATCTTTTTTACATCCAGATAATAAAAGAAGGCTGACCAACAAAACGAGGTACACAAAATAATTGCTATTCATAATTAAAATTTGAATAAAATATTGAAATCAATGTAAAAGTATTACATTATTGTAAAAAGCTGGTTACGAAATAAATACTGTGTTCAATCGGGACAGGAAAATTCACCTGGTAACAGATTCAATTCCGGAATATTAAGCATTTTCGAAATATTTAATGGTTTGGAAATCCCTACGCCGAATTCAAACTTTGCATATTCGACCAAATCGGCAAAGAAACTGCGAAACAAAGCTTCAAACTGATCATATTCTTGATCCAACATTTGAGATGCCCAAAGGCTGTTGGACGGAAGTGAAGTGCGCCGCGACATAATTTCCAACACATGAAACATAGTATCTCGCTGGGCATAGGATTCCAATCTTTTGTGCTGAATTAAAAACGGAAGGAATTGTTTTACCCGAAACGGAAGCAGCATAAAATTGGAAAGAAATACTGAATGGGCCTGTTTGGCGAATTGTCGCAATGAATAAACGGAATACTCAGTAAAATTCGCGGCTAGAAAATGATCAAAGAAAATATCTGAGACGATACCGGAATATCGTCCAAAGCCAGGCTTCAGTATTTTATTAAATTCCTTTACATCAAGATGCTGATCGGTAAACGAATCTATACTTCGGTGCATTCGGATACCGTATGCAACCATTTCGGGGTAATCTTTGTACTTATTACCCTTCACATAATCGCCAATAAAATTGCCGAGTTTTATTTCATCAGAATCACCGGATAAATAGATGTGAGCTAAATAATTCATTTCGCTTCCTTCTTCCTGGTAATAAAATATACCGCTAACATCCCGCCTGCCAGCACCAACAAATTAATCACATAATTCATAACAACGCCGGGTTGCATCCAAGATAAATCTGGATAGGCATCATGGTAATAAACAGCTAAAAAGATCATTCCATTGTGAAGTGCGTGGGTGAAGATAGCCGCCAGTAGTGATCCGGTGCGCAATCGAACGAATCCCAGTAAAAGCCCAAGCAGGAAGGTTGGTCCGAGCTGCCATGGATTGAGATGAAAGAGAGAAAAAAGCAGCGCGGAAAAGAAAATGGCCAGGAAGGCAGGGTAAATTCGCTGAAATCCGGAGAAGATAACCCCCCTGAAAATTAGTTCCTCGACAATTGGCGCCAGGATGACAACCCTAAGAATACCAAACCATACACCATGATCCGATTCAAAAAGCCGGCTAAACAATTCCATAAACCAGCTGGGTGGAGGCAATAATTTGTCGACATGCAACGAAATTTCATTCATGAAAAATTGCAAGGATGCCAATGAAATCAAGAGCACAGGAATGTTCAGCCAGTGAAAAAGCTTCATGGGATAAATTTCCCGATAGGGTAAACCGGAAAACCGGGTACCCAAGAAGAGTATGATAAAGGTAGTAACAAAAAAGACAGGCATTTTCAGAAAAGGCTCTTGTAGCCAGTCTGTTCCATGCTGATAATCGTACAATGCCAGCGGAAAATCAATGATCGTCTGCAAGAAAGTATACAATACGATCAGGTTCACTGCCTGCCAAAAAGTTGGATAATATTTTATAGTTGTTTTCACTCCTATGCATACGTATATTGCTTTCAAATGTAATTAAAAGAGGAATATTTTGAGTGCAAAAAAACTTGGAATAAATTTTGCAGCATTGTTTGATTATTAAAACAAAAAGTAGTTACTTTGCACACTGTTTAAAAAATGTTGGACAGAAGATAAAAAATACGCATAATGTCTAGAGTTTGTCAGATTACAGGTAAAAAAGTGATGACTGGGAACAACGTTTCTCACTCAAAACGGAGAACCAAACGGAAATTCATGGTGAACATTTTCACCAAAAAGTTTTATCTGCCGGAAGAAGACCGATGGATCAAACTGAATGTGTCAGCCGCCGGGTTGAGAACAATTAATAAAAACGGCCTGAATGTTACCTTGAAAGAGGCGAAAGCAAAAGGCTTCATTGCAACTTTTTAATACGTATTGAACAATGGCTAAGAAAACAGGCAGGCAACAAATAATCTTGGAATGCACCGAGCACAAAGCAAGCGGTCTTCCCGGAACATCAAGATATGTGACGAAAAAGAACCGGAAAAATACCCCGGAACGTCTCGAACTAAAAAAATACAATCCAATTTTGAAGCGTGTCACCGTACACCGCGAAATAAAATAATTGAGTTATGGCAAAGAAAGTAGTTGCATCCCTCCAGAAAGGTGCCGGTAAGGCATATTCCAAGGTTATCAAAATGGTTAAATCGGAAAAATCCGGCGCGTATACTTTTGTTGAGGAGATCGTTCCCAACGAAATGGTAAAAGAATATTTTGCCCAGAAGTAATTCATGCTTAAGAAATTAAAAGCAAGCTTTCGTCAGTATTGATGAGAGCTTTCTTTTTTTTACCAAGTCTGTCTTGATACAATTTTCAAAACTGTATTGTTCCTATCTTTAACGCAATATTCAACAATCTGCATCATGGGTTTATTCGGTTTTACTCGATCAAAAAAAGAGAGTCTGGACAAAGGACTTGAAAAAACAAAAGAGAGCGTATTTTCTAAGCTTTCCCGTGCTGTTATTGGAAAAACGAAGGTCGATGAGGAGGTACTCGACAGCCTGGAGGAAATATTGATTTCTTCGGATGTCGGCGTAAACACTACCCTCAAGATCATTGAGCGCATTGAAAAACGCGTGTTGCAAGATAAATATGTTGGCACCTCCGAATTAAACGGTATCCTGCGAAGCGAAATAGCAGCCTTGCTGGAAGAAAATAACTCTGCCGACGTGGCCGATTTCGATCTTCCTAAGACCGGCAATCCTTATGTAATATTGGTTGTCGGAGTTAATGGAGTTGGCAAGACAACCACTATTGGTAAACTTGCCTTCCAGTTCAAAGCGGCAGGAAAATCTGTGATCCTCGGAGCAGCTGACACCTTTCGTGCCGCAGCTATCGACCAGCTTCAAATTTGGGCCGATCGTGTGGGTGTACCGATTGTCAGGCAAAATATGGGATCCGACCCGGCTTCTGTCGCTTACGATACACTACTTTCTGCAAAGGCATCCAATGCCGATGTGGTTATTATCGACACCGCCGGCCGACTTCACAACAAAATCAACCTGATGAACGAACTTTCGAAAGTCAAGAAAGTGATGCAAAAGGTTTTTCCGGATGCACCGGATGAAGTATTACTCGTTTTGGATGGATCTACCGGACAAAATGCTTTTGAACAAGCCAAACAATTTACACTTGCTACCGAAGTTACTGCACTGGCATTGACCAAATTAGATGGTACTGCAAAAGGTGGTGTAGTGATTGGTATCTCTGATCAATTTAAAATTCCAGTCAAATATATTGGCGTTGGCGAAGGGTTGGACGACCTGCAGATTTTTAACAGAACGGAGTTTGTTGACTCACTCTTTAAGTGAAAAATGACAAATGAAAAGTGAAAA
>JBBQJE010000120.1:0-10338 GCA_038325635.1 Bacteroidales bacterium
CGGAGAGGAAAGTTTTACCCTGGAACCTTTCATCGTAAATGGATTTTCCATTTCGGAAATATACAAATGTTGTTGTGTAGCATCCGTTGTTTCCTGTTTGATCCAGCCCGACCATATTGCATAGAGCTTGGATTTGTGTTCGAGGATAGTCATATCTATTGCCCAGATATTTGAAGAAGGATCTTTGGGCGAATCTCCGGTATATAAAGCACCCATATCCTCATAATCGCTGAAAACATCTTCCGTTTTAGAACGCAAAACGCCTGTTCGTTGGTAAATAAACGGAGGACCAGATTCTCCGGCAGCGTAATAAACGTACCAACGATCTTTGATAAAATGGATCTCCGGTGCCCAGACACAAGATTTATTCCAGCCTGTTGGCGGTGCTTTCCAAATGGCTTTTGTCTCACCACGGCGAGTCATTTTCTGAGATTTGGAGACGACGATTGAATTTTGGGATGAATAGCAATAAACATAATAGTCGTTATGCTTGGTCATCCATGGATCTGCACCATTCCAAACGGGGTTAGAAAAGGTCATTGGAGCAGCCTTTTCTGGATTTGTTGAGTTTTCAATGCATCTTCCGAAGGATACAATTAGCAGCAGAGAGAATAGCATCAGATAAAATTTCATCCTAATTGATCATTAAATGTCAGGTAATACTTCCGTAAATATCAGTGAAAATTATCAAAAATCAAAAAGTAGGAATAGACTTGATAAAAATGACATGGCCGCCAAATACTGGAGGAATTTTGCCTAAAGAGCGTCCTTTTTTAGTCACTGATAGTATAAAACAAATCGTTCAATTAGACGAAAATTTCTTGTGTAATCAGTAGAAACACGCTATTTTTGGCCAAACTGAAAACGATGCGTAT
This sequence comes from Bacteroidales bacterium, assembly GCA_038325635.1. Classification (GTDB taxonomy): domain Bacteria; phylum Bacteroidota; class Bacteroidia; order Bacteroidales; family Prolixibacteraceae; genus CAINVV01. The sequence goes on from JBBQJE010000120.1 coordinate 876, forward strand.
ACTTATTTCCTCTTTGCTTATTTGTTTGTTTCTAATGTCCTGTTCGTCGGGTAAAAAGGCTCTTGAACGCGGTGATTACTTTGGGGCTACTATGCAGGCTGTGAGTCGCTTGCGAAGTAATCCGAAATTGGAGAAGTCCCTTCAGGCGGTGAAGGAAGGCTATCCCATGTCGTTAACCTATTTCCAAGGGAAAATAGACAATGCGCTGACTGGCAACACCCTTTATAAATATACCGAAGTTGTTGGATATTATGAGAAAATGAACCAATTGTCGGACGAAATAAGTCGCTGTCCTGCTGCTTTGAAAATTTTTCCGCAGGTGAATTATTATACCAGTGAACTAGCGCATTGCAGGGATTTGGCTGCAGATGAGCAGTATAATACCGGATTAGCCAATGAAAAATTAAGGACGCGTCTTGGATGGAAGGATGCCTATTCCAATTATATGCAGGTTGATCATTTTGTGCCAGGTTATAAAGATGTAAAACAGCGGTTGGATGAAGCTCGTTACAATGCCACCTGGAAGGTAATTGTTGAACAGATTAAGGTATCAAATAAATATCAGTTAACCTCAGATTTCTTTCTGAATCAGATCATTGAGAATTTGGTACGAAACCGTCCCAATGACCTGGTCGCATATTATTCTCCGGAATCTGCTGAAAAGGAAGGACTTAAAAATCCCGATCAGCTGTTGAGAATGAATTTTGATGATTTTGTTGTTGGTCAGATCTATGACAAGGAAACGACCAAGGAAGTTTCGCGCGATAGTGTTGAGGTAGGTACAGTTACCACAAAAGAGGGGCAAAAACTGAAAGCCTACAATACGGTGAAAGCCAAATTGACGATTAGACACAGAGAGTTAATTTCTAAAGGAATATTGGATGTTACCATCGTTGATTTAGCCGCTAATAATGTGGTTTCACAACAAAAATTTCCAGGACAATTTGTGTGGTTCGTCGAGTGGGGTTCGTTCAACGGTGATGAAAGGGCGCTCACCAAGGAGCAAATGGATATGTGTAAACGGAAATCAATCCCTCCACCCGATCCTCAGTCTTTGTTCGTTGAATTTACAAAGCCAATCTTTAATCAGGTGACACCATTTTTGAAATCCTTTTACCGACGATATTAGAATTAATAAGTTGTTGGAATACAAGCAATTGATTTGGTTATTTCTTTCTCAGAAAGGAATGGATACATCTCGTCCTCACATTTCAACTGAACACTTGACTTTTCAATTTTCAATTCTAAATTTTGACTCTTTTCTTCGTTGAAGAGAAAATTGGCCAGAAGGATTGCTTTTTCAACGCCATCACCACGCCCAAAATTCCAAACTTCGTCTGGTAAGGCGAGCCTTTGTCCATCATAAACAGAATCATTTGGTAGTGAAGAAATTAGATTATATGCCTCCAAAGCTGTTTTGCCTTTTAGCGCTTCCAATGAAACAGGATTGCGCTCCAAGGCTGCCTTCAGAAAGGGAATCCAGTCTATTTGGTCCATCTGCCGATAGCTGTACAAGGAAAGCGCTGCTAATTCATTCTCCCCGGCAAGCGACGTAATTAAATTCAGAATTTCAGTACGGCTTTGATTTGTATTGATGGCAATTGCCTCATTTTTAATGAACTGCTTATTTATTGAGGGAAGTTGGGGTACTGTTTCTAGAAACCCTTCGAGCTCGGTGAATAGCAATTGAAGGGCATCTCTCGTCTTTGTATTGGATTCTTGTGCCATTCCGACGCAATAGATCTTTAGATCGTTGACAGTAGATTCATCGTTTTGATTTAAATAGGCCAAAACATCCTGCAAAATTAGCAGATCTTTTAGTGGCGTATGACTGAATTCTCCGTCGTCAATCTCATTTAATAGGGCATCGCTACCGGATTTTGAAAAGGTATGCTTGGTCGAGTGTTCATACTCAAAGATAGTTTCAACAGAAATATAAAGGCATCTGGCATTCATAAAGTGTTTGTATTGGAAACACTTCTTGAATTTCATGTGATACCGCAGGAAATTTACAAATAGCTCTGCAGAAAATCTAATCGTTAGAAACGATTCTATTTTGTTGGAAAATCGAAGGAAAGCGTCCTTATTTATCGTGGCATCCTCGTATAGATAGTGAATGTATCCGCTTATATGTGAGACAATTGTAATTTTTTCATGTTCCAAGGCCCTTCGTGCACGGGTAGAAATGGAGGTGCCATTGAACCACATCTTTTTGGTTACAATTCGGCGGTTGTTGGTGAGCACTCCTTCATTGATGTCAATGAAATTTTGTGAATGAAGAGGAGTGCCCATCAGGAAAATATTTTCAAGTGGAATACTACCCACAATGAAAAGCGCTGCAGCATATAATGCAGATAATGAAACACATTCGCCGGCACCTTGTTCAAATGATTCTTTGTATCGGAAGGCTGTCATTGCCTCCACCGTTTCAGTTTTCCAATATGGGATAACTTCTGTGTTGTATTTATCTAATCCGAAATGTCGTCTGATATCGATGTCGAAATAATATTTGTCGCCTTCATAGCCGAATAGTGCATTTGAACGTCTAAGGATATCACTATCAATGGATTCTTTAAATCGGTTAATCTCAGTATCCTTATCAGTTAGTCCCCAGGTTTCAAGATCAAGATTGAATACATAATGATCCATGATGAATTGCTTGATCCGGTTTATCTTAAAATTAAACGATTTTTTGTTAATTCCCTTAAACCACTCATCGTCGCGCCATTTCCAGATGATCGGGCTCATGATATTGGCGATTACTAAAGAGTACAACAATTCTGGAAAAACAAATATTTCCATATCAGACAAGGTAAATGCGGAGGAGAATTTCTCCAGGGTCTTTTTGTCTAAAAAATCTGGTACTCGTGGCATGGCAAAAAATTAGATAAGAGGGTCAGATCTTGAAATGTGACACCGACTCCATTCATTTAGTTATTGTAGTATCAACCGCATTCACCTCAAGCTTTCCGATTGCAAAATGTGTAGTTGATTATTTTATTTTGAACTAGGCGTCCCAATACAAAAAAGGTGTTGAAAGCCCCGAATAAAAATTTTCCCATTACTGATTGCAGGTGAGGCGTACATTTTTTCACCAATAGAATTCTTTGCAATAACGTTGAACGTTGGACCAGGCTTGAAGACAGTTATTACTCCATTGTCATTCGGCATATATACCAACCCATTCGCAAGAACTGGCGAAGCATATTGCTTGCCAAGATTTTCAATCCAAACAATATTTCCTGTGGCAACATCCATACAATGGACCTGGCCACTGGTCATAGTGGTAAGAAGATAATCATCCGTGCAAACGGGTGAAGGCACATAAAATGCCCCTTTCGTGGATTGCCATACAACATGAGTCTTTGTTACATCACCTTGTCCATCGGGTTTAATTGCCACTAAAGTTCGTACCGGCCAGGCGCTGCTGACAAGAATCAATCCGGATTTTTCATTATAAACAGGACTTGAGCAGAAGTCCTCGGAAGGGCCATTTACAAACCAATATTTTGAACCATCGGTAGGGTTGTAGGAAGCGATTTCCTTGTTTCCACAGAAAATCATCTGCATCTTTCCAGCCATCATTCTAAAAATTGGTGTACTAAAACTGTGTGCTGGTTTTTCGTGTAGGGTTTTCCAAATCAAATGGCCATCCATTCGACTTAGTGCAGCAACAAAAGAATCTCCTTGGCTATCCCCATTAATAATCACTTTGTCTTCATACAATACTGGTGAACAGCTGTATCCGTGAGGGCTTGAAAAGGTACCCGGCTTCTGGAGCCACACTTGCTTTCCAGCAAAATCGTAAGCAGCCACAATAACATCCTTTCCATCCAAAAATGAGACATAGATGAGCTTGCCATCCGTTACAGGAGTACCGGATGCAAAGCTATTGTCATTGTGTTTTGCCTCAAACTTGTTGTTGATAACGGTTCTTTGCCATAATAAGGTGCCATTTAGGGAATTATAACAAAGCAGGACTTTCTCCTGGGTTTCGGGAAGAGCAGTAACAGTAAAAAGTTTATCATTCCAAACGATCGGCGAAGAATATCCAATACCGGGAACAGTGGTTTTCCATTCAACATTAGTTATAGAATCCCATTGGGTAGGTACTGTTTTTTCAAGACTTGTTCCATCTCCATTAAGGCCACGCCAACCAGGCCAATTCTGTCCTTGCGAAACGGAGACGATATTAATAATCAAAAATAGTATAAGAAAAGACAATCTAATGTTGGTCATTCGGTTCGCATTTAGAGTGTAAAAGAATTGCGTTTGTTGTCAAAAATAGGAAATAAATCAAGTTATTCTGCTAAAAATTTTATTTGAGTAAAATAGCAAGACTGATCATCGAAGCTGATAACTTGCTCTGCCGGTTCCCCATAAGTTGTTGACAGACATTCCGTTGATAGTTATTGATACTGTACCCGTGTGGTTGAGGTTGTTGTATTTTAGCTTCACCGGCTCTTTCCCGTTGAAATTTACATCAGATTCCCAAAAAATAGTGGCGCGCCCCTGAATCAATGGGTCTATGCCTTTGTCCACTTTGGTTGGATTATAAAATTCTACAGAGGGTCGGTAAAGTTCAATAGGATTTAGCATGTTGCCATCCTTATTTTGCGAACTCCATTTGGTGCGGTTGGCTATCTGTTCCTTGTTGTTACTCCTGGTGTTAATGAATATTACACCACCTTGTGCACCGTCTCCATATCTGATATATCCCTGCTGGCCATTAAGAATCGTGAGCGAAGTTACTTCTGAAGGCGAGATATCCTTAACCATAGCCCAGCCTTGCTGATAAATTGGCATTCCATCCAGGACGATCAGTGCAGTAAGCGGTCCTCCTAATCCAAAGATGGATCTAGGTGGTCTCAGAATAATATTGTCCGTGGTAATTTGGTAAGGAGAAATCAATTTCCGAAGGGCAATCTCCAGTGAATAAGACGATTGCAGTGGTTCGATATCCAGACTGCGAACATTGGCATTTTGGTATTTCTGTTCATCTTTATCATGGAAGACCTTCTTATTCTCGGGATGACCAATGATGATAACTTCCTGGATCTCAATATTTTTCTCTCCCAACGAATAATTCTCCTGTTTTACTGTTGCAGTAATCCTATCCGAAGTGAGAATCTGCGGAGAATATGAAATTTTCGGCTGTGGCATAAATAACTTCTTGCTCCTAAAATAGGCGGCATCGGCTGGAATGTTGAACATCGCTTCTAAAGTCTTGTTTTTAGCTTTCACATCAGGCATTACCGTAACTGTTCTGGTCAATTTAGGCAGAGAATCTAAAGGCAAAAAAGCTTCTCCAGCAGCGTTTGTCGACAAATGCCGGACAGTAAGATCTTCCAGCGAATAAAGGTCTAATTTTCTGTCGGTTCTGAACTTTTTCGAGGCAGAGCGTATTTTGATTCGCATTAAATCAAAATTGATAAGCTGACCGTCTTCTCTCTTTTTCTGATCAGTTTCTGAATTGAATTTTGTCCAACCGTAGACCAATAAAAGCAGGTTGCGTGATTCGTTATCCATGTTTTCCAGTCCGTCGATTAAGGCTTTCGCAGGAAGGTTTCCAGGGAAGTATTGCTGATAATTCAAGGTGAATCCAATTCCGGGCATGAATATTTCCGGATTTATCCCTTTTGCGGAATCAGTAACTGCAATGGAGAAAATCCCATCGACAGGATTTCCTTGAGCATCTGAGACTGAAATTGAAAGTTCTGACTCCTGCTTTTCGGCATCATTTTCAGGGGTAATGGTAAATTTCAGGTGCTTGTCACTATTTATGTAATACAGTCGATTGGCAATTGGCCAAAGATCTCTGCCAAGGAGCGAGATTTCTGCAATGCCGGATGGTAGTTGATCCGTCTCCACAACGATTTGTTGCTTTTTGTTCAATGTTATTTCTTTTGAATATACCTGTGTCATATCCATCGTTATAGCCAGCGTCATTGGCTCACTGCTGTAACTATTTGATTCAATTGCTACTACGAAAGAACTTTCGTCAATAGGTGCGACACTAAGCGAAATGCCTTTGGCGGATGGAACAGGCAATGGCCATGTTTTCTTTGGTCCTGCGCCTTTGGTTATATCCACAACGAGACCTGGCCGCGCAAGGCAGGAAAAGGAGCCAGGACCATAACTTCCCGATTTGATAGAATCGAGAATAACGCCAGAACTATTCTTTAGCAATCCCTCGATATAGACAGGTTGACCCGTGCCGTTGGTGGCATTGAATCCGACTCTTTGTCTAATTCCGTCAATAAATGTTCCTCCTTCGGGTAGATATCTAAGTTCGAAATAGGAATTCACAACCGGTTTGTCTGCGTTCGAAATTGGCGCCACACGATCCAAAATTTTATCAGGTTCTCTCACCTGAATTTCCAGTTGAAAGGCTTCCGCCGGATCATCATTCTGCATCATACTGGTGAAAGCGGCAAAGCGGTATTTTCCTGATTTTGATTTTTCCGGGATTACCATCCAGCCCGAGGAAGAAGAATCAAAAATTTTGAACCGTGAACTATCAACCATCATCTTTTTCTCATCGAAAAGAAGTGCATACATCGAAACACTCTTTGACTTAAAAGTTCCTGAAATTCTATCTTTTATAAATGCCTTAAAGAAAATGGTATCACCCGGACGATAAATATTCCGGTCTAATTGGACAAAGACCTGATCTCTTCCGTCGGTGATTTTTTGGGGTAGCTCCAATGTGTTTTCTGAGTTTAAAGCTTCCAATTTAGAATTTGATTTGGTATTGCTTATTGGATCTGGGACGAAATCAAAGGGCAACATATCAGCAATCCGTTCGTTCCCCATTTCACCTCCCCAGGTGGCCGCATACGGATGCTTGAAATAGCCATTTGGAAATACCTTCAAACTATCAGAAAACTCAAGGGTGCTTTCGTATTTCTTTGGATCATAGCCAATTATTTCGGATGCAAGTTCAGGGTGATTATCGAAATAGCAAATATATAATGGCTTTGGAGAATACATAATCAGTTGATTCGGTTTTCGCACCAAGTGGATACTGTTTGCTTCAACCGGAGTGGACTTAACACTTTGTATGCCAGATTTACTCCTAACCAAGTTCAGCATACAATCTGAAATTTTATAACTTTCCTGCCTAAGGGAATCGGCAAAAAGAGCTCTCAAAAAATGTATTTTAGAACCATAATAGGCGGACAGTCTGTTGTGTATCCATTTTTGCATATTCTTTGTACTTCCCTGTTGAGGTTGGAAATAAACACCTCCCGTGAATTTTAATAGTCCGGTTTTGGCGTCGAAAATGAAATCCGTCAGATCGTACATCACGTTATACCCTAAGGCTCTGTTCTCGATTTGAAGGGGCTTGTGGGTGCGTCCTTTCAAAATGCCGGTCTGAGGGTCTTCGTACAGAAATAAATCTTCGATATTATGGATGGTGCAAGTCTGGGCATTTTCAGTTTCACCAAGTAGAAGCCGAATGAATTCAGTATAGTTTTTTACCCTTTTTCTGGCTTTTGAACTGACGGTTATCTCATCAAGTTGTATGGTGTTTAATGTCAGTTTTATATTCATTACCTGCTTTTTACCGGTGGCAGATAGAATCGTTGAGCCTGAATTATATCCGATGTAGGATGCAATCATTTCATATTCACCATTTTGTGGTATAGTTAGAAGGTATAATCCTTCATTATTGGTCGTTGACCCAATGGTGGTTTTGGACAAATAAACGGAGGCGAACGGTACTGGTAAATTGGAGGCATCCGTAACTATACCCGAAATAGTTGTCTGCGCAAATAGATTCCAACTTAAGGAAATAGATAGGAGGATGAGATAGACGTATCGTCTCATGATACTACCTTGTTTAACTCCCTGTATTCTTTCGGTGACTTGCCGATTAATTTTTTGAACTGCCGGTTGAAATTGGAAATATTATTGAATCCGGCTTCCTCCGAAATATTCTGAATTGGCTGAGTGCTATGCCTCAAGAATCTGCATGCATGGCCTATCCTCAACTCATTGAGAAAAAGAATAAATGTTTTTCCAGTCTTTTGTTTAAAATAACGGCAGAAAGCTGTCGAATTCATTCCTGCGACAGAGGCAACCTTCTCAATGGATATATCTTTGGTGCAATTTCGGGTTATGTACTTAGTAATCTTCAACATCCTGTCCTCTCCCAAATTTTCCGTTCGATGGGTATAATCCGGCGAAGCAATTGACCTGAAGGCTGCATTACCCAGAAAATCAATCAGTTTTAAAAACACAAGATAACGCTCCATCCCATTCGTATGGAGTGCCTGGTTCATTAATCCTCCCGCAATCTCTGCTGTTTCACCTGAAAAATTCAGTCCGGTAAAAGACCGGTCGAGTAATTTTTTTATTGCTTCAAATTCAGGAAGTTGCAACTGAGATTCAGAAAAATAGTTTTCAGGAAATTGCAGAACGAGAGCTTGGCAAAATAGATTAGGGTCGCCTAAGTAAAATGACTGGTCGTTCATGTAATAATGGGGAAGTCTGTTGCCAAAGAATGTTAAATCTCCCGGAGCGAAATTTTCAACCACATCTCCTACAAATTTCTTGCCGAAGCTTTTGATCACATAGACAATTTCGTATTCCTCATGGAAATGAAGTGGTACGGAGAAATGAGGAAAATAATTGCATCGAATTATCAATGAACTATTTGCGGGGTAGTTAATTAGTTCATAAAATGGTTTCATACAGAGAATGTAAATGTACTATGTTCTAGCAAGGGTATCGTTCAGCAAAATTAATACAATAATCTGCAAATAAAATACCATTACAATTGAAGACGGCAATATAATTTTGACAGTCTTTTAACATGATTGGTTAACCTTTGTTAACAATGATTAACTAATCGAAAAACTAACTGGCAAAACATATTTGTAAAACAACCAATTCAAATTTATTTATGAAAAAGAAAAATCAGAATGATGTGAGTTGTATGGCATGCTTGAACAAAGCGCCGGGGGTTTTAATTTTAAGTTTACTGATCGCACTGTTCAGTCTGCTTTCGCTTCCGACCAATGTGATGGCACAACCAACCAAAACAATCAAGGGGAAAGTAATCTCCAAATCGGGCGAACTGCTGCCCGGTGTATCAATTGTCGTCAAAGGAACAACGACAGGTACAATTTCAGATGTTGATGGTAATTATACCTTGACGAATGTTAAACCAAATTCGACACTTGTCTATTCTTTTATTGGTTTTACCTCTTCATAGGTTGTGGTCACAAATCAGTCCACCATTAACGTAACCCTCGAGGAAGATACCAAGCAGATTGAAGAGGTGGTTGCGATCGGGTATGGTACCGCCAAAAAGCGTGACCTCACGGGTGCCGTCACACAAGTAAAAACCGCACAGCTTCAGAATGAAAAGCCTCAGTCTGTTCAGGATATCCTCCGCGGCAATGTAGCAGGGATGGCTGTCGGATATCAATCGCTTGCTAAAGGTGGGGGCGAC
>JBBQJE010000121.1:0-10274 GCA_038325635.1 Bacteroidales bacterium
GGTTACAAGTAATTTTTTCATAATTTTAATTTTAGATTGGAACTATATTAACTTAAATGACTTTGTATCTTAATTGACAGAAAAGGATTCTCCTTTTCTAAACAGATAGGTACGGATGTTAAAATTAATTAAATCCGTGGCGAAGATAAAAACATTTTACTAGATTCCAAATTGCAGTTAATTGAATTTCAGTATGTTAGATTAATTTGTTTGAATATTCGAAAATTAGGATTGCAATCAATATAATTTTCTTTCAAAAAATCAAAAGTTTTATAAATTTATCATTTTTATAACAAATACTTTTCACTTTCTAAATTTTATCTATATTCAAAATAATTATCACTCAAACAATCTAATTATAAAGCCAAAAATGGATCAAAGAATAAAAAATATCATTATTGTCGTAGCAATTATACTGTTGGGATTACTGTGTTACTATCTAAGTAATATCGTATCCTATATTCTAATAGCAGCTGTTATGTCCTTAATTGGAGGTCCGTTGACAAATAAATTTCAACAAATCCATTACAAGAGATTTAGAATTGGTAGAAGTACTGCTGCTTTTCTAACCATTTTAACTTTATGGCTAGGTTTTATTGGCTTCTTTAGTTTCCTGATTCCAATGGTAGCTTCTGAGGTAAACCAACTTTCCACGATAAATATTCAGGATGTGGTCAATTACCTGAATAGTTCGTTTGAACAGGTACGCACTAATTATCCTGGTCTACTTTCAAATATGGCAAAAACAACCAGTTTGGAGTCGTATTTACGAAGTCAGTTTTCCGGATTTGTCAATTTCGGTCAAGTTAGTTCTGTATTTGAATCAATTGCAACGGTGATTGGAAACTTGTTTCTAATGTTTTTTTCCGTGTCATTCATTCTTTTCTTCTTCCTTAAAGAGGATAATTTATTTCGGAAATGGATACTCGTCCTATCACCCGACCAATTCGAAGAAAGGGTTAGCAAACTGATGGACTCCATTAGCTCCCTGTTGAAAAGATATTTAATAGGTATGCTACTACAAATGTTTGGGGTAATGGTCTTTTCAATAATAGGCTTTTCCGTTATCGGCATGGGATTTTCACATGCGGTGGTAGTGGGTGTCTTTGCCGGTCTAATCAATGTTATTCCATACATCGGCCCCTGGGTAGGAGCTCTGTTTGGTATGGTGGTGGTCATTGCCAATAATCTCGAGGCAAGTTTCTCTGGTGTAACTCTGCCGTTAATGATAGGTGTTGTAATTGTTGTGATGATTGTTCAATTCATCGATAATATGGTTTTTCAAACAGTCATCTATTCCAACAGCATTAAAGCCCATCCACTCGAAATTTTCTTCGTTACTATGATTGCAGGAAGTCTTGCCGGTATCCCCGGAATGATACTTGGTATCCCTGCCTATACTGTGTTGAGGGTTATTGCCAGCGAATTTCTATCGGAGTTTAAAGTGATCAAGAGTCTTACGGGGCAATAGGAATAGAAGACAGTTGGACTATTAGACTTGAGGGCGAACAGCGGAAACGGAGAATTGAGTCAATTATTTCTCTCCTAATTCAAAAATCCGTTTAAGTTGCAGCAACACATAAATTATAAATCCCCAAACAACTAGGACTGAAGTCAGGTAACTAATCAACAACCAAATTGGTGTCTTTTGAACCACATTCCACATAGCGCGCTCCTCATTCAATGCAGGCTTATTGGTCGGTATCCCGATGGCTAGAATAGATTCGGCTTTCACTAAACCAAAAAGCTCTTCGTTAGCTAATTGAGCCAAAAGTGTGAGATTTCCTGAAGCGTCGCCCGGAAGGGATTTAGGTAACGTAAAAATTGCTTTACCCGCTGCATCTGTATCCGAAGGTTTATCTACAACCAGATTTCCGAAATATCGCTTAACAAAAAGCTTTACCTCCAATCCGACAATAGGCTTAACTATAGATCCTCTTGAGCCGGAAACTTTGGCAACAATAGCATTGGCAGAAGGATCCGATGAAAGTTGAATTTCCACTTTATCGAAAATTTCTCCGCCATAAGTTGGTTTGATAGCAATTTGCTGATTGTAATCTTTGTTGTAACTCCGAATATAGGCGATAACATTCCAAATATCAGCAGAACTCAGCACGTTTTTGAAAGCGGGCATCGTTACTCGCCCCTCGCTGATTTTGAAATGAAGGGAACCATCCGTATTTTGCTGCATTTGCGGTGAAGCCGGATCTGGTGGAGGTGGAACCAATTTGATCGAATTATTTTTCCCTGGATCGCCGTGACAAGATTTACAATTGGTCTGATAAAGAATTTGCCCTGCTGCACGGGTTTGTTCTGTGAAGGCTTCTGTACTCAACTTTGCGTTTCGATCTGCAGGAACCTCCCAGGTGGTCTGGGCAATTAGCAATCCGGTGATTAGATTGAGAAAGATCAAAAGAATGAATCTAATTTTCATAGTTTGGATTTTCTATTATTCAACAGGTTGATGATCCGGATGAGCACACTCCTCTTCTGCTATTTCCCAAATTGGGATGACAGGGAATAACTTCATCAATACTGAAATGATTATCACGGCCAACGTTATTGTTCCGATAGTAATAGCGGATTCGATAACAGTTGGATGGTAGACCATCCAGGCATCCGGCACATTTTGCTTGGGAAGATAAGGTGACGCCATGGTTGGCACCACGATTAACAAACGCTTAAACCAGGAAGCAATCAATACAAATAGTGCAATAATCACCATCGGCAGAGGCTTTCGCATTGGTTTGAAAAGCAACAAGATCATAGGAATAACCAAACCGAGCAGCTGGACGCTCCAAAACATAAAAGCGAACTCTCCAACAAAAATTTCATGTATATGTGTCGCCTCAAAAGTCTTCAATTTGTATGCTGGAAGTAGGTATTCATTGATATTAAAATAGAAATAGACGATGGAAACCAGGAAGAGCAATCTTCCCATCTTATCAAAATGTTCTAACGTTATATACCTGTTTAGCTTGTAGTTATTGCGAACGAAAAACATCAGAATGATTACTGCCGCAGAACCGGCAACGAAAGCTCCCGAGATAAAATAAGGACCGAAAATGGTGCTGTCCCACCCTGAACGAGTTGTTACGGCAAACAACCATGATGTAACCGTATGAATAGCAAAAGCGGTTGGAACAATCAGAATAAGCAGGATACGCACTGATTTTAACAAAATTTTATATTGCTCTGGCGTATGTTGAAAATTAAAAGAGAGTAATTCGTACAGTTTCTGCAACCATCCGGGAGTATGGCCTATCCTTCCTTTGCTGATGGCCATATCCGGAATCATGGTAAGAACATACAGCAATATACTCAGTGTCATATAGGTTGTTACAACAGTCACATCCCAAAGAATTGGGGACTGAATCCGGCCATACATAAAAACGTACGGCAATCTTTCCGGCCGTCCCATATCAGAAACGATTACCAAACCGGCTACCATGGAGAAGGCAACCGCAATAATCTCGGCGATACGTCCGATCGGCTTAATCCATTTGTACCCCATCATCCCAACCACCGAACTGATAAGCATTCCAACTAAACTAGTGGCCACAAAAAAGACAAAGTTAGAGATGTACATCCCCCAACTGATATAATCGCGCAAACCAGTAACGATCAATCCTTTGTCGAGCTGAATGTAATAAGCATACATACAAACTAACAAAATCATCCCAAGGCTTGCCATCCATATTAGAAAACTGCGATCTACCCCAACGGGACGCAAAATGTCGGAGGCAATTCGATCCAGTCGTTTGTCTTTTAAAAAATCAGTATTCACTTCAGAAGCCATAATGTTATTGTTTGGGTTAACTTTTCTACTAACTTCGTATCCCTGATACACAAGTGAAAAATGAAAAGCGAAAAATTAAAAATGAAAAGTTGTTATACAATTGACAAACAGCTCATAATTGTCATGATCACAATTTTTCACTTTCCATTTTTCATTTTTCATTTCTATTGTCTAAAACTACATATTTATTTTTAAAATCCTGCGTTAGATGATTGATTTTTCGACATTGAAAAACGACCTAAAAGGTGAATTATTAACGGACGAAACATCTTTAATACTTTATTCTACAGATGCTTCTGCGTACAAAGAACGGCCTGTGGCTGTAGTTTTCCCTGACGACAAAGAAGATATTCTTCGGGTAATTTATTTTTGTCGAAAGCATAAAATTGGAATTATTCCAAGAACAGCAGGAACTTCCCTTGCAGGGCAAGTTGTTGGGAATGGTGTTGTAGTTGACGTTTCGCGCACGATGACCCAAATACTAGAAGTCAATCAAACGGAAAATTGGGTCAGACTTCAGCCAGGGGTTGTTTTAGACGAGATGAATATTCATTTAAAGAAATTTGGACTTTTTTTTGGTCCGGAGACTTCCACTTCCAACCGATGCATGATAGGCGGAATGGTCGGAAACAACGCTTGCGGAGCACATTCACTCATCTATGGAAGCACGCGCGACCACCTTTTGGAGGTAAAAGGCTATCTCTCTGACGGATCTGAAGTTCATTTCAAATCGCTCACACAAGCTGAATTCAAGGAAAAAACAGTTGGTGAAAGTCTCGAAAATTCATTGTACCGTCAGATGGAGCAACTATTATCTGACCCGACAAACAGGGAGCAGATCGAAAATGAATACCCCGAAAAAACGCTAAGAAGGAGAAATACCGGCTATGCGTTGGATGAATTAATGCACAGTGCTCTTTTTTCGGAGAATCAATCGGATTTCAATTTTTCAAAATTGATCGCGGGTTCTGAAGGCACTTTACTCTTTATTACTGAAATAAAGCTGAACCTGGTACCGCTTCCTCCCAAAGAAGTTGGATTGGTATGCATTCATTTCCATACCCTGGAAGAAGCCATGGACGGAAATTTGATTGCCCTGAAATATAAACCAGGGGCGATCGAGCTTATCGATGATGTCATCTTAAAATGTACCCTGAAAAGTATCGAACAACGTAAGAACCGATTCTTTGTACAGGGAGAACCGGGTGCTATTCTGATCGTTGAATGGGCCAGAGAGACCAGACAAGAAATTGATTCACTTCAGCAAGATCTTGAAAGAGAACTTCGCGCCGCAGCGCTGGGGTATCATTTCCCGCTGGTAACGGGCGATGACATCAAAAAAGTTTGGGCCTTGCGAAAAGCCGGCCTCGGACTACTTTCCAATGTTCCGGGCGATTCCAAACCTGTTTCATTGGTGGAAGATACAGCAGTCGATCCAAGGCTTTTGTCCAAATATATCGCCGAGTTTAAAAAAATCATGGCCAGCCATGGATTGAATTGCGTTTACCATGCTCATATTGCCACCGGGGAGTTGCATCTCCGTCCGGTTATCAATCTCAAAGATCCTGAAGGGGTTAAACTTTTCCGGACTGTTGCTACCGAGATCGCGCATCTGGTCAAGAAATACCGCGGATCGTTGAGTGGTGAACACGGTGACGGCAGGTTAAGAGGTGAGTTCATTCCGATCATTCTTGGAGCACACAATTATGAACTGATCAGGCAAGTGAAGCTTTGCTGGGATCCGATGAATATTTTCAATCCGGGAAAGATTGTCAACACACCGCCGATGGATAGTTCGCTGAGAATTCACCCCGGAGAGAACGATCCTGATTTTGAGACCTATTTCGACTGGTCTGATTCGAAGGGGTTTGTCCGACATGTCGAAAAATGCAATGGATCCGGTGACTGCCGCAAATCTGAACTGATCGGTGGAACCATGTGTCCGAGTTATATGGCCACCAAAGAGGAAAAAAACACCACCAGGGCTCGGGCCAATTTATTAAACGATTACATCCGCAGTAAAAATGCGGCTGAGGTATTCAAAAGCAAGGAGTTATATCAAATTCTCGATCTTTGTATTTCCTGCAAAGGGTGCAAATCTGAATGCCCGTCGGGCGTAGACATGACAAAGATCAAAGCCGAATTTTTGCAACATAAATACGATCGGGAAGGTTCACCGCTGCGATCAAAACTGGTGGCAAATATTGCCGAATTATATAGAATGGGATCCGTGTTTCCACGGTTTTTCAATTTCATTCTTCATAACAATATCACTTCTGCGCTGCTAAAATCGGCCACAGGTTTTGCACAAAAAAGAAGTATCCCCGGATTGGGTAAAACGACCTTGCGTCGTTGGTGTAGAAAGAATCTGAACACTATGAATTCCGGCCTTTCAATTCCAAAGGGCAGTCTGTACTTTTTTGTAGACGAGTTTACCAACTTTAATGATACCGATATTGGGATTAAAGCTATCAAGGTATTAAATCGGTTAGGCTATCGAGTGCTGGTTGTTGATCACGCCGTAAGCGGCCGTACTTTTCTATCGAAAGGATTTGTTCGGAAAGCGGCAAAAATTGCAGCAAAAAACGTCAGCATTTTCCAGAATCTTATCGACGAAAAGCATCCGCTGATCGGGATCGAACCATCAACTATCCTGACTTTCAGGGACGAATATCCTGATCTTTTGCGTGGGGAACAGAAAATAGCAGCACATAGAATTGCCAAAAACAGCCTGATGCTGGAAGAGTTTTTGGTACGTGAAAAGGAAAAAGGTAATATAACTGCAGACAGTTTTACCACGAAGGAGTTGACGATTAGGCTTCATGGTCATTGTCAGCAAAAAGCCATTGTCTCCACGTTGCCAACCAAAAAAATGCTTACCCTACCCGGAAACTACCATGTTCAGGAGGTTCCGTCGGGATGTTGCGGAATGGCCGGGTCATTTGGTTATGAAAAGGAGCATTACGATCTGTCGATGAAAATCGGGAATCTTGTTCTTTTTCCTGAGTTGCTCAATCTTAAGGAAGAAGTAATCATTGCTGCCCCTGGAACCAGCTGCAGGCATCATATTCTGGACGGCACAGGGAAAAAAGCGGTGCATCCGGTGGAGGTGTTGTTTGATGCAATGATATAGAAATGAAAAATGAAAAGTGAAAAGTGAAAAATTGAGAGTGCATTCGTTCCTCAAACCGCCATTTTTCACTTTTCATTTTTCATTTCTATTTCTTACCAAATCTTCGCCCGCTTCTCAGGCTCCAAATACATTGCGTCTCCTGGTTTTACATTGAAAGCAGCGTACCACTCCGGAAGATTTTTCAGCGGTCCAAGAACCCTTAGGCGACCCAAAGAGTGAACATCTTCTTTTGTTCGGCGGAGAATTTCTTTATCCCTGATATTTTGGCCCCAAACATGGGCATAAGCCAGGAAGAAACGTTGCTCTGGCGTGAATCCGTCTATTGACTCCTTCTGTTTATTTACTTTTTGGAAGGCCTGATAGGAGATGTTTAATCCGCCAAGGTCGGCAATGTTCTCGCCCAGACAAAGTTGCCCGTCGGCATGGATAGAATCCAACACTAAATAGCCATTAAACTGATCGACCAGCACTTTCGTACGTTCGTCAAAACGTTTGCCGTCTTCAGGTGTCCACCAATCGGTCATGTTTCCGTCTTTATCAAATTTGCGTCCCTGATCATCGAAGCCGTGTGTCATCTCGTGGCCAATTACAACGCCGATAGCTCCATAGTTAACGGCATCATCACCATCTTGGAAGAAGAAGGGAGGCTGTAAAATAGCTGCAGGGAATACGATCTCATTTTTATCCGGACTGTAATAGGCATTCACCGTTTGTGGGGACATCCACCATTCCAGTTTATCGACCGGTTTATTGATCTTATTAAGCAAAAACTCGGTTTCAAATTTATTGGCATTAAGCACATTCAATACGTACGCTTCGTCACTAATTTCAAGTGCTGAATAGTCTCTCCACTTATCAGGATACCCGATTTTTACATTGATAGTATTCAGTTTATCCATTCCCTTTTGTTTCGTCTCGGGACTCATCCATTCCAGGTTCTGAATTCTTTCACCCAAGGAAACACGCAGATTTTCAACCAGTTTAATCATACGATCTTTGGCCTCCTGTGGAAAATACGCTTTGACATAAAGTTGTCCAAGGGCTTCGCTAAGAACTCCACTGGTAACGCCCAACACACGCTTCCAACGAGGGCGCATCACTTCGGTACCCGTCATGGCCTTGACATAAAAATCAAAATTTGCTTTCACGAAATCAGTAGAAAGGTAGGAGGCAGTCTCGTTGATAAGGTTCCATTTGAGATAAATTTTCCAATCTTCTACCGGGATTGCAATCAACATATTGCTAATTTCTTTCACGAAATTGGGTTGGTTCAGATTGATTGAACCCGGATTGCCAAGACCAAGATCGGCGAAATATCGATTCCAATTAAATACAGGAGACAATTTGACCAGCTCTTCAGTTGTTACTTTGTTGTATGTTTTATTGGGATCGCGCATTTCCAGACGAGTCATGGAGGCTTTCGCCAACTGTGTTTCGATGTCCATCACTTTTTGAGCATTCGAAGCCGCTATTGCATCTTCATTGCCCATCAATTTGAAAATAGTGGTCATATAAATAATGTACTTCGCACGCAAATCTATAGATCTTGGGTCTTCGTTCAGGTAGTAATCACGATCAGGCATTCCCATACCTGCTTGAGCCAACTGGGCAATAACCATGTTGCTGTTAAGGGCATCCGCAGCTCCATAAAGGGCAAAGAGGGGTGAGATACCGAATTTATGAAATCGGATAACTGCTTGCTGCACCTCATCCGGCGTACTTATTTTATCGATTTCCTGAAAATAAGAAGTCAGATATTGAATGCCTTGCTTGTCAATTTTTACAGTATCCATACCCGAATTGAACATGGTAGCGATTTTATCCGGAACGGAGCCCTTTGGATTCTTCGCGGCAGCCGTGGCTTTAACCAGATCGTTCAATTGTTTTTCTGCGACTTCGGCCAGTTTATCAAACGACCCAAAACGCCCGCGATCGGCAGGCAACGGATTTAGCTTTTTCCATCCACCATTGGCGTAGGTATCAAAATCGTTTCCGGGAATGACCGATGTATCCAAGTTAGCGGGATCAATAGCCGGAGTTGGCTTCTTAGCATCGGTGCACGACAGCAAAGTAGCTACAATCATACAAAGTGAAATTGAGATAACTAATAATTTGTTCATAGCAATGAATCTGAATTTAGAGTTTCCAAAGATATTTATTTTAAATAAATTGCAGGGTGATTTTTTCCCTCCTAATAAGTACTTCGGGATATTAGTCACTTTTTGAATTAAATAGTTAAATACAAAAAACAGATCGAATGAAATTTGTAAAACTGACTAATAAACAAATAGTTGTAAAACTATTTACATTCATCATAAGTTGGGTCATCCCGCTTTCCGGTATTTGCCAAAAAGAATTGACTGCCTCTGAAATTGTATTAAAAGCATATCAAAAGATGAAAGGTGAATCTTCGGGGTACAGTGCAATGAACATGGATATTGTTCGGCCAACCTGGAGCAGAAGCATCTCGTTCAAAAGCTGGAGCAAAACGACAGAGCTATCACTTTCGTTGGTCACAGCTCCGAAAAAAGAAGAGGGACAGACGTTTTTGAAACGGGGCAAGGAGATGTGGAGCTGGAACCCTACTATCAACCGGATGATAAAATTACCACCATCAATGCTATCGCAAGGATGGATGGGTTCTGACTTCACCAACGATGACTTGCTAAATGAAGCTTCAATGGTGAATGATTACCTTCCTAAACTTTCAGGCAGCGATAAGATTGCCGACAAAGATTGCTTCGTCGTCGAGATGACTCCCAAAGAAAATGCGGCAGTGGTATGGGGAAAGCTACTAATGTGGATCTCGAAAGAGGATTTCCTGCAGATGAAAACTGAATTTTATGACGAGGAGGACAAGCTAATGAAGACCCAGACTGCCTTCGATATCAAAAAAATGGGAGGCAGGATGATTCCTACACGAATTGAGCTAATACCGGCCGATAAACCTGGCAACAAAACAGTGATCACCTTGATCGGTATCGAATTTAATCGGCCGATTGCGGATCATTTTTTTTCACAGCAGAATATGAAAGCGGTGAAGTGAGGGAGAAGGGGAGACGGTCGGACTATGGGACTATTTTACTAATATCCTATTGGACAGTCAAAGTCCAAAATTTATAATCTAATGAAACTAAAGTAGTATTTGGGATGAACTCTTTCTTAAAGTTGGCTTGGCGGAATATCTGGCGAAATAAGACACGAACCTTGTTGACCGCCTCTGTGGTGTTCATCACAGTGATCCTGTCGATCGTCATGACCTCCGAGCAATACGGAATATACGACAAAATGATTGCTAACATCATCGAGATAACGGGGGATATGCAGATTCAAAACAAAGCA
>JBBQJE010000122.1:0-10259 GCA_038325635.1 Bacteroidales bacterium
AGCGGATAAGTTATCTGATCCTGAATGTCTTTCGGTGATCTGCCCATCCATTCGGTAGCGATAATTTGCTGATTGTCACCAATATCAGGAATGGCATCCACAGCGATCGGATTGCGTGGTAGGAAGTTGGATTGAAAATTAAACGGCATGACTACTATTCCGTAGGCCACGAAAACGATCAAAAATAGAAAAGTGATCAGCCGGTTTTCGAGAAAATATTTAACGAGTCGGTTAAACATGATTCAAATTTTTATAATGGGAAATTTGAAAATGAGGGAAGGCAGGACAATAATTAAATTACCCTGAAGAGAGAAGAGACCGAAATATCAAATTCTGAAAACGCAAATGGCGGACAACTCGGGGGAGTTGTCCCAAAAAACATCCCTTGGACTATTAATAGGATGTTGATTTTTAGAAATACCCAAATCAGCAATAATTTCTGAAATTGGTATTGCATAAATTGCAATGACTTTTTGGAAAATGTCATTGCCATGAAAAGATGACGGTGAATAATTTGAATCGACAGTTAATGTTGTCAATTCGTCCTTGCAACAATCGGGCTTAATTAAACTACTGACAGGGATAGGCGAGTCTTCATCGCTTTCCATGCCACATGTTGCCATTTCGCCTGATGTGGAGAATTTTACTCCCGATAACTCTCCACCACAATGATGCGAATCAAATGAAAGATGCATCCCGGAAAGCAGGATTAACAGTGCAAATAATATGGAGAAAATTTTCTTCATCTAACTACTTAAACGAAATTCATCGATAAGGGTTGCAAATAATCATACAAATTTATGAATATCAACCAAATTTAATGCTTCTCCTACTCAAACATCCCCTTTACGCGATCGAAAAAATTCCGTTCTTTGGTTTCATCAGGAACTTGGAAATTTGGCAAAGCCTGCAATTTTTCAAGCTGCTTCTTCTCCTCGGAAGTAAGTTTTTGTGGTACCCAAGCATGAATCTTAACCAGTAAATCTCCTTTGCCATAACCGTTTACGTCCGGAATTCCTTTTCCGCGTAAGCGAAGAATTTTTTCCGGTTGAGTGCCGGCTTCAATCTTAACTTTTACTTTTCCGTCGATTGTGGGTATTTCCGCTGTCAATCCCAAGGTCAGATCGGGGAATGAAAGAAAGAGATTGAAGATCAAATCATTTTCATCACGAATTAGTTCCGGGTGTTCTTCTTCAGCAATAAGCACCAGCAAATCGCCGGGCACTCCGCCACGACGGGCAGCATTGCCTTTACCGCCCACGGAAAGTTGCATTCCTTCGCCAACGCCTGCGGGGATTTTGACGGTAACGACTTCTTCACCATGAATCAGTCCTTCGCCATAACATTTTTCGCATTTTTGCGTGATGATTTTACCTTCTCCGCTACACGTCGGACAAGTAGAGGATTGCTGGATTTGTCCGAAGATAGAATTGCTGATTCGTGTTACTTGTCCGCTTCCTTTGCAGGTTGTGCAGGTGGTGTGACCACTACTTCCTTTTGCGCCGCTGCCGTGACAAGTGTCACAGGCTACATATTTTTTGACTTTGAGTTTTTTCTCACAGCCGTTGGCGACTTCGCTCAGATTCAACGTAACTTTTATCCGGAGGTTAGAACCGCGATTGACCCGCTGTCCGCGTCCACCTCCGCCGCCAAATCCGCCAAAACCACTAAATCCGCCGCTCCCTCCGCCAAAAATATCACCAAAAGAGGAGAAGATGTCTTCCATCGTCATGTGCTGTCCGCTAAATCCGCCCTGATTGCCCATTCCGGCATGGCCATACTGATCGTAACGCTGTTTTTTCTCCGGATTGCTCAATATTTCGTAGGCCTCGGCTGCTTCTTTGAATTTTTCCTCAGAAGCTTTGTCGCCCGGGTTTTTATCAGGATGGTATTGAATTGCTTTCTTGCGATAGGCTTTTTTGATCTCGTCGGCAGCAGCACTTTTGGGAACTCCCAGCACTTCGTAATAATCTCTTTTTGACATTTTTTCTTTTTATCGGGTTTCGAAGTGGTCTAAATTATTCTCCAATCACAACTTTAGCAAAACGAATTACTTTGTCATTCAGGAGATAACCTTTCTGGATGACATCAACGATTTTTCCTTTTAACTCTTCCGTTGGTGCCGGAATTTTAGTGATTGCTTCATGAAGGTCTGTATCAAGGACTAATCCTTTTGCTTCCATTTCAATCACGCCATTTTGCTTGGTGAAATCTTTAAATTTGTTGTATATCAGGGTAATGCCTTCTTTTGTGGTTTCGAGGTTGTCTGAAATTTCAATGGCACTCATCGCACGTTCAACATCGTCAATAACGGGAATGAAATTTACCATAACCGATTCAGCGGCATTTTTCATCAGATCCATCTTCTCTTTTAACGTCCGTTTGCGGAAATTATCGAATTCAGCCGAAAGGCGAAGATATTTATCGTTGGATGCAGCCACACTAGCCTGTAGCTCAATAACTTTCATTTCAAGTTCTGTTTCTTTGTCGAAGGCTACCGGTATTGCGTCACTAGCTTCGGCTTCAGTTGACGGATTATTTTGTGCCGAAGAGACATCATTCAAATCATTCTGATTTAAATGCTCTTTGCTATTTTTTTTATGTTCTTCTTTTTTCCTGTTCATCATAAATTCAATAATCAAATCTGATTTTAACCCTTCAAATAGCTTGCCATCAGCCCTGATTCGGACATTTTGACACACAAAAAAGCTGAAAACTGACAGTTTCTGCTATTATTCTCTTTTGATTTTTGCCCCGATTGAATTCAATCGTATATCAATGTTTTCATATCCACGATCGATCTGGTCGATGTTATCAATAATCGATGTGCCTTTTGCTGAAAGTGCTGCAATCAGCAAAGCAACGCCTGCGCGGATATCGGGGGAAGTCATTCGTGTACCACGAAGTGGGTGAGCATGATCGAGACCGATAACAGTGGCTCGATGGGGATCGCAAAGTATGATTTTTGAACCCATATCAATTAATCGATCCACAAAAAATAGTCTGCTCTCAAACATTTTTTGGTGAATAAGGACGCTGCCTCTGGCTTGAGTGGCAATCACCAAAAAAATGCTGAGTAGGTCAGGGGTTAATCCTGGCCATGGCGCATCTGCTATGGTCATGATAGAGCCATCGATAAACGACTCAATTTCGTAATGATCCTGAGCCGGAATCCGAATATCATCACCGATTCTCATTACATTGATTCCCATTTTTCGGAATGAATCCGGTATAATTCCAAGCTGATCGTACGCAACATTCTTAATCAGTAAATCAGAGGATGTCATTGCTGCCAGACCAATAAAACTACCTACTTCAATCATGTCGGGAAGCAGGCGGTGACTGCATCCGCTTAAGGAAGTTACACCATGGACGAAAAGTAGATTAGAACCGACCCCATCAATTTTTGCCCCCATGCAGATCAGCATTTTGCACAATTGCTGGATATATGGTTCACAAGCTGCATTGTAGATAGTTGTTGTACCTTCAGCCATCACGGCTGCCATAATGAGGTTGGCTGTTCCGGTAACGGAGGCTTCGTCGAGTAAAATATACGCGCCGGTAAGCTTTTCTGCTTCAACTCGGTAAATTCCAAGGTCAGAATCAAAAATAAACTGAGCGCCTAACGATTCAAATCCACGAAAATGAGTATCAAGCCTTCTTCTGCCTATCTTGTCGCCACCCGGTTGAGGAATTGTCCCTTTCCCAAATCGTGCGAGCATCGGACCTATTATCATGATTGACCCACGCAATGCGGAGGCTTGCTGAAAGAATTGGGGCGAGGTGAGTAAGTCAACGTTTATATCTGCTGCACAAAAAGTATAAGTACCTTTTTCTACTCGTTCAACGCCGACACCTAAATTTTTCAGCATGTCAATTAATTTTAGGACATCGCTGATCTCAGGAATATTGGACAGTGTGACGATTTGAGGAGTTAATAACGTTGCACAAATAACCTGAAGCGCTTCGTTCTTTGCACCTTGAGGTGTTAACTCTCCTGCCAAGGTTACTCCTCCTTCAATGATAAATCGCGCCATTTTCCGTCGAAGAATCTATTTGTGTTTTCGATTCGAACCGGTGCCGACCTTTGCCCTTTTCTTTTGTATCTTGATGATATCGGTTACTTCCTGTAGGTGAATATCCTCTCTTAACTGCAGTCTTCCTCTGGACATTAGCTTCAGGTCATCTAAAATTTTCTCATCCTCAACCATATCTTTGTTCCAGGTCAGGTATGATTTTTTCATCTGATTGGCCAATTGCTCCATGTTTTGTTCCTTTACCTGACTCCCGTCTTCCATTTTGGTAATATTGTCTATCAATTGCTCAACAATTTTACCGTAGTGACGGAACCTGATGTCGGACTGATTGTACGGAATATGTTTGGGTTTCTCTGTAAATGTTTCCGGAACGGGAGGGTCATAAGGATAATCGATGTCCAGTTTAAAATCGGACATGATCGCAATGTGATCCCAAAGTTTATGTTTGAAATCATTGATGTCGCGCAGGTAAGGATACATCATTCCCATAATATCAATGATCGATTTTACTGCAAGGTTACGCTCTTCTCGGTCTTCGATCGTAAGAACATGTTCGACCATTTTGTGAAGTGCTCTCCCGTATTCCGGAAGTTTCATCTTGGTGCGTTGGGTGTTGTAATCTTTGAACATCGTGAATTTCAGTTAAGTGCTCTATAACAAGCAGTTTATAAACTATTGCGCAAAGTTACACAATTAGCCGTTAATTAAATGCCAAAATTCTGCCTATTAATCGACAATTTTTAATTTGGCAAATTTAAGCAGCAGCTGTTTCTCTCCGGCATTAGCAAAGAAGACCTTTGCTTTTTTCTCCGGCATAAGACCCTCCAAGTCGATAATTTTTCCCCTGCCGAAACGCTGGTGCTCAACAAACATACCGATTTCCAATGAATTTGGATCGTCTGCATCGAATGGTGCGGAGGAAGTGGTATCCGTGGGTTTTCGATAATTTGAACCTAAAGTTGAGTTCGCTTTTGGAGGCGTAAATGCCGTCCTTTCACTACCTTGGAAGGAATTTCTGCTATATCCGCCTTGTGACTGAGACGCGTCATGCGAAACATGGTGCTGAAAGAACCTGCTGCTTTGAACATCCAGGTATTGCTGGTCAATCTCTCCGATGAAACGACTTGGGTTACAAAATTCTGTCTTTCCCCATTTAAATCGTTGTTGCGCAAAAGAAAGAAATGCCTGATGTTTAGACCGTGTCAGCGCAACATAAAAAAGTCTGCGTTCCTCTTCTAGCTCAGACAGCGTAAGTGTTCCGGTAAAACCTGACGGGAAGAGGTTCTCCTCCAGTCCGACGACAAAGACATTGTTGAACTCAAGTCCTTTAGAGGAGTGGACGGTCATCAAGGTCACTTTATCAAAATCTTCCGTTTTATCATTATCCTGATCCGTCAAAAGGGATACTTCTTCCATAAAGCTTGAGAGAAGTGATGGACGACCTTCTTCTACCGCATCGTTATTAAATTGTTGAATTGCGTTCAGTAACTCTTGTGTGTTTTCGTATCTGCTATTATTTTCGGGTGATTTATCCTGGTACAATTCAGAAAGGATCCCCGTTTCAGATGCAATATTCTGCGCCATTTCGTAGGCCTGATGCGTGACAGCTCGATCTGAGAATTTGAGGATCAAATCGCTAAAGTCGGTCACTTTTTTAGCCGCGCCACCGTTTAATCCGGCCTGATGAAGCTGAGTTGCATCGCATGCCACCGCAAACATACTAGTATCTTGTTGCGAGGAGAACTCTTCAATTTTGCCAATTGTTGTAGCGCCAATACCTCTAACCGGAAAATTGATTACCCGTTTGAAGGATTCATCGTCTTTTTGGTTGATCACCAGCCGGAAATAGGCTAAAAGGTCTTTGATCTCCTTACGTTGGTAAAAGGATAATCCGCCGTAGATTTTATATGGGATGTTTCGTTTTCGCAAAACCTCCTCAAAGACCCTCGATTGGGCATTTGTACGGTACAAGATGGCAAAGTCGGAATAGTTATCGTGTTCCGCCATCCGTTTTTGGAAAATCTCATTAACTACCAGGAAACCCTCCTCCTGATCATTCAAGGCATTGAGAACTTTTATCTTCGAGCCGGTATCATTTTCACTGAAAACGGTTTTCTGTAACTGATTTTTATTTTTTGCAATGATGCTGTTGGCCGCATTAACAATAGTTTGCGTAGACCGATAATTTTGTTCGAGCTTGTATACTTTGAAATTCGGATAATCGTTTTTAAAGTTCAGAATATTTTCGATCCGCGCTCCCCGGAAGGAATAGATGCTTTGGGCATCATCACCGACCACGCTGAGATTGTGATTTAATTCGGCTAACTTTTTGACGATCAGATACTGCGAAAAATTTGTATCCTGGTACTCATCAACCAGAATATAACGGAAAAGTTGCTGGTATTTCAGTAATGTCTCTGGAAATCGTTTGAAGAGAACATTGGTCATAAGAAGGAGGTCGTCAAAATCCATTGCACCTGCATTTTTGCAACGCCTGGCGTACTCCTCATAAATCTCTCCGGTACGTGGAATCCTTGCTGCCTGATCGGCTTCCCGAATAGCCTCATTTTGCTTGTACCCTGACGGAAGTACCAAATTATTCTTAGCTGCTGAAATTCGACCCATCACAGTCGAAGGTTTATAACTATTTTCTTCGAGATTTAGATTTTTTATAATGGTCCGAAGCAGACTCTTTGAATCCTGCGTGTCATAGATGGTAAAGGTGGATGGATAATCCAACAGCGCAGATTCAGCCCGGAGAATACGCGAAAATATGGAATGGAAAGTTCCCATCCAGAGGTATCTGGCTGTATTTTGACCCACCACTCCGGCAATTCTTTCCTTCATCTCACGCGCTGCTTTGTTGGTAAATGTCAGCGCTAGAATAGAAGAAGGTGGTACGCCATTTTTTAACAAATGGGCAATCCGGTAGGTCAACACCCTTGTTTTTCCGGAGCCAGCCCCAGCGATGATAAGGGATGGTCCCTCATAATTTACAACTGCCAGCTGCTGCGCCTCATTGAGGTCTTCGAGATAATTAGTCAAAATTGAATTTATTTGATGATTTGGTCGATTGATTAATTATCGAATAATTGGGTTAGCTTTTTTTGCACCTCGATTTCAACAATATTGTTAATCTTGCCCAATTTTCTCCTTATTAAGCTTTTGGGTATAGTTACAATTTTATGCAATCTTATTACTGAATCAACAAACCGGCCAGTTCCCAGGGATTTTTCAGAATTATTTCTAATTACTATATCACTATCAACCATGTCGACTGGAATTTTGCTTGAAATAAATGCGATTATTACCTGATTATATTTACCTATTTCGGATGTTAGGCAAAGAGCTGGTCTTACTTTTGAATCTGAAAAATCATCAAATGGGAAGGGGACAAGTACAATTGTGTTCTTAGTCATTAAATGGTTCTCCGTCCTTTTGCGAATATATATCCTCTGCAGGTTCATTTAAAAAATCGAAGGAGGGATTCTTTGAAATTGAATGCTGATAAAGTTTATCACCTTCCTGTTCATTTGTGTCATCTTCAAGTAAAATCAAAACACGAACCTTGCTCTCAGATTTATTGAGCATGTAATCAATCTTCAAATGCCCTGATTTATCAGTATTTGCATTTATTTCAATTGCTCTCATTGTATACAATTTTTGTACAAAGATAAGAATATCAAGAAACGAAAAAGTGTTTAATCCTCATTTACAAAACTTTCCTGATAATCTTTTGTGCTTAAAACAGTGTCGTATAGACCGATATTTTCAACTTTGTGTTTGTTAATTCCGATATATTCCAGGGATGCGTCTTCCTATCGTTTAAATTTGTAAACAGCGTCATTTATATAACGTATTATTATCCACGTTCACGAGCAATGCGCTTTCCCAACGATGGGCCAATAGTGTCGCAGTAGTACCACTTATGGCCATATCCAGGATTCCTGCTGCATCTACCTGTTTCATTGAACTGCCATCGTAAGCAAGTACCGGCAAAAAGTGAATGAATTCTTCCACTTTCTTTTCAGGATTGGATTCATTCACATTTAATCGACAGCTATAATCTGCAATCATCGATACACTTTTCATAAAATGGTTGTATATTTGTAGAAATGAATCTCTTCTAATTAATTCAAACAATGACTGTTACAGTTCAAATAAATACGGATACCGCAGCCGGGCAGAAATTAATCACTGAACTTCGCCGTTACCCTGATGTTGTTCAGTTTGTTGAACCTGACCTAATCTCCGAATCTATCCCGGAAGGTTACCTTTCGCTCAAAGATGGTTTTGACGAAGTCAGACAACATTTATTGATTCTTTCAGATACTGCAACTGGTAAGAAACTCATTCATAAATTAGAATCGCATCCTCAAATTGTAAGCTTTGAATACCCTTATCCAACTGACGACAATGGTATGGATATTGAAAGCCTATCTGCAAGTGATTCAGCCAAGCTAGCATTTGACAGATTAGCTGAAAAATATGATTGTAAATTCAATAATAAATATACCTGATGAAGAGGTATGCTGTTCGTATTACGAAGGAGGCACAAAACGATATTTATCAGGTAATTGATCACATTTCTACTATTTACAAAGCCAATTTAACTGCCGAAATTTTTTTAATCGGATTATACGATGCTATATTCTCTTTGGAAAATATGGCCGAATCCCTGCGGATTTCTACTAAATCTGACACTTTGAAATACGGTATTAATGCCAGAAGTATTGTATTTAAGAAATTAGTAATTGTCTATACGGTTCATGGTAAAATTGTTATTGTTAAGGCTATAATTGCAGGTGCATTAATAAAAAATTAAATTTTATCTCCAAGTTCTCTTACCATCGAAAAGTTAAGGCCAGTAGTTCTAATCCAATTCCATTGGGCGAATCATTGACTCGATAAACGCTATTTCTTCGGCAGTTATTTTCTGTTTCTTCTGCTTGTAATTATTTGATTGATAATTACAAAGATACTGTTTTGAGGTTAAGACAATGATGGAATTGGGAAATAAATGCTTGAGAAATTTATTCTCGATTGCCGCCCGACCGTTATCATTGATCAAATTGATTCGATAAAAATTTGTTCAATTGTTTTCATCGGAAGGAACATCTTTCCACTGTCAGGAAGCTTAATAAAACCATATTTTAGGTAGAAATTCTCAGCTTCCTCATCCAAAGGATCAGCTATTACGGCAAATGAACCAATAATCGTTGAAGTACAATAACTACGATTTAAGGCATCAAACAACAATAATCTCCCAGTACCTTGCCGCTGATAATCAAGGCTTATAGCCAATCTGCCAAGCAACGTCGCTGGTATATTTTTGTATGATACCGGCAGTTTCTCCCGCATTCCTTTTGGTATAAGCTCTAGTGGAACACTGTTGTTTGAAAGCGTGTAATACCCTTTTATTAAGTTGCTTTCGGCGGCTGGCAGAACAAAACAAGCTGACAGCTTGCGCTTTATATCTTGAGTTACCTGATTATTCAAGTAATTATCCAATGACTCTTTGCCGCAAAAAAAATCTTTCCGGTTATGGATTGATTTAATATTTTCGGTTAGATAAATCACTTCCCAAGCGCTTTCTTGTATTCAAGCGAAGCCAATACCAAATTTTGGTTGGGAGTGGGTGGCTCCATCAATGCATCAAAGAAAATGGTGCAATCTCTCTGAGAAGAAATGATAGACTCTCTTTCCTGAATAATTTTCATGGCTTTTTCCTGTACAGATAAGATCACGAAATCAGTCAGGTTTCGATAACCACCAATTGCTGCGGCTAGCTCAAACAATTGCTTTTGTTCCTTTGGCAGGCGTGTATCAAATCTTGCCTTCTGATTTTCTGTCTTTGTTGCCATGGCTTTTCACTTTTGTAAGGACAAATATACGGATAAAATCCGTACAAAGCGAATTGTTTGCTTCATCCTTTCACTGTCCGGTTTTTTCGGAAAGTCCGCCTCTTTTTAAGGAATCTATAAAGAAAGCCTTTGACACCCAAGATAGTTGTTTAACTTTGTACGGTAGTAGTTTCTTAAGATGGCTTTCATGAAAAATTACGATAAATGGATTTTGGCTGTTTTGCTGGTTTTTTTTATATTGCTGAGTCTCGAATCTTTGCAGGCTCAATCTCTTACTTCGGTCAGCTTTGATCTTAAGCAGACTACGGCTTATCCAACATTCCCAACGAATGATCCCATCTATATTATTTGTACCCAG
>JBBQJE010000123.1:0-10228 GCA_038325635.1 Bacteroidales bacterium
AGAGGATTAATTTCCAACTTCGTGCTGAACTGTGAAATTTTTCCATCGACCGTTATTCTGGCAATAATCGGCATTCGGCCATCTTTTCTTATGGCATTTCTTTTCAAATAGAAAAGGGTCTTAAATGTACTCTTCATAACACTCATTTTTTACATTTCAAAATTACTCTTAGTGATTCAAAATGAAATGTTTACAGCTACGCCAAATTGCGACAAACCAACGCCAAATTCGGACTTTCTGTGACCTATTTTGTCTTACTTGGAATAGGTCACGGATTGGTCCCAAAAGGGTGGCATTCTTTGGCTTTTTGATGGCTTAATAGGTAGGTCAGAAACAATAAAAAACCCTACAATATGCTGATATTGTAGGGTTTGGCTTACTCTTGGCTTCTTTTGTCTTAGCCTTTCAGCGGAGGAAGGGGGATTCGAACCCCCGGTACAGTTTCCCGTACGGCAGTTTAGCAAACTGCTGGTATCAGCCACTCACCCATCCCTCCTTTTTTCAGAGAGGAGCTAATGTGAATCAGCCACTCATCACTCTTTTGATTTGAGTGGTGCAAATGTAAAAATGATTTTCAGACAGGCAAAATTTTTAGTGAAAATATTGTTGTAATAAATACGGTTAATTCCTTTGTTTTGTAAGATAACTATTGTAAATTTGAATCATAACATCGACGTTCTTTCACACACGATATTTCCGCATTGATTCTTTTAGTTGGTAAACTCAACATTTCTAGCATTCCGAGAAAGCTTATGTCCGCTAAGACAGGCCTCATCCTTTCGGGGAGCAGTTTACTGCCATTGGAAGTCTGATCAGACAGGCACTCAAATCCTGTATATTCGGGGTTTTACACAATTTGGATTAATGCGGTTTTTTTTTACCTGTCAGGTCTCAAAACCTGACAGGTTTTTTTATTTTACTGAAGTATTGTTGTCTGTTGTGCTGTGTTTCTTTCCTTCTTTTTCGAAGAAAAAATCAATTCTTCCCAAGATTAATCCACCAAAACCAACCTGATTTACCAGAACTGTTTGTCCTGATTTGTTGGTTATGCTTTCGGGTTTCTTCAGGAAAGTGTGTGTGTGGCCTCCAATGATAAGATCGGTATGGTAAGTTTCAGCAGCAATAAGCGTGTCTCCCGGCTTATTTTCTTTGTAGGTATATCCCAGGTGGGAAAGACAAACGATTAAATCGGCCTTTTTTTCTTCTTTGAGAAATTTCTCCATTTTTAATGCATGCTCCAACGGATCCATATATTTTATGGCTCCATAATTTTGTTTGGATACTAACCCTTCCAGCTCTATCCCAAGACCGTATACTCCGATTTTTATCCCTTGCTTTTTGAAAATTTTATATGGAAGAATTTTCCCTTCCAGAATGGTTCCGGTAAAATCGTAATTGCTATTAATGAATGGGAAACCGGCGTTCTTAAGCTGAGCATTCAATCCTTCCATTCCATTGTCTAAATCGTGGTTACCAATAGTGGCAGCATCGTAGCCCATTTCTGTCATCAATTTCAACTCAAGCTCACCTTTAAAATAGTTAAAATAGGGTGTTCCCTGGAAAATGTCACCGGCATCGAAGACCAGAACATTCTTTTGTTCGATTCTAATCTGCTGTATCATGGCAGCTCTCTTGGCCATACCACCTTCACCGGCATTCCTGGCCGCATCTTTCGGGAAAGGATCGATGTGTGAATGAAAATCATTCGTGTGAAGAATGGTGAGCTGTATCAGGTCACTTTTGGCAAAAGCCTGCATGGATCCGCTCAAAATATATACTCCCAGGCTTCCTGCGCCCAAATTTTTGATGAAAGTCCTTCTATTTTGCATCGTATATCCTCCCGTCTGTTTTTGCTGTTACTGTTTTGCCTTCTTTGCCTAATCTTTTGAAATATTGAATAAACATATCCCTTGCCTTAATTCCGGTATCAATCCGATCAATGGATTTCGATAATATTTCACTCCCGTCTCCACCGTTGGCAATATAATCACTGGTTACAAGCCAGTAGTCTTTTGAGGCATCAATTGGTTTGCCGCCAATTTCAGACTGAATGGCTTTGCCTGCTTTTATGCCGAACCGTAATCCGCTTACACCTTCTCCTCCGCGTGCAGCCAAATGATTAATGAATTCAAGCATTACTTCTCCTTTTAGTTTTAAGAATACTACCTCATTTTCAAAAGGCATCATCTCAAACATCGTCATCGTGGTGATCTCACCCTTTGGCAGCGGTGTGCGCAATCCGCCTCGATTGATCATGGAAACATCCATTTTAATCTTTGGATATTTTTCGGCACAAAATCTGTTTGATTCTTCCATAGTCAGATCTGCGAATAAATTGGTCAGGGAACTTTCCGGCTTTCCGCCATACATTGCCTCTGAAGATCTACAGAGTACCTCAGTCATATCGGCATTAACCTTTTCCCGATAGGGTTTGATCATGCCTTCGGCTTTCTGGCTAGGGGGAATACTGATTAGTGAATCAAGGTGAATGTTGGCTGTCTCCGATTTTTGTACGTGATAGGTGGTACACGCCGAAATGGCTGCAAACAGAAACAGCACGTATAGTAAGCGAAATTGTCTCATTAGAGCTCTATTATATTGTTAAATATTTTATAAAAATAACTAAAAAAGACGTGAATCATGTAAAATGAGATATGAGTTATTAGACTTGAGATGAAATTTGTGTCTGAATAGTTCAACTTCTATTGAATTCATATTCAACCACGTTGTGGTTGTGTTTGGCTGGTCTATTTTGTTTTCCATAGGTTGCACATACCGCTATTCAAATTCAATCCTTTCAGGATTTCTACATTTTCACCTTCTGGATTTCCACATTTCCACCTTTCCCTATTTTCACCATTTCCTAATTATCACCATTCAATCACACGATCAATATCTCTTCGGTCTTTCTTCGTTGGTCTGCCTGCCCCGCGATCTCGCATATAAAGTGAACCGCCATGATCCGGATCGAGTTTTTGTAACTCTTCGGCAGGTGTAATGTCTTCAATATAATCTGAAACCAATTTTGCTCCAACTCTCTTGCCAAGAAGTTCCTTCACACGATAGGAATAGGTAACCGGATTTTTCTTTACCTGGATTACCTCACCGATTTTGACAACTCTGGATGGCTTCACGGCAATATCTCCAATAGATATTCTACCTTTTTTACTTTCTTCGGTAGCCATACTGCGAGTTGCATATACTCTCACGGACCAGAGGAATTTGTCGATGCGGATTAAATTATCTTCCATGTCAAAAAAATAAGAAATTTTGGATTTTGGATTTTCGATTAAAAACGGTACGAGGATCTTTTAGTTTCAATTCCGGGCAATTAGAATATGCTAAAATCCTCATTATATGGCAATTCCAAATTCCAAATTCCAAATTCCAAAATCGAAAATTATTTTAAGCTCCTTTATTAAACTTGGTCATCGTGAGTTCAATGCCTATCGTCGCGAAAGATTTGATGATCTCGAAACATTTTTCCAATTTTGAATTGATGGTTTCTTCTTCCTCGCGCGACCATTTTCCCAGAACATGTTCAATCTGGCGACCGCGTTGAAAATCGTCGCCGATACCAAACCGGAGACGGCTATATTCGTTGGTGCAGAGTATTTGCTGGATACTTTTTAGTCCGTTGTGGCCGGCATCTCCACCTTTGGAGCGCAGACGAATCTTACCGATGGGCAAGGCTAAGTCGTCAACAAGAATTAGAATATTTTCGATTGGGATTTTTTCTTTTTGCATCCAGTAATGCACTGATCTTCCGCTTAGGTTCATGAAAGTATTCGGTTTCAGAAGAACTAACGTTCTGGAAGCGAATTTCAATTCTGTGATCGAACCGTAACGACTATCATTAAAAGAGATATTGGACACCTTAGCCAAGGCATCCAATATCGTAAATCCTATGTTGTGACGGGTATTATCGTACTCATTTCCGATGTTTCCCAAGCCAACTATCAGATACTTCATGAGTAAATTATTAAGCTAAAGCTATGGCCTCATGGAACTCACAAACATGATTTCATCTTTGCAAAGACAATGGTTCATGTTCGTTTCATCCAACGATGAATGGTAAAATTTTAGCTTATTTCTTGCCGGATGGGGCAGGAGCATTCATTGCCGCTTTTGCAGCACGGGTAACAACAACCGTTGCAACAGGGATTGATTTGTGATTCATGATCTCAAATCCTTCTGTTTTGATGTCTGCTACTCGAATACTTTCAGAAATTCCAAGATCCGTAACATCGATCACAATCTCGTCGGGAAGGTTTTTGAAGATACCTTTTACTTTCAGGGTGCGAAGGTTGGCTTTCAAACGTCCCCCTTGCTGAATCCCTTTAGCATATCCATCCAATCGGACTGGGAGATCAATTTTTAGAGCTTTCTTGTCGTGAACTTCCAGGAAGTCGATGTGTAAAAGCTTGTCTGTGACTGGATGAAACTGCAACTCCTGCATAAAAGCGGTGTAAATTTTTCCGTCTATGTTCAACTCTGCCATGTATACTTTTGGCGTGTAAACTATTTTGCGGAAATCACCTTCCGGTGCATAAAAGTGTACCGGAGCTTCACCTCCGTAAAGAACGCATGGTACTAAGTCCTGAGCTCTCAGATTCCTGGTGTCTTTTTTTCCAAGGGCCTGACGCGCAGTACCTTTAATTTCAAATTTCTTCATTTCTAAATTTTTTAATAATAAAGTGTTAACTCAGACCTCCTTTCTCATGAAAGGTGTCCGCATCACACCCTTAAAGGCATGCTGCTAAATCGGGCACAAAGATAATTAATTATAAGTGAAAAGTGAAAAATGAAAAGTGAAAAATGCAAGAAACTTTTCTTCCATTTTTCACTTTTCATTTTTCACTTTTCATTAGATAAAAGATGAACTAATGGATTTATTCTCAAAGACTTTCTGAATTACATCTGCGAAAATAGGAGCACAAGAAAGAATAGTGATCTTCTCTGAGTGTCTGTGAAGAGGAATGGTATCCGTAAGGAGTATTTCGTCTAGTCCGGATGATTCAAGGCGTTCCAATGCTGCTCCGGAGAGAACGGCATGCGTGGCGCAGGCGCGAACTGAGCGGGCACCCTTTGCTTTCATCAGATCGGCTGCCTTGGCAATGGTTCCACCGGTATCAATAATATCGTCAACAATGATCACATCCTTGTTTTCAACATCCCCGATTAGGGTCATCGAATTGACAATATTCGCTTCCGTTCGGGTTTTGTGACAGATAACCATGTCAGTACCAAGATGTTTTGCAAATACATTCGCACGTTTTGTACCGCCTGTATCAGGAGAGGCTACCACGATATCCTTTAATCCCATTTGCTGAATATGCGGTATAAAGAGGGCAACGGCACTGAGGTGGTCTACCGGCACATTAAAAAAGCCCTGGATCTGGTCGGCATGAAGATCCATGGTAATTAATCGGTCGATGCCTGCGGTAGATAGCATGTCGGCGACAAGCTTTGCACCTATTGAAACTCGTGGACGATCTTTACGGTCTTGGCGGGCATATCCAAAATAGGGAATGACCGCAATAATTTTATAGGCTGAAGCTCTTTTGGCGGCGTCAACCATCAATAAAAGCTCTAATAAGTTGTCGGCAGGAGCAAAAGTCGATTGGATGATGAATGTGAAAGAGCCTCTTATTGTCTCTTCGTAACAGGGTTCGAACTCACCATCAGCAAAACGGGGACAGGATGACCTACCTAGCTTTATACCTGCATTTTCGGCTATTTTTTCAGATAGATACCTTGATTCATTTCCTGTGAAGAGCTTGATGGAACTGGTCATATCATTCGAATTGCGTGGTGAGGGTGCATTGCTGGGGACAAAAATAAAAAAAAACTTCAGTGATCCGAGATGGCGGCTTCAATAAAATTAAGTAATTCATCTCTTCCTGTACTTTTTTCGGCAGAGGTGACAAAAATTTGAGGCAGCTCCTCCCAGTTTTTAAACATCTCTTCATGATAAACGGCCAAATTCTTTTCAATAGCATTCCGGCTACATTTATCCGTTTTCGTAAAGACCATGACAAACGGTACGCCGTTCTCTCCGAGCCAATTCATGAACTCCAGGTCGTTCTGTTGTGGTTCAAGACGGATATCCAGCAATACCATTACGCAGAAAAGATTTTCGCGCACCAGCATGTACTTGCGAATGAATTTCAACCATTTTTCGCGGCTGGAACGTAAGGCTTTTGCATAACCGTATCCTGGTAAGTCGACCAAATACCACTCGTTATTGATCATAAAGTGGTTGATCAGCCTTGTTTTTCCCGGTTCAGAGGAGGTCTTTGCAAGATTTTTCATTCCCATCAACATGTTAATAAGGGAAGATTTTCCAACATTTGACCTTCCGATAAAAGCAAATTCAGGCTTTTCTGTCTCAGGACATAATCCGGGATCGGTGTTACTGACTACAAATTCGGCGCTTTTTATGATCATTTTTTATTTTTCACTTTTCATTTTTCACTTTTCATTTTTCAATCAATGTATACTTCCAGCAGCTTTGCCTCGACACTGGCAACTGGCTTAAGAATAAAATTTTCAATGGATGCCGGCACTAAAATGGTTTCCCCTTTGTAAATGGTCATTGATTCAGATTCCCATTTAATCGTGTAGGAGCCTTCAAAGCAGAGATAAATGACAAATGAATCTTTTGAACTGAAATCGCGTTCTGTTTCTTCCGTCAATTGAAGTAAATTGGTTGTAAAATAGGGGCAATGGGCAAGTTCGACCGATTCATTTTCTTTCTGTAAATAAGCAGTTTTTGCGCTATCGAAGTGTTTGAAATTGATGGCATCCAGTGCAAGTTCTGTATGAAGTTCGCGAGGTTGCCCTTTGTCGTCCACCCGGTTGAAATCAAATATCCGGTAGGTAACATCCGAGGTCTGCTGAATTTCAGCGACGACGATTCCTTTACCGATAGCATGCACCCTTCCTGCCGGGATGAAGAAAACGTCGCCTGCCTGAACCGGGTCAAACTGCAGCAAGTTTTCCAGCTTATCATTTGACAGGGCGATAAGGTAACTATCGCGATCGGTCGTTCGGTTAAATCCCGAGATTAATTCAGCACCTTCGTCTGCTTGGACGACGTACCACATCTCTGTTTTGCCAAAGGCGCCGTGACGTTCTTTTGCTAATTCGTCGTTAGGATGAACCTGAATAGAGAGCCGGTCATTGGCATCAATGTATTTTATCAACAGTGGAAATTCAGTTCCAAATTTATCGTAAACTTTCTCACCCACCAGTTCACCCATGTATACCTCGATTAACTCTTCCAGGTTATTCCCTTTCAGAAAACCATCAGAAACTACTGAAATATCATCCTGAACGCCGGATAGTTCCCAAGATTCGCCACAATGAGCGATACTGTATTGTTTATTCAGCAGGGAAGTCAACTTGTCCCCACCCCAGATTCGCTCCTTAAAAATGGGCCTGAATTTTAGCGGATATAGATTTTTCATTAAAAAATCATTTTAATAAAGTAATAATGTATGTTTTATCGTTTTCCCTTCTTAATGATACATCTGAGCCACCGTTATTGCAAGCAAAGCGAAGCAGCCCGTTGCCCCCTGTAGAATTTGTTTTTCAGTTTTCCGTTCTCCTTCTCTAATCAAAATAATCTACAGCCGCCCGATCTACCGTATTCTCTCGTACCAGGCTAACCACTTTCTGATGTTCTGGGTGATCCCGATAAACGATGAATCCCTCGTGTGAATCGAAACGGGAGATAAGGCTAATGTCGAAAGAAGCTGCAGTTAATTCAAAATTAGATCCAACCTCGAGGTATTTTAGCGCCGCAATTTTTTCCTTGAGGCCCAAAAGTGCATTCACTATCTGATTACGAACTTCCGATTTGAGCTGTTCGTCTTGAAAATCTTTGAGTTTAAATAAAACGATATGATTAAACATGGTTAATTAAGTGAAAAGTGAAAAGTGAAAAGTGAAAAGTGAAAAAAAAATTACAATTACATACATCCATATAATTTGTTTATGGATGCAAAAATAATAGATATTCTCCATTATATAAGTAACATTGGAATGATCTGAATTCCGGATGGCCAAAAAATACATTATCTTTGTTCAAAACCTATTTTTCATTTTTCATTATTCATTTTTCATTTAGTTCGATATGAGCATGTTGGTAATAGGAATAGCCGGTGGTACTGGATCCGGTAAAACCACGGTCGTTAACAAAATAATTGAACGACTGTGTGAGGCGGATGTGACTATTCTTTCGCAGGATGCTTACTATCGGGATAATAGCAAGCTACCATTGGAAGAACGTCAAAAAATCAACTTTGACCATCCCGACGCACTTGAGTTTGAACTTTTATGTGAAAATATTCGCAAACTTAAAAAGGGTGAAACGATTCATCAGCCTATTTATTCTTACTTAACCTGTACGAGAGCAGCTGAAACAACCACGATTGAACCAAGGAAGGCTATTATCGTGGAAGGTATCCTTTGCCTATGGCCTAAAGAGCTTCGTAAATTAATGGATATCAAGATATTTGTTGACTGTGAAGCAGATGTGCGATTATCTAGAGTTATTCAGCGCGATCTGGTTGAAAGAGGCCGAGATGTTCATACCGTGCTGAAAAGATACGAAGATACCGTACGCCCCAGTCATTTACAGTTTATTGAACCGACTAAGCGGTATGCAGATATTATTGTCCCGGAAGGTGGCAGTAACAAGGTCGCTATCGATATCATCACACAATACATTATAAAGCATCTGATCGATCACCCTTAAATATGTGAAAAATGATAAATGAAAAGTGAAAAATTCTTTTCGCTTTTCACTTTTCATTTTTCACTTTTCATTTTTCACTTTTCATTTTTCATTTAATTGTTATGCTTGAAAAAATTCAGCCCGAACATATTCTTTACCTGGATATTGAGACAGTACCTCAGGTTGAAAAACTTTCTGACTTTCCTGAGAAACTTCAAAAACTTTGGATACGCAAGGCGGATTCAATGGCGAAAGAAGGAGATACTGCAGAAAAACTCTTTGAGCGTGCCGGAATTTATTCTGAATTTGGAAAAATTGTATGCATTTCATGCGGTACTATATACCGAAAAGGCACGAAACGAATCTATCGGGTGAAGTCGTTTTACGGTACGGATGAGGTAAGTCTGTTGGAGGATTTTTTAGCGATGCTCGAAAAATTTATGGCTAATCCGATCCACCGTTTGTGTGCCCACAATGGTTTGGAGTTCGACTTTCCATATATCGCCAGGCGCGTATTGATCAATGGATTAAAACTGCCTTCAATACTGGATATCGCCGGGGCAAAGCCATGGGAAGTGCGCGATTATCTCTTGGATACCATGCAGTTGTGGAAATTTGGTGACTACAAACATTATACTTCACTTGATCTTTTATGTACAGTTTTCAATGTTCCAACGCCAAAAGATGATATTGATGGAAGTCAGGTGGCCGGTGTTTACTACCGTGAAGGCGATTTAGATAGAATTGCGCGGTATTGCGAAAAGGACACGCTAGCAGTTGCACAAATTTTGCTCAGATTTAAAAACGAACCCCTGATTGATCCTGAAAATTTTGAAATTGTACAGTAATATTTTACTTGTCATGCATTAAAATTGGATTATTTGTCATTGATTCACTGCCATTTTTCATTTTTCATTTTTCATTTTTCACTATTCTTACCGTCCGATGGATCTGTTTTGCTATTTTTGCGGCAAAATATTTTAATAGCACGAAATCATGCCTACAGTTGTCAGCGGAATAAGATCGACCGGAAATCTCCATCTTGGTAATTACTTTGGTGCAGTGAAAAATTTTATCGAGATGCAGCACAATCACGATACTTATTTTTTTATTGCCGACCTCCACTCTCTCACTACCCATCCGTTGCCGGATCATCTTTATGGCAATGTCAAACAGGTTTTGGCAGAATATCTGGCATGCGGGATTGATCCTGAAAAGGCTACAGTTTTCATTCAAAGCGATGTTCCTGAGGTTTCGGAGCTTTATCTTCTCATGAATATGAATGCCTATCTGGGAGAATTGGAAAGAACTACCTCCTTCAAGGATAAAGCACGTCAGCAACCTGATAATGTGAATGCCGGATTGTTGACCTATCCTGTATTAATGGCCGCAGATATTATTATTCACAAAGCTAATCTGGTGCCGGTAGGGAAGGATCAGGAGCAGAACCTAGAGATGAGCCGCACTTTTGCGCGCCGTTTTAAT
>JBBQJE010000124.1:0-10167 GCA_038325635.1 Bacteroidales bacterium
AGCATGGGGCTGAAGTTGTTTTTCAGCAAATGCCTAAGGATGTTCCCGGATTGAAGAATATGGAAGCCAATAGACAGATTCAAAGGGAGTTGATAGACAGTATCTCGCTAACGAATAGTACTGAAAAGATTAAATCGGCAAAAATTGGGGCAGGAGAAATTATTCAGGCTGAAAATGTTCAATCAGCATTGGAGCTTAAAAAAATTAGCCGTGAGATAATTGTGGATTCAGGACTAAAATACCTGCGCCGTAAAACGGAGCAGGGTGTTTATTATTATTTAGTTAACCACACCTCTGAGACCATCGACCGCTATTTGCCTTTGAATGTAAATGGGAATAGCTGCTTGCTTCTTGATCCGCAATCCGGTTTAACCGGAATAGCACAAATTATGAAGGAAGATGGGAAGTTGATGGTTCGTCTTCAAATGAGTCCGGGTGTGGCAATGTTTGTGCTGGTTTCTGAAAAAAGTGTGATATCGGAAAATTGGAAATATCTGGATAAGGCACAATCCGCGATAGCGATTAAAGGACCTTGGAAATTAGAATTCACGCAAGGAGGAGTTGGTTTACCGTCTAGTACAGACCTACAGAAGCTGGTTTCCTGGACGGAATTGTCCGATCCAATTGCTCAAAATTTCTCCGGATCCGCGAGATATTCTGCGACATTTGAAATGCCTTCTAATTTGTCGGGAGAGTACGTGCTGGATTTAGGAAAGGTATGCGAAAGTGCCCATGTTTGGGTGAACG
This sequence comes from Bacteroidales bacterium, assembly GCA_038325635.1. Lineage (GTDB taxonomy): Bacteria > Bacteroidota > Bacteroidia > Bacteroidales > Prolixibacteraceae > CAINVV01. The sequence goes on from JBBQJE010000124.1 coordinate 748, forward strand.
GTCAAGATGCCGGAATACTTTGGAGCATTCCATTTACGACAAGGATCAGGAAATTTCTGAAAGCGGGGGAAAATACGATCGTAATTGAAGTTGCCAATCTGATGGCGAATCGCATTCGGCAGATGGATCAGCAAAAGGTACAATGGCGAAATTACCATGAAATTAATTTTGTGAATATTGACTACAAATCGTTCGATGCATCTGCCTGGAAACCAATGGATTCAGGGTTGATCGGCCCGGTAAGCATACTACCTTATATAACAAGTAAATTAAAAATGAAAAGTGAAAAATGAAAAGTGAAGAATGAAAAATTTAGTCTCGATAATTTTGGTGGTTGCTTTTGTTAACTGTTTTGCTGCCGAAAATGAGGAAAAGATTGACCGTAAAGCACTAGTTTCGAGGCATTCCGATTTAATCTCGGCAAAAATAACTTCACATCTGATTGAAACTGGGCAATTGAAAGTGGAATGGCAATTTCGCTAATGTGCGCCGGATGGAACGGATGCATGGTTCAGAATCCGGGCTTCCCGAGGAAAGGGCAAATGGAATGTGAAGTGGGAAGGTTTGGTTAAATATTTTTAATGAACAGACAATGAGGCGAATACTTATTTTGATTTCGATTTTTGGATTAATTTTTCAGGTTAATGAAATGGCGAAGGGAAATCAAAAATCAACCTTGATTGATTTAAAAACACTCAGCGCCAATTTTAAAATCCCGGATTCATCGTATGGACCCTCGATTTTGTGGGGATGGGAGGGCTCAATTACCCAGGAGGTAATCATTCGCGATCTCGATCAATTCAAATCACTAAACATTCGTTCCGTAAACATCGAGGCAGGGTATGACTTACCGGTTCCTTATCTTTCTGATGGCTATTTTGAGTTGATCAAATTCACCGTAGAGCAGGCCAAGCTTCGCGGAATGGTTATTTGGATGATTGACGAATGCAAATACCCAAGTGGTTTTGCAGGGGGGAAATTTTCAAAAGAGCGTCCCGACCTGCGAATGCAGGGGTTGGATGTTTACAAACGTATAGAACTTTCCTCTGGTCAGACTTGTAATGAAGTAGTTTCCACGGATGTGATAAGTGCTGCAGCTGTCAACAAAGAAAGCGGAAAACCCCAACTTCTGAATATCGAGCATGGGAAATTGCAATGGACAGCCCCGGAAGGCAATTGGCAGGTTTTACTGGTGAGACATAAATTCAGAACATCTGTAACACGCGCAGGGAATAATCCAACTCATGGGAAAGATACGTTGAATTCACTTTGCGACTATCTTAATCCGGTGGCAGTCCGCCAGTTTATAGCGTTCACGCACGAACAATATAAAAAACATGTAGGGAATGAATTTGGCAAAACCTTTCTGGGCTTCAGAGGAGATGAGCCGGATTATGGATTTGTTCCTTGGACTCCGGCGCTTCCGGAAGAATTTCTCAAGAAAAAAGGGTACGATGTTCGCCCTTGGGTGGCGGCATTTTTGGTTAAAACTCCGACCGACTCGATGTTACGCGTAAAAGCTGATTTCTGGGATGTGTGGTCGGATCTATTCAGCGAAAATTTCTTCAAGGTTCAGGCCGATTGGTGTGCAGTTAACAATTTGTCGTACATGGTTCATCTGAATCATGAGGACAAGATGATGGCTCTCGCACAATCCGGAGGTGACTTTTTTAAGAATTTGCGGCAGGTTCAAATACCCGGAATCGATGCAATCTGGAACCAGATATGGCCTGGCACCGTTGCTGATTTCCCGAAATATGCCTCTTCTGTTGCACATGTTTACGGTCATCGCAAAGCCATGAGTGAGAGTTTCGCAGCTTACAAGACCCCTCCGACCGTTGATCAGGCAAAATGGGTCACCGATCACCAGCTGGCTCGCGGGATCAACTTGTTTGAATGGATGTACTGGCCGGCTTCTACGCATGGTGATGGATCACCGAAGGGCTGGTTTGGCGACCAAAAGTTTCCTCTGGTGGCTAAATATACCAATCGAATGTCTTATTTACTTTCAAATGGTGAACCTGCGGCGAATATTGGGGTGTATTACCCGACAGAAAGTGAATGGTTGGGAGAACAAAAGGCGGACAGCAGTTCTTTAGCCTTATGCAAGATGCTGCTTGAAAATCAACGCGATTTTGATTTTATAGATGCTAATGCCTTGTGCAATGTGCTCAAAATTAAGGGTAAAGCCTTGTGGAATCTGAGTGGTCAATCGTATCAGATTGTATTAATTCCATTTGTAAGATCGATGTCAGAGGCAGTACTCGATAAGCTGAAAAATTTCATTGCCTTGGGGGGGAAAGTCGTTTTTACAGCTGAAAAACCCTCCATTAATGTTAACCACTCCTTCCGAAATGCAGGTTGTTCCTATAATTTCGATAATTTTATTTTTGCGTCAACAAATGAATTAGTTCAGTTATTGCCATCACCTGATTTTATGCTGAAGAAGAATATTCCGGAGTTAAAATACAATCACCGAAAATTTTCGGATGGGGAGCTGTATTTTGTTTTCAATGAGGGAGATACTGCGTTAGATACAGAAGCAATTCTTTTAGGCGAAGGCAAGGCTCACCTTTGGAATGCTACAACCGGTGAAATCAAGGAAATTAAACAGATATTGGTAGGAAATAATCAGGGGCAGGTGCATCTTCATTTAGCACCATGGGAAACGCAAGTTATTGTAATCAATAAATGATGTTGGTAGAGACGCATAATTATGCGTCTCCGTACGGGGGGCACAAAATGGTAGAGACGCATAATTATGCGTCTCTACGCCGCATCCACAAATAACGTATAAATTATAAAAGATGAAATTGATCTTATCCGCATTTTTAATTTGCACTTGTGCTTTTGGTTTGCAAGCCCAAAAGGTAAATGATTCGACCACACCGTTACATTTGATGGCGCCAGAATACGAGACTCCGTATGGGAAACCAGATGCAAAAGGGATCACGGTAGTGTTGGATAAAATATTTAACTATCTGGATCAGAATACTCCGATGGCTTTGATAAACAAGGAGACGCAAGCTGCTGTGTCTGATTATTCGAAAATTGATGAGAAAACAATTTTCAAACCGGGCGATTTCCGTCTGCTCAGTTATGAATGGGGTGTAACCTATGCCGGAATGCTGCTGGCTTCGCAAGTCACAGGCGATCCAAAATATGCAGCATATACCAAAAACAGGTTAAAATTCTTGGCGGAAATACGCCCATCATTTTTAAAACTGGAGGAGAAACAACCGAATTTGCACCATGCCATGTACCGCACGCTTCATCCGCAGGCACTTGATGATTGTGGTGCCATTTGTGCAGCCATGATAAAGACCCAGCGACAGGGAATTGATACCGATCTTACTCCGATGATCAATTCTTTCATGGATTATATTTCGACCAAAGAGTTTCGATTTTCGGACGGCACACTTGCCAGAAACCGTCCGCAGCCCAATTCATTGTGGCTCGATGATCTCTTTATGGGCGTTCCTGCTTTGGCACAAATGGGTAAATATACTGGCGACCAGAAATATTTTGATGATGCGGTGAAGCAAGTTATTCAGTTTTCGGATCGGATGTTTAACAAGGAGAAGGGACTCTTCATGCATGGCTGGATCATGGGTATGAACGAACATCCTCAGTTTCATTGGGCACGCGCGAATGGTTGGGCGGTAATGACGATGGTAGAGCTTCTGGAGGTTCTTCCTAAAAACCACGAAGGTCGGGCAATAATACTCGATTTATTGCAGCGGCATATTCGCGGCTTGGCCAATTACCAATCCGGGAAAGGTTTTTGGCACCAGTTGATTGATAAGAATGATTCTTATTTAGAGACTTCAGCAACAGCAATTTACACTTATTCTATCGCCCGCGCTATCAATCGCGGTTATGTGAATGCCAAGGTTTACGGCCCGATGGTATGCCTTGCATGGAATGCTGTTTCCAGCAAGGTGAATGAGAAAGGCCAGGTGGAAGGAACCTGCGTTGGAACCGGCATGGGCTTCGATCCTGCCTTTTATTATTATCGTCCGGTAAATGTTTATGCAGCACATGGTTACGGGCCTGTATTATTGGCCGGTGCCGAAATGATTCAAATGATCAGGGATCATAAAATTGAAATCAACGATAGCGCAGTGCAGCTTTATGACGATAAAAAATAATCGGATGAAGAATAAATAAATAATTTGAATATACATTACTATGAAAAGAACAAAACTAATCCTGCTCTTGGCATTCGTTATCATCCTATCAGGCAGGTCGATAGCACAGAACCTTCCTGATAAGCAGGCGGTATTGGAGAAAATGGTGCTTACTAATGCTTATTTTATGAACAAATGGCCTGATCCGGGGGTGCCCATTGTGACCGACAAGACCCGTCAAAGCCATATCTGGACCCGGGCTGTTTATTATGAAGGATTGATGGCTCTTTATAATCTGAAGCAGGATAAATCCTATTACGATTATGCGGTAGCCTGGGGTGAGTCACATAAGTGGGGACTTAACAATGGTACTCAAACCCGAAATGCCGACAATCATTGCTGTGGACAGACCTATCTGGATTTGTACCTGATCGATCAGAAACCGGAGCGGATCAAAGATTTAAAGGAATCTATTGATCTGATGCTTACTACGGATAAAGTTGATGATTGGAATTGGATTGATGCCCTGCAAATGGCAATGCCGGTATTTGCCAGATTGGGTGCAATGAACAAGGATAACCGCTATTATGAGCGGATGTACCTTATGTATAATTACAGCAAAACGATTCAGGGAGGGAATGGACTCTACAATCCAAAAGATAATTTATGGTGGCGCGACAAAGATTTTGTGCCACCTTACAAGGAGCCGAATGGAGAAGATTGTTATTGGTCGAGGGGCAATGGCTGGGTGTTGGCCGCTTTGGTAAGAGTATTGGATATAATGCCTAAGGATGCCCCACATTACAAGGAATACCTGAAAACTTTTGAGAAAATGGCCAAGGCATTGATTCCAATTCAACGATCCGATGGTTTTTGGAATGCTAGTTTACATGATCCCAATAACTATGGAGGGAAGGAATTGAGCGGAACAGCTTTGTTTGTTTATGGCATGGCTTGGGGAGTTAACCACGGCATATTGAGTAAGAAGAAATATCAGCCCGTAATTATCAAAGCATGGAATGCCATGGTAGCTGATGCCGTTCATCCAAATGGCTTTTTGGGACATGTTCAGGGAACTGGGAAACAACCGTCTGATAATCAGCCAACTTCTTATGATCGCGTGCCGAATTTTGAAGATTACGGATTAGGATGTTTTTTGCTGGCAGGTAGTGAGGTATATCAATTGAAATAGAAATAGTGAAGTAATTTTTAATTTCTTTTATCTGCCCACTCAATGGCCTGCTTCAGCAGTTTTCTGAAATTTTCGTTTTGGAAAGTAGGTGTAGCATGTCCGCTTTGCAAAGTGACAACCCGAGCTTTGCCGTATTGGGATGTCCATCCGATTACGGAATTGCTTGATGGTTCTGTAGTTGTCAAAAGTGGAGTCACGTTAGGAGCAATATAATATCCCTTGTACGTCTCATCGAAGGCATCAAAATCCTTTACTCCTTTAGTAACCGGATGCTTTTTCTTTACAACATTCACCTTAAAATGGAGGTCGTGAATATAAGTGCAGGCTGCATATTCCTTGCCATCCACGGTAGTGGGTTTATGAAAATATTTACCTCCAATAATTTTCCAATATTCGGGCCAATCGTCAAAGGCACAAATGCTATGATGCAGCACTACAAGCGGTTTTCCTTCATGGATGCATTCTGCGAATACTCTCTCCTGCTCCGGAGTAATCTTTTGCCACATGTGGTAGAAAACAAGAACGTCGTAACTACCTCTGTTTTCAGGAAGAAATTGGTCAAAAGCAGCCGGGAATTCGACGACCTGATTGGTGATTTTATCGCCCAGACTGTTGAGCATTCCGTTGAAGGAAGGCTTATCATAATTATGTCCACCGGTAACAACGAGAATTCTTAAGGGCGATTTGGCAACCGTCTTTTCAGGATGTAATAAAAAGGTTGCAAAAAATATTAGGGAAACGGAAAAAAGTATTTTCATGATATTTATTCTTAGACTAATTCCAAAAGTATAAACATTTTACCTTCTTCCAGCAAAATCGAGAATATTTAGCGGTAGCAATTCCTGAATTTTCCGGCGATTCTAAATAGCATATCCCAGCAAACAAATAGTATTATGATACGTATACAAAATTACCTTTGCGGAAATAACTATTGACATTTCTATTATCCGGTCTATCCGGATTTAAGTTGGGTAGACTATTGGATATTATTATATATTTCAAAATGAGTAGATTATATGATTACCCCAATTATACCAACCAATGAACCTAGGCGAATGGAAGCGCTCAAAGAGCTTTCCATTTTAGATACTTTACCGGAAAAAGAATACGATGAAATCACCTTTCTGGCAGCTCAAATCTGTAATACCCCAATTTCCTTAATCAGCCTTATTGACGAAAAGCGGCAGTGGTTCAAATCGCATTATGGGACAGATGCAATTCAGACACCCAGAGAGATCGCTTTTTGTGCGCACGCAATCAATGATAAGAATAACATATTTATTGTTGAAGATTCTCGAATAGACGATAGGTTTCACGATAATCCGCTTGTAACCAGTGAACCAGGAGTTATTTTTTATGCAGGAGTGCCTCTTGTTACCTCAGAAGGTTATGCCCTTGGGGTATTGTGTGTTAACGATCATGTGCCTCATACCTTGGATCAATTTCAAATCAGGGCACTTGAAGTTTTGTCCAATCAGGTAGGCAGACTATTTGAATTAAGAAGGAAGACAAGAAAACTTGAATCATCCGTTTACAATCTGGAAACTCAAAACAAATGCCTGGAGAGATTTGCAAGTGTAGCCGCTCATGATATAAAGTCGCCTTTGTGTAGTATTATCATGATGACCGAACTTTTCAAAGAGCAATATTCAGAATTTATTGATAATGAAGGCAAAGGCTTGCTTCAGATGGTCAGCAGTTCAACCTACAAACTAACTCAGTTGATAGACGGTATCTTAAAATACAGCAAAAACACCCGACTATTAACCGATAATAAAGTTGAACTTTGTCTGAATAAAGTGATCGAAGGATTAATACCATTGATAGATTCGGCCCACGAATGTCGGTTTCATATTTCACCTAAACACGACCTATTTATTTATAGTAATAAGATTGCTTTGGAACAAATTTTTATCAATCTGATTACGAATGGAATTAAATACAATAACAATCCGGAGCCTGCGATCTCGATCCATATCGAAGATTTTTCGGGCTTTGTCAAAATAAATGTTGTTGATAATGGGCCGGGAATTCGTCAGGCGGATAAAGAGCGAATTTTTGAGATTTTCGAGACAAATGATACTTTGGATAAGTTTGGTGAGAAAGGGCACGGAATCGGTTTGGCGACTGTCAAAGCCTTAGTCGAAGGTTTGGGAGGAACTATCCATTTAATTTCCGATTTTGGACAAGGTGCCAATTTTGAATTTATCATAAAAAGATAGGGACAAGTCGCGACCTGTCCCTATCTTTTTATTTTATCATATCGGCCTCATCCGCCTTCCCTGCATCGGTTTTCCTGCCTTCATCTTCCCTTTTTGAAGATCAAATTTCAAACGTTGCTCATCCGTTAATTGTGCACGTAATTCAACACGGGCTTTGGATTGAATCTTAGCCATTTGTACACGGAGTTCGCCAATTTTTTCAAGATTTTTATTGATGGCTCCCAAATCCGCCTTATCGGCTGTTACCAGGGTGTTCTGGCGAGCCTCCATTTCGCCAAGTTCATTGCGAAGAGGTTGCAGTTGCTTATGTACTGCCAACATACTTTTCTTGAAAGATTCTTTTTGTTCTGCGGTAAGATTTAAACCATTGGCAGGACCTCTATTCTCATGCATTCGCTTGCCACGCATACCGTTCATGCGATCTCCTTTCATCATCTTTCTGTCATTCATGCCTACTTTCATTTCGGTCTGAATCTTTTTCTTTGCAACGAGGTCTGATGGTTGAGCAATCAAGCAAGCCGAAAAGCTTATCATCATTACCAACATTAAAATTTTTGCTTTCATAATTTCTGTATTAAATTTCATTAATAGGAATTTCCCTATAACAATCAATTAGATGCACCAAGATTCGAAAGGTTCATTAATGATTAAAAAATTTAACAAATTTTAAGATCCCCGTTTCCCTGGTAACCGCAAGGGATTGCCCCTACATAAACCAACTCATCAATAAAACGGATACGATTCCGACAACCCCGATAGTTGATTCCATCACTGTCCAAGTTTGGAAGGTCTGTTTTATGTTTAATCCAAAATATTCTTTGAACATCCAAAAGCCTGAATCGTTGAAGTGCGACCACATCACACTACCTGCACCGGTTGCTAAAACCATCAATTCTGGAGATGTACCGGTTTGTTGCATAATGGGCAACATAATTGGCGCAGTGGTTAGTGTAGCAACAGTAGCAGAACCAACTGCTAATCTGAATATTGAGGCTACTACGAAGGCCATTAATAATGGATTAATATGAATCGAGGATGAAATGGAACGAATGTATTCGATCACATTACTATCTTTTAGAACTTGGGAAAAAGCCCCTCCTCCGGCAATAATCAAAAGGATCATCGATACTGCTCCAATAGATTTGGCGGCAATCTGCATCACATCATCCATAGTGCGACCACGGCGTAACCCGAGCGTAAAAATGGCGATAATAACAGCTGAGAAAAGCGCAATATTTGCTTCACTGATAAACTTGAAAAAGGTAAGAATCAGCGATAGCGTATAAGCAGATTGACTACTAAAACCTTTATCGACAAAGTGATGCGAGTAAAAACCGGTGATGTTTTCAATTCCAAGTTTGGCGAGTTCAGCTTTTATGGGGGGTGCGCCTACCACCACATCTGTAACCGCTCCAAGTAACATTAATATAATAGGAGCAATTGCACAAAGGATACTTATTCCGATTCCGGGAAGTTCGTCTTTCGCAAAATCCCGGTGCGTAAATAGATCCGCCGGCGGCACTGCCTTTACTTTTTTCATAAATCGGGATAACCATACACCGCCGATCAGACAGGCCGGCACCATCGGAATTAGCCCATAGAGTAGTACTTTGTTAACATTGGCTTCATAAATAAATGATACATAGGTTGGTGCAGGGTGAGGTGGCAAAAAACAATGAGCCACAGATAAGGCCGAACACAAAGGCAGTGCAAGCCAGATTATAGGTAATCTTGTAATGTTGGCAAAGGTGAAAATAATTGGTATTAGCACCAGAAAACTGGCATTGTACATCATCGGTAATCCAACCAAAAAACCGGTTATCAACAAAGCATACTGAATGTTTTTTAATCCCATAAAATCAATAAGCCGATAAGA
>JBBQJE010000125.1:0-10098 GCA_038325635.1 Bacteroidales bacterium
ATTATCTCTTTACCAATCTACCAGCTAACTGAAATATTCAGTGACCATGTTTCAATAGCATCCGGGATTGCGAATAAAATTCCAGTACTAAAATATTTTTCAGCCTATTTGAAAACCGGCTATTTCCCTTATTTTCTCGAAAAGGAGCGGGATTATTTTATGACGCTTGAACAAATCATCCGTACTGTTTTAGAAACTGATTTAAGAATTATTGAAAATTTTGATATTTCGCAAAGTAGAAAAATGTTAATCTTACTAAAGGTAATTGCTGCTTCTGCACCATTTAAACCCAATATTTCAAAAATAAGTGAGCGGACTGAACTTCACCGTCAAACTGTTTTGCTCTATTTCCAATACCTCGAAAAAGTCAGAATGATCAAATTGGTCAATCTAACAGATAAATATATTAGCAGGTTGCAAAAACCGGATAAAATTTTCCTTGATAATCCGAATTTGTTCTATGTCCTAAATCCGGAAATGGTAAACATCGGAAGTTTGAGAGAAACTTTTGCTCTAAATCAACTAAGCGTGAATCATGAAGTTGCGCTTCACGAAAGCGCTGATTTTATGGTTAACAATAAATATGTTATCGAAATAGGTGGTAAAAACAAAAATGCAAAACAGGTCAGAGATTTTGATCAATCCTATTTATTCCTGGATGATCTGGAAATAGGATACGCTAACAAGATACCCTTATGGTTATTGGGATTGCTGTATTGACCTGATTCCAACAAATAATCCCAAATTTCACACGAAAATATGCTAGTTAATATATTGACAATTTGAACGTTCGTATGGAACTCGCAAATAGAGTTTTCATTCCCTTTTGTGAGCTTCGGCTCATGCTCGTTTCACACGAAAATATGCTAGTTAATATATTGACAATTTGAACGTTCGTATGGAACTCACACATCTAATTTTCATCGCCTTTTATGAGTTTTGATTCATGCTCGTTTCATGAAATTAATACTTCTCGTGCCGATCCATCTCTCTCTGGGCATCTTTGTCCTTTAGCGAGGCTCTTTTGTCGTAGGTGTGCTTCCCTTTGGCCAGCGCGATCTCAACTTTTACCAGTCCTTTATCGTTGAGGAATAATCTTATGGGAATAATTGTTAGTCCATTTTCCTTGACTTTTCGCTCCATTTTACGGAGTTCCTTTTTGTTTAGTAACAACTTCCGTTCACGTAAAACTTCATGATTGTTGCAGCTGCCGAAATCGTAAGCAGAGATGGATAAGTTCTTGATCAACATTTCGCCACTTACAAAATGGCAGTATGCGTCGTTCATACTCACTTTCCCTAATCTGATCGATTTAATCTCGGTACCAAGTAAAACGATTCCGGCAACAAATTTTTCAATAAATTCGTAGTCGAAACTGGCTCTTTTGTTGCGGATGTTTATATTTTGCTGAAACGGTGTTTTCATAAGTGCAAAAATAGCAAAAGGAAGGGAGAAAGTTAAGGAATTATACTATTCGTTATGAAATATGACATGCTAACCATCCTCGGCTCTACTGCCACCGGAAAGACTCAATTGGCCGCCAGGGTTGCCCATGAATTAAATGGGGAAGTTCTCTCTGCCGACTCCCGCCAGATTTACCGGGGAATGGATTTGGGCACAGGAAAGGATCTGGCTGATTATACCGTTGAAGGCATAAAAATTCCATACCATTTGATTGATATGGCTGAAGCTGGCGCCCAATACAATGTTTTTGAATTCCAACGTCAGTTTATCCGTGCCTATAAGGATATTCAATCAAGAGATAAATTTCCCGTTTTTTGCGGCGGAAGTGGTTTATATCTGGAGGCTGTTCTCAAAGGATATAAACTAACTCAGGTGCCATCCAATAAAATGAGACGAGAGGAGTTATCTCAATTGTCGCTTGAAGAACTTTCCGAGATACTAAAGGCTTATAAAACAGTGCATAACAGCAGTGATACGGAAACTAAGAACAGGGCTATCCGTGCCATCGAAATTGAGGAGCATTTGTTATCTCATCCTGATCTGGATTTCGAATTCCCTGCCATTAATTCATTGATTATTGGTGTTCAATTCGATCGGGATACGCGTCGAGAGCGTATCACCGAAAGGTTGAAACAAAGGTTGAAGGATGGGATGATTGAGGAGGTTAAGGGATTGTTAGACAAAGGGCTAACGCCGGAGAATCTGACTTATTACGGACTGGAATACAAATACTTAACGCTCTATTTGATAGGCGAACTTTCCCGGGAGGAGATGTTTGAACGTTTGAACATAGCCATTCACCAGTTTGCCAAACGACAAATGACCTGGTTTCGGAAGATGGAACGGGATGGATTTGAGATTAAGTGGTTGGATGGGTATTTGCCGATGGAGGAGAAGGTTGAGTTTATTAAGAAGTACTTAAAGTGAACTAAAGTGACTTTTTAAAATACTCTTGCTCTTTTAAAGAATAGCTATAACTTTACAAAAAATTGTGCACATGAACATCTTGATCAAAACAGCCGAACAAATTGAAGGGATTCGGAAAAGTTCCAAACTGGCAGGCGAAACGCTATTATATATTGAACCATTTGTTAAGGAGGGGGTGTCGACTGAATATCTGGATAGTTTGATCCATCAGTACATGGCTGATAAGGGGGCAATCCCGGCTACGCTCGACTACAACGGATTTCCTAAATCCTGTTGTATCTCGCTGAATGAGGTAGTTTGTCATGGCATTCCATCTCCTCAGACCATCTTGAAAAAGGGAGATATTTTAAATGTGGATGTTACTACCATTTTGGATGGCTATTTTGGTGATACCAGTAGAATGTTTGAAGTAGGAGAGGTGTCATTAGAAGCGGAAAAGCTGATTAAGGCCACAAAACAGTGTCTTAATTTGGGTATTCAGCAGGTGTTCCCAGGGAATTACTTTGGAAATATTGGCTATTTTATCAATCGATATGCGACGTCGCAGGGATTCAGTGTGGTTTATGAATTTTGCGGACACGGCGTTGGTGTTGATTTTCATGAAGATCCACAGGTTGATCATGCTGCCCGAAAAAACAGCGGTCCGAAGATGAAACCAGGAATGATTTTCACCATCGAACCGATGATTAATGAGGGGAAACCTCGTGTAAAAGTGGATCAAATCGACGGATGGACTGCACGTACCGTGGATGACAGACTTTCAGCCCAATTCGAACATACACTGCTTGTTACAGAAACAGGTTGCGAAGTGCTCACCGACGTCTCGAATGAATATCAATTATCCTAACTAACTAATTAACTAATTAATAGGATAATTGATGTTCATTTGCTCTGATTTTGACCAATCTTCTCCAACTTGCGCAGATCTTCGACTTTGAAATTTCCGTAGAAGGAAATCAGCAATGAGGAAGTTTGGTCTTCTCCTTTTTTACCCAGAATGATATGGCATTCTGAGATTCTATTTCCATTTCCTTCTATCCAGAATTCGGCGTCGTCAGATGTTTTTTCACTCTTGGGATGAATCTGTTCATAACGAAGAGAGCTAAGCTCATTGGAAATTTGCGAACAGAAATTCTTAATGTTCCCTTTTTCAGCGTTGTAAATTAGAACCCTGCATTCATGGAAATCGCCAGTGATTTTTTTCCCTTCTTCATCCATATCGAGGTGTAGTGCGTCAATCATTGATTTCGAGAAGGTGAAGTAAGTGAATCCTGAATCATTTGGATAGCGGTCAAATATTTTTTGTGCTCTGCTTTGACCGAAGCCTGAGAGAAATGAGAGGAGCATGGCAACCAAAATGCCGACACGATAAAAGAAGCTCATAATGTTATTATTTTAATGATTTGACAATTGGAATGGCTCTGTTTACTAACGTCAGACCTTCGGCTTTCATCGTCCAATATTTATTGACCATATCTGAATCATACGTATCTGTCTCATTTTTAACATCCCAAAGGATATCTTTAAGTGATTCATCCAGGAAGATAGTTTTGCCAATCGGAACATTAATTTTGAGATTTACACGTTGGTTTCTCCATTTAGAAGGAAGGATAAAGGATGGTTGAATGTTCACCAGCGAATCCTTAATTTGGTATTTGAAAGGGATTTCCTCTGCATTGTTTTGTGCAGTGTTCGAGTTTGTTCCACGCGAAACCTTATTCACTACAAAGTCAAATTCTTTGTCATTCGTCTTTTCTATCCTTAGTTGTGGAACACCAATTAGTACCTCTTTGCCGTTTAAAGTGCCTATTTTATAGTGACCAAAATTTAGGTCGGGATCTATAATTTCTTCAATATCTGTTTCCCCTGGACTGTGTTTGGCAGAAAGGATGAGTGTGTCAGATTTTAGTGTCAGACTTTCGTGATTTGTGATCGTCGTAGATTTGCTAAATTCTCCAAGAGTACTGGCCCCATTGATCAGCAGGATGAAAATTCCGATAATGAATATCCCTCCAATAATGGATCCGAATATATGATTGTGTGATTTGATGCGAAAAATCATTTTAATTCCTGCATAGATGAGCATAATCAGCGGTACACTAATCACCAGAAACAGGCCTATCCAGATCCAATTTAAGGTTGATCCGTTGGCAAAAAAGAGATTCAAATGATCGAAACCATTTTCAAAAGGAGTCATGCTAAGAATTTCATGTGATGCAAACAGAAGAGAAAACAGCACAATTAGTGCGACTGCCCCAATAATAAGGAAAGGAATACCAATAATCACCAGCAGGATGGTTCCAATCACTTTTAAGATGGCAACCAATACGTTACCTACCTCCTGCATTCCGCTTCTGCCTATCGAGTAATTCGGATTTGAGCGATAATTTCTAAAATTCTCTTTTACATCGTGCATCTCTTCTTTGATAGATTTTGAAATGTTGTCGATGTTCACTGCTTCCCCTTTCATTTCGAGTCGTTGGGCGGTGCTTGATGCCTTCGGGACAACAATCCATAGAATGCTATAGATTAATGCACTGCTGCCGATAGGAAGAAAGAGAGCCACCACAAATATGATTCGGATGATCACCGGATCCACGTTGAAGTAAGCTCCTAAACCACTGCATACTCCGCCTAAAATCTTATCGTCTGAATCACGGTAGAGTCTTTTACCCTTTAATCGATTAGATTTCTTATCCGTTACTTTTTCCTTTTCAACTTTTTCTTCCTCCTCGTTGGAGATAGCCTCGGGAGTTCCCATGATCACAATTACTTCTTCCACATGGGTAATGTTGATTACTTCATCACCACTTTTTATTTTGCCGGAAAAAATTTCAGCTATTCTGGATTCGATATCCTCGACGATCTCTTTGGAATCCGCATCGTTCCCAAAATGGTTGTTGATTTTGTTGAGATAAGTGTAGAGTTTTTCATACGCGTCGTCGTCTATATGGAAAACGGATCCGCTTAGGTTGATTGTCAATGTCTTTTTCATTTTCTTGCTATTTATCTTGGTTGTGATTTTTTTTGTAAAATTTTGTTTTACCAGAAGGTCAGCCGCGAGGGCTGCCCCTACGTGAACGTTTAATCTATATTCTTTATAATTTCATCAGGATTCTTTAGCCTTTCAATAGCATCCACTAATTCTGCCCAGGAGATTTTAAGTTCAGCAAGGAATTTTCCTCCGGTTGGCGTCAGTTCGTAATATTTACGCGGTGGACCCTGAAGAGACTCCTCCCAACGATAGGAGAGATACTCTTCATTTTTAAGTCTGGTTAGCAGTGGATAGAGTGTTCCCTCTACCACTATCATTTGAGCTGCTTTCAGCTCGCCGATGATGTCTGAAGCATACAAAGGCTTTTTTGAAAGGATTAGAAGTATACAATACTCCAGGATCCCTTTCCTCATTTGTGCTTTTGAATTGTCGATGTTCATTTTAGCTTCAATTAATGTATTTCAAAATATAAATGGGCTACTTATTGTTTTATTAGTATCTATATAGTACCTTTCATTACACTGAAGTAGGCGATACAAATATATATATTTAATATGGTACTATGCAACACATAGTACCATATTTTTAAATAAAAAATTAATATGTTTTTTATTAGACTGTCAATCAGTATTTTAAAGAGCACAAAAAAAATCCGATTCTTTTCAGAATCGGATTTTTTTTAGTAAAACCCCGAAATTTCGGACTATTAATTGCTTTTAGAAGATCTTTTACGATCAGTTTCGTTCAGCATAATCTTTCTTAGACGGATAGATTTCGGTGTGACCTCCACATATTCGTCCTTTTGAATGTATTCGAGAGCTTCTTCCAAACTAAATTTTGTGGCAGGAGTCAACCTAATTTTATCATCAGAACCTGAAGCTCTCATGTTGGTGAGCTTTTTTGGTTTTGTGAGGTTGAGCACCATGTCTCCGTCACGGTTATTTTCGCCGCAAACTTGTCCTTCGTAAATCTCATCCTGAGGCTCTATAAAATATCTGCCTCTATCCTGAAGTTTACCAATAGAATAAGCAAATGCAGTACCGGTTTCCATGGCAATTAAAGATCCGTTAATACGTGTTTCGATTGGGCCTTTGTACTTGTCGTATTCTAGAAAACGGTGCGACATAACGGCCTCACCTTGTGTTGCAGTAAGCAGATTGGTTCGTAATCCGATAATTCCTCTCGACGGAACATGAAATTCGAGGTGTGTACGATCTCCTTTGTGCTCCATATTGATCATCTCACCTTTTCGGCGTGTAACGAAGTCGATGGCGGTACCGGCCATTTCTGCGGGAAGGTCAATATCCAGAAGCTCGATAGGCTCGTTGCGTTCTCCATCAATTTCTTTGTACAATACCTGAGGTTGACCAACTTGCAACTCGTATCCCTCTCTGCGCATGGTTTCGATCAAAACTGAAAGATGTAGAACTCCACGTCCGTTTACATTCCAAGAGTCGGCCGAGTCGGTTGGTTCAACGCGTAAGGCCAGATTTTTTTCCAATTCACGTTCGAGGCGTTCATGGATGTGGCGACTGGTTACATACTTACCTTCCTTTCCATAAAATGGTGAGTTGTTGATGGTAAACAACATACTCATGGTTGGTTCATCCACATCGATTGGATCCAGCGCCTCCGGGTTTTCATAGTCACAAACGGTATCACCAATTTCAAAATCGTCGATACCAACTAAAGCGCAAATGTCACCATTCAGTGCAGTAGCTACTTTTTCGCGACCTAATCCGGTAAATACGTGCAATTCCTTTATTTTGGATCTGGTAATTGTTCCGTCACGTTTGACAAGGGAAACATTCATGCCTTCTTTGACTTCGCCACGGTGAATACGGCCGATAGCAATACGTCCGATATATTTCGAATAATCGAGCGAGGTAATCAACATTTGTGGCGTACCTTCATTTTCAGGAGGTGCCGGAATATGTTCCAGAATAGCATCAAAAAGAGGTTCAATGTTGTCGGTTGGATTTTTCCAATCAGTACTCATCCAGTTTTGTTTGGCCGAACCATAAATGGTTGGAAAATCAAGTTGATCCTCAGAAGCATCCAAACTATACATTAACTCGAAAACCTGTTCGTGAACGACATCAGGACGGCAATTTGGTTTGTCCACTTTATTGACCACTACGATTGGTTTCAATCCCAGTTCTATCGCTTTTTGAAGTACAAATCTTGTTTGAGGCATTGTCCCTTCGAAAGCATCCACTAACAAAAGAACTCCGTCTGCCATGTTCAATACCCTTTCAACTTCGCCGCCGAAGTCGGAGTGACCAGGAGTATCAATGATATTAATCTTAACACCTTTGTAAACTACTGAAACGTTTTTTGCCAGAATGGTTATTCCTCTTTCGCGTTCCAAATCATTGCTGTCGAGGATTAATTCCCCCGGGTGTTGATTGGACCTGAAGATATTAGAGTGAAGAATCATCTTATCAACCAAGGTTGTTTTACCGTGGTCGACGTGGGCAATAATAGCAATATTTCTTATTTTTCGCATTTAATTAATTTGGGTGCAAAGATAGTCATTTATTCAGCGCTATGAATCAGGCAGATAAAATCATTGTTAAATTTATATAAACGGAAAAAAGACGGAAAATGGAGGCAAGAGGACGGTGAATTGAGGCAGGAGAATGAGAATCGAGTCAGGATGACGGAGTGCGTTTTCCGTTCTCCCTTATCCCTTTTTATTGGTTACTGAAGCACAAAGTGATATGTGATAGTTCCTTTCTGAAATGCCGGGGCATTGTCGTCCACATTGAATTTAGCAGCTCTGGCGGCTTTGGTTGCCGCTTCCAGTAAGTCAGGATCACTCGAGGTAGATCCAAAAATACCTCCTCTAGCGGCAGATACCTTGCCAAGTTTGTCGACCGTAACTTCCACCACTACAATTCCACCTTCATTACCGGGATAGGCGGGCTTTGGCATGGAACGAGCCTGCCGACCGGAGAGATTATAGGAAATGTTATTACCGGTTCCACCTCCAGGACCGTATCTTTTGACACCCGGTTGTCCGTTTGGATCACCCTGGTTACCTGGGCCATAGGTAATTCCCTCACCTTTTGAAGTAGAACCGTTGTCGGTTAATCCTCCGCCAAAAGCATTCTTTACACGTGAATTGATGTTGCCGATCGTCTCTTCTTCCTTCTGTTTCTTTTGTGCTTTTTGCTCTTCAATTCGTTGCAAGGCTAATTGCTCCTGTTTTCTTTTCTTCTCAAGTTCAATGTTCGGATCTAATTTCTTTTTCTCTACAACCTTCTTCGGAGTTTTTGCTGTATGGAGTGCAATGGAAGCTTCATGTTCCTGGGTTAGCAGATCTTCTTCTTTGATCTCACTTGGCTTAAAGGCAGGTGCTGCGGTGGTTGTGGCTTTTTGATCAGCCTGAACAGGTGGTTTATAAAGATTGTCATTTTTTGAATAAACAGCAGAAGGTTCTTCCTCGCCTATACCTGTATCAGAATAGCCAAAATCAACAAGCAAACCTTCGTTAGACTTTAATGTAATATCAGCTGATAAGGTAAACATCAGTAACGTGAGCAAAATCCCTGCATGAATTAGCACAGTAAATAATACACCGTTTCTTTGACTTTCAGTCCATGTCATAAATTCCAAGCTAAAATTTACCTTTTCTGAATCATCGTATTAGTAAGGAAGATTCAAACCATTGGGTTCATGGCAAAATTAGAAATTAATTTCACATTACTTGGTGGGATTAATTTCTGAAGTTTTTAGTTGTAATAGCTTTTTTTCCCGTCGGGGAAGAAATAGATCCCGAAATGAATTGAAGCTCTCCCGATATGAAAAGCCGACTCCTTGTTTGTACGGTGCCGTATCATAGGTCATATCCGTGTTTGCTCTATTGTAAACCTTCAATTGTAGTTTTCCTGATTTGATCAATTTAATAAAGACCTCGATTTCACCGACAACAGAACGAGTGTTGTTTGTTTGCAAACTGCTGTTGTTGCCGATATTGCCATTAATGGTAACCCGATCGTCGAAAATTTGCGTACTTAATGCAAATTCCATTTGATTTGTATTTACTTGATCACCTGGCCTATAGTTGAATCCAACGTCAAAATTACTACTGATTTGTGAGAGCCAGTTAGACAATTGACTGGATAGCATTTCGGAAGTTGTTGCGCCTACCAGGGCTCCGGTGTTTGCTTGTGTATCGGTTCTGCCGCGAATATATTCAGGTGTATAGAATTGCCCGATAAGCAAAAGCGTTAGCATTTGGCGATTTATATCATCCTGGGTACTAATAAATTGTTGCAATTCATCTTTGGTTCTTTCGTCGGCGGCAGGGAATAGAATATCAAATTTGAGATTCGGATTGAGTAACTTATGCGAAAGGTTGATCTTACACACGACAGGTATTCGGCCGGTATTGTCATTTTTGTAAGTATCTGCTAATAAGTTTTTTATAGAGGCCTTTAGATTATAAGAAGCATTAAAGTCGATAATTGCTTCGTAAGGATCTCCGTTCCAAGTAATTGTCCCTCCCTCTTCCAGTTTGAATTTTTTCCCTATCACATTCTGAAGGGTAAACAAATAATCACCTTTATAAATAGTGTAATCGCCATACATGGTAAAATTGTCCTGCTGATCATAAACCATTCGGAGATTACCGGATCCCTGACCTGAAATGACATCGCCAAGTGAAGAATTAAATAGTATCTGAATCTTCGCTGCCGGTGTGGCCG